>NC_011529.1:0-307934 GCF_000018365.1 Thermococcus onnurineus NA1 | reverse complement strand
GTTCTCGAGGGTCAAACCAAGGAAGTAAGTTTCGCTTTCCGTGAACTCCTTATAACGCTCGATTATCCACCCAAGAACAGGAGTCTGAACCCTTCCGGCAGAGAGGTTGCGGTTCTCGAAGACCCTCTGGAGTTCCTGGCTCAGCTCGAAGCCTATCCACCTGTCCTCTATGCGCCTCACAAGCTGGGCATTGACGCGGCCCTCGTTTACCTCGCGCGCCTCTTCAATTGCCCTAAGTATGGCTGGCCTCGTAACCTCGTGGAACTCTATGCGCTTGATATTGGGTGTATAGGGCGAGAGAACGTTCCTGATATCCCAGGCTATTTTCTCTCCCTCGGTATCTGGGTCCGTGGCGATTAGTATCTCGTCAACCTCCTGGGCAATCTCGCGCATCGCCTTCACATTCTCCAGGGCATCGCGGACGTTGGTCGAGCCGCAGCGAGGACAGATGCCTTTCTCCTCCCAGTCAACGAACTGATGTCCACAGTCGCGGCAGCGCTTGATGGTGTCGTAAACCGGGATGAACTTGAGCATGTCATCTTTTTCCTCAATCAGAACGCCGTGGTAGCCTTCGTTCGTAACGAGGTCGAACATGTGCCCACCGCTGGCCAGAATGGTGAGCATTCTGTTGCCTATGCTCACCTCGTAGGCCACCAAATCTCCAATGCGCCTCTTACTGGGCTGGCCGAAGAAGTTGGCTATCGTCCTTGCCTTGTTAGGACTCTCGACAATCATGAGGGCCGACTTAACGAGGTCTTTAACCTTGGCGCTTATCTTGCCCTCCATGACGAGCCTGACCTTCTCCCTGTCCTCGTCTATCTGCCTGAGGATTTCATCGAGGTTCAGCTCCTCAAAGGGAGTCATCTTGAACTCCGTGAAGCGCCAGCGCATCTGCCTCACTAAGCCGTTGAAGACTTTCTCGTTGTCCACTATGAGGACGCTGAGACCCTTGGTAATTCCACCCGCAAAGAGTCTGCTGGTCCTTCCAGTTGCCTGTATGTAAGTTCTCACGTCGGGAATCTCAATGTACCACTTCCCACCCTCTTCCTTCAGGCTTATGAACGGATCTTCGGCAAGCTTCCTGAGGACTTCTTCGTCGCGAAGAACCTTCCTCAGAAACTCCACCAGCTCGCGGAAGACGTTGAGAACGTGGTTGTGGAAGGAGTTGTCTATCGGAAGGCCTTCGGCCAAAGCTTCCTCAATCTTGAGGAGCTCGAACTGAGGGATGTTCCTTATGAGCCTTCTAAGTCTCGCGTGGAGCTTTTCTGCTTCTCTCCTCTGCTCGTCATTCAGAAAGTCCATCACCTCTGTCAGCAGACCAAGCGCACGGTAGATAGTCGGCCTCTCAAGGTCTATTGAGAAGCGGAACTTCGGAACGCCTGTGAAAACCGCGTAACGTATGAGATGTGGCATATCAAGACCCCTAACGAGGGAGCCGTAGTATGTGGCCGAGCCGATGAGGTAGTCAGCCTCGCCTTTCTCAAACCTCTCTATCGCCTTCTTGTTCTTTGAAGAGACCAGCTCGATGCGGAAGCCCTTCCCCCTTAGATAGTTCACCAGCTCCTCGGCGTAGGCCAGTCCCTGGTCAATGGGTGTGAAAATGATTCCACCCTTTCCGAGCCGGGTTAGGAGTTCCTCAACGTGTTCCTTGATGTCCTTGGTAGGCATCAGATAACTATCCACAACATTTCTCAAAGCTGAACGGCCGCTTCCGACCTCAAAGCCGAGCAGCTCGCGGTAGAGCTTTATTCTATCGCCGCGGGCGCTTCCGGTGGCTGATGCTATGATCATTATGCCGACGCCGTTCTTCTCTTTAAACTCCTCGATCTCGCGCTGGAGCTTTTCAATCTCCCTATTGAGCTCCTTCAAGCGTTCGTCTCTATCCTCAGCACGGCCGTTGATGTATTTGGCCATGCTCTTCTTGAGTCTTATTATCTCCCAAGCCTTGTTAATTACCTCCTCCGTGAAGCCCAGAAGGAGGAGCGAGCGGTCTATGTTCTTGCTCGCCTTTAGGAAGGCATCGACGTCGTCAACGAATATGAAGTCGAAGCGCCTGCCTTTGAGCTTCTCGTCGAAGTTCCTTGCAAGCCATTGAGCGCTTGTTACGAGTATCTGGTAGTCATCATTCTCGATTTTAGCCAGCATTTCTTCCTTTTCCTTCTTCCGTAGGTTGCCGTGATAGTAGGCGAGGTTGATTTGGACGCCTGATTTCTCAGCTATTGCCTGGATTTTCTTGACAGTCTGGATGACGAGCGGGGTAGTCGGAACCACTATGTAGCTCTTCTTGCCCTTGGTGGCGTGCCAGAGGGCCATGAAAGCGCCAAAGGTGCTCTTGCCCATTCCAGTCGGAGCTATTATCGAGAAGCTCCTTCCTTTGAGGAGCCTCTTGACCCACGTCCTTTGGGCGCTCCAGAAGGTGAAGCCGGTTGCATTCTCGAAGAATGCTTCGACTTCCCTCACACCACTTTCAAGTTCGTATATTCTCTCCCACTCCTTAAGCGTGCCCTTCAGCTGAAGGGCATTTCTTACGGCAGTTATGAGCTCAAAATAAGAGTCAGCGTGAGCGGTTTCGTCGAGACACTCATTACAGGGATTCTTCAGACAGAGCCTCTCGTCCGAGATTCTACCGAGGCAGTTTGGGCACATCTCCCGATAAACGGCCTTCATTTTCCCACCCTCTAAGTCTCTATTTGGTGTTTGGGGGATTTATAAGGCTTTTTAGAGACCGGCCTCAAGCTCCCTCAGCTCATCCTCCAGCTTTAAAGCGAGTTCATAATCGCTGAAGATGTGCCCGTACTCGTCGAGAACCTCCTCGAGGACGTGAAGGGCTTCGGTCCGTTTGGTAATCCCTACGAGCTTCAGTGCCCTCCGGAAGATCCTCGCCGCTTCACTGCCGCTCTCATCGGTGCTCATGGCGAAGCGGAGCTCCTTCAGAGTTACGTCGAGGGCCAGCTCGGGGACTTCGGCGAGGAACTCCATCGCCACCGCCTCGGGGTAGAGTTCGGCGTGCTTTTCCAGGGCTTCAAAGTAGAAGCCGTTCTCATAGGCCTTCAGCGTGGCAGCGACGTGTTTGCAGTCCCCTCCGAGAGGGCAGGTGCAACGGTTTTCGCCGGTTGAGAGGGTGAGTTCAGCGTAATAGGGATAAGTACCGAGAACCTTGGAGAAGAGAGTATCCCCCTGTTTAACCACCCAGAGAACCTTTCCAGCTTTGTAATATCGCTCCCCTTTCTTAAGGGTCTTTTCTTCCATGTTCACCACTTCTTAATGTGGTAATTGTTGGCAGTTTTAAGCCTTTCGACCGCAACTGTTTTATCCCTTCGCGAGGAGTAAATATGGTGGTGAGTTATGGACGTTTTTGAACTTGCAAGGAAGTATCACGACGAGCTGGGCATAAAAGATCCCAGTATGGCCACAATGGCTGCGGAGCTGTTCGATGAGCTTGGACTGAAGATGGTGGAGTTCCTCAAGGAGGAAGGCTACGCCCTCGTTGGGACTAAGTTCATAGACTACGACAAGGGCCTCGTGCTGGACGTGACAAAAGGAGAAAAAAGGTTCGAGATAACGCTGAGGAAGTCCTAATAGCGGCTCTCATAGTCAGAGGTTATCTCTTTCCTTTCTCCCGGCTTCAGCGTAACCTTGAACTCGACGTAGTTGGCCCTTTCGCTTATCGGCTCGATGCTCGAGCTAATTATCTTGCCCCACTTGTAGTGCCTAGCTATTATGGTTTTCGTCTTTTCCCCGAAGTTCTCGAGCGTGACCTTCACCTTGTAATAGTAGTAGCTCTCTGCGTGCCTCTCCTCGAGGAGAACGGTGCTTCCCTTCAGGTCGTAGTCTCTGCCGATCCCTATTCTGAGCATGTCGCCCTCAGGCGTGTGCTCTATCATTCTCTCACCTATCAAGAGCGTCCCGTCTTCGGTCTCCCTGTAAATCTCAACGACTCCAGCCGGAAGAACGTCATCCGTCTTAAAGGAGATTGACTCGTAAACTGCACCCTCTCCACAGTATGTGTAGCTCTCGTAGAGGTACTCCCTCTCGAAGGGGGCCTCGAAGCTGATGTACGGGAAGACCATTTTGCTCGAAGGGCTCAGGTCGACTATACCGAGCTTGTACAGATAAAATGCCTCTATCTTCTCAGGTTCACCCGGCTCTACCACACCAATCTCGGCCTTTTCGTAGAGAACCCTCGGCTGCGGGAAGGCCTGCTGATAAAGCTGAACATCACCGGCAACGAGGAGAACCCTCGCACCCTCAAAAGCCTGGGCAGTGGGGTTGTCTATCACGATATAACCGTAGAGCTTGGCGGTATCCCCAATGTAGAGCTTGTAGCGAGAGGACCAGCTCATGTTTGCCACACGGTATATTACGTCGAAGCGGTACTTGCCGGCTGCATCAGCCTGAATAGCAGCATAAACGCTCAAGGCCCCCCAGGTCTCAGCTTTGAAGTAAACCACCTCGTTCGGGTTAATAAGGTAGTATGCATCGCCCTGAATGGCAAGCTTGCCGTTCTTGATGCCAAGGAACTTTCCGGTAACGGTATCGCCGCTCCCCAGCTTGACCTCAACATCGCTTCCAACGTTGGCGCTGTAAACGTCTCCAGTGGAGCTCTTACTGAAAATCCCTAAGACTCTAACTCCCTCGTCGAGAGGCCTTATCGTGACCTCTGCTATGTTCAGCCCGGCCAGTTCCTCAAGGGGAACATCGTTAATCCCCTCATTCAGGTCGAGCTCAATGGTCTCTTCAATAACCCCAATCCGGACAGAATTGTAGAGGACAACCGTGGTGTTGGCATCCATGGCCTTCTCCCCCTGAAACGAGAAAACCGCCAGAATCAGAATTAAAATTCCTCCGAGTCCAGCGATCATTTTTCTATTCATCGCAATCACCTATATCCCTTTCGGCGGCATAGTATTTATACCCCGGTTATCGCTTCAAACCGAGCCGATAACGAAAGGTTGGCAAATGGAAACCCTTTTAACTCTCCCGAGAGATTCACAACTGTCAAGCTGATGAGGTGATTGGTATGGACAGGATTGCAAAGGCTAGGGAGATAATCGAGAAGGCGAAGGCTGAAAACAGGCAGCTCGTCGAGCCGGAAGCCAAGGAGATACTCAAGCTCTACGGTGTCCCCGTTCCGGACTTCAAAGTCGCCACCAACGAGGAGGAGGCCGTTCAGTTCGCAAGGGAAATCGGCTATCCGGTCGTTATGAAGATCGTTTCTCCGCAGATCATCCACAAGAGCGACGCGGGTGGAGTTAAGGTCAACATCAAGAACGATGAGGAGGCCAGACAGGCCTTCAGAACCATCATGGAGAACGCTAAGAACTACAAGCCGGACGCCGACCTCTGGGGCGTCATCGTCTACAAGATGCTCCCGCTCGGCAAGGAGGTCATCGTCGGTATGATCCGCGACCCACAGTTCGGCCCGGCCATCATGTTCGGTCTCGGTGGAATTTTTGTTGAGATCCTTAAGGATGTCAGCTTCCGTGTTGCCCCGATAACCAAGGAGGAAGCCCTCGACATGATAAAGGAGATCAAGGCTTACCCGATCCTCGCCGGAGCCCGTGGTGAGAAGCCGGTGGACATCGATACTCTCGCGGACATAATCGTCAAGGTCGGCGAGCTCGCCCTTGAGCTTCCGGAGATCAAGGAGCTCGACATCAACCCGATCTTCGCCTACGAGGACAGCGCGGTTGCCGTTGACGCGAGGATGCTTCTCTGAGCTTTCGGCCCTTTTCTTCTATTACTCATGTTTTGTTTGAGTGGAAGAGTTTTCGGTGAACTTCTCTTTGTACTCCAAACCGTGAGAAAAAGTTATAAGGTTTGAAGTCGTATCTTTCCGTGCGTCTGTATATTTTATTGTACCAATGGATGAGGTGATACCGTGCGCTTTGCAATAAGACTCCGCCCGGAGAATGAACCGTTCCGAATACCCTTCAACCACCAGCACAAGCTCCAAGGTTTGATATACAGGCGCATCCAGCGCGTAAACCCTGACCTCAGCCTACGTCTCCACGCCCCCAAGGTTCCGAAGCTGTTCACGTATTCTCTCTTCATGGCAGAAAGGCGCGAGCTGGCTGAGGACAAGAGCTCTCTGCTGGGCTACAAGCGTGGCTTTTTCTACTTCTCGACGCCCATCGCCGAGATTGCTGAAGCCTTCATCGGCGGCCTGCTCCAGAATCCTGAGGTAGAACTCTGGGGCGAGAAGTTCACGGTCGAGGAAGTCCAAGCTCTCGCCGAGCCGCGAAAGCTGAGTGGAAAGAAGTTCGTAACCCTCTCACCGATAGCCGTGACAACCAAGAGGATCCAGTTCGGGAAGCCGAGGAGCTATGACCTTGGCCCCAACGAGCCGGAGTTCTACGAGCTGATCAAAGAGAATCTGCGCGAGAAATATGTTATCCTGCACGGGAGCAAGCCGCCAGAAGAGTTTGAGATGAAGGTCCTCAACGCCAAGCCCAAGCGCTTTGAGGTCAAGCCGGGGATATTCCAGATCGCGTGGCATCTTGTCTTTAGGGCCTACGGCGACGAGGGTCTGCTGAGGGTTGGCTACCAGGCCGGCTTCGGAGAGAAGAACTCGATCGGATTTGGGATGGTGAAGGTTGATGAGAGGCGAAAGTCAAAAGTAAAAAGGCGCTGGAAAGGAGGTGAAAGAGATCGGGAAGGAAAGGTCCCTTGATGTGTATTTTGAAAACTTTGGAAGGCCAACGCCTCGTAAATCAAGAAGTAAATCTAACAAGCATTCAACCATGCAACTTATAGAGACTTCAAGTTCTGAGCCCAATTCTGCTCTAATCAAAGGCACAATAGCCAGAACTGACCCAATAAGTGGTTTACCTCACTTGGATGAGCTAACTCACCATCTGATCGCCGTTGCTACGGCTTCTCTGAAATTTAACTCTCCGGATGTGGTTTTGGCGGCATTAATTCACGACTATTTTAAGCCAGTGTTTGATTTCAAAAATGGCAAATGGTATCATTTCATAACAGATCCTGATCTGTATTCACAATTATTATCTGAGTTCGATGACTCAACCAATATCTCTAACGTTGCTAACATCTCACAATGGCACCACAAAAGGAAAAACTGTAATGAAATATGCCAGATTGAGAATAGCGAGCTTATATCCACATTAGAAACGAGTGTTCCGTTTATTTTGCCAACTCAGAGAGAATATACTGTGGTTCATCATTTACGAGTCCTAGGAAAGTACAGGATGTTCATCTTAGCCCTCCTAAAAGAGAAGCTCGCCAAGACATTGAGTGAAAAATACTCAGAGAGATTTCAGAAAATTCTGGGTGTTTCAAGAATACGTTACGAGTACAGGCCAGTTAATAGTGCTGACACCCTCGAAGACGCTGGAAGGATAATAAAAGAGAATGACTGGAGAATTGAGGTTAAAGACAACATGATGGTAATACCTCTTCCATCCCGATTCCATAAGGATGCTTTCTACTTTGAATACTACGAGGGAACAGAAGTAGTGCTCGATGTGGATACAAAGGCAAAGGCTATCCGTGGAGTCAAAGTCCCCTTTGGAAAGGCCTTGTCCACAGTATATCTCACTGGATCTCAGGATGCATATTTGCTCTATGTGGATGCCGGGTTTGGTTCGTTGTCCTTAGAGTATCTCCTTGATGATGTGCTCAGCGACCTAAAGCAATCTTTGTCCGAGAAAAAGCGAAAGAATGCATTTGAGTATGTGGACTTAGACAAAGTTGTAAAATCTCTAAGTAGTGACCTTCATAGTGACGAGTTATGTGCTCTCTGTGGGGAACCCGGAGAGCCAATTGAGAGTCACGAAAAAGTTAGTAGTATCCTGAAAGCTAAGTTCACAGACACCTGGTTACTTTTAACTTGTGGAACAAGCGTATGCCCTGTATGTAAGTTAGGATTCGAGATTGAAGAGCTTTTCAGAGGCTCTGGAATGAACAAACATATAGTTCAAGAGGCGTTATTAGAGGATTACCACCTGATTCATAGTATTCCAATCTTTGGAAAAGAGCATTTTATGAAAAGTATCTCATCTAAGATCTGGTTAGAGTTGCTCAGTGAGATCTATTATTCTCTACACAACTCCAAGGAATTGCAGAAAATAACAAAAAGGAAAGAATGGGTAGTGAAGTTCTATTTAAATCCCAAGGTATTGTTTTATCCATATGTGGCTGACCTAATTCCACAGGTCTTGACGGTTGCTCTCCGACATCCAAAGAAGAAGTTTGTTCTTCAAAGTGGCCTTCATTCCAATATCGTGTTTCCGGGTAGTGAAAAGGACTTAACTCCTGAGGAGTTTTCAGCAATGAGACGATTTTACATTTCACACCCGAGTACTGGTATACACCTCCTTCAAAAAATTAGGAATGTATACTCTCCAGTTTTTGGTGTTCCAAACGTTGAGATACGAAAAGGAGGTGTCTCTCGTGCAAGAAAACGAAAAGGTTGAAGATTTGGTTGTTTCCCTGTTGGGAGCTATAGATGGCCTCGTGGACTGGAGTTCAATGGGGGACAAAGTACACAGAAAGAAATACTCGATCCTAGCAAAGAGGATAGCAGTAGTAGCTAAGAGTTCAAACAACCTTAACGAATTTGTTGAAAAACTGCTAAGCCAGATAGCTGGAGATTCTCTTTTTGTTTCTAAGGAAAAGGGCAAAAAGTTTAGAAAAATCTATCTAGTGGCAAAAAAGCAAGAAAAGGACGTTCTTCAATTCTTAAAAGACTACCCCTACTTAAGCACAGTTCTATACGCTGCCTATGTTGAAGGACTAGGAGGTGACAAAAAATGAAAGTAATATTAAAAATGAAAGCTCTTGAGCCCATAAGTGTAGGATACGAGTCCATAGGCATAGAAACCTTACTCTATTCATTGCCCATAGTAAAGGAGGATGGTACGGCCATTGATGTTCCAATACTTCCTGGTAACAGCCTTAGAGGAGTTTTAAGAGATCAGATGGCACTCCAGTTCCTTGAAGATGTGAAATCCACCATCGTAGCCAAGGGCAAAAATCATAATGGGGGTGAGGACAAAAAAGATTTAGCAGATTACGATTCTCTAACCGCCAACATTGGGACACTCTTGTCGCTCTTTAGCGGGGGCATACTCAGCGGTGAAGAAAAGGGAGGAAGTACCCCCAATATCAAAGAAATCATGGACACCTACATCTATCCCCTCCTGCCACTTTCGATAATGGGCGTTGCCCTCAAAAAAATAATTATACCCGGGAAAATCAAAGTGGGTATTGGATATCCACTTACAGAGGAGACCAAATCCCTACTGATAGACCTCGGAGTTAATCCAGAAGGAAACACTCCCTCTTTACAAGAGATTACCCATTCTTCAGTCTTAATAACCCGCAAGGATGATACTAACAAAGTAATGCAGTTGAGAGAACTCTTGGATGTTGAAGGTGATCCTGAAGAAGCAAAAGCGAGTGATAGTGCAATTCAGCAAAGACTGTATCGACAAGTGGTCGTGCCAGGTACAGTATTCTACAGCTACATCGAGGATGTAATACCAATGACTGACGCTGAGTGGGGGCTTGTTCTAAAGACCCTTAAACGCTTGAACAAAGTTGGTGGCCGTGTTGCAGGGGGACTTGGTAAGGTAAAAGTCGACATTCAAGGAGTTTCAACAGACAAATTCATCAAAGCTTACGATGATTACATCAAGGATAACCTAGACAGCATACTAACCGCACTGAAGACTAACCCCAACGACTTTTTCAAAAAGTCCCATAATGATTCAGAGACTAGTGAGCAGGCCCCAAAAGCTCAATAATTTGAAATAGATCATAGGAGGTTGCAGTAATGTACTTGGTGACTCTAAAATTCAGGACTTATCCTCTTTCATTATCCCTTTCTAATCCTAATGAACTTTCCCAAGAACTAACGCCCTTGGATGGTGCATTGGCATTCGCAGAATACTACAAAATTAAACTATCCACCGATTCGGATTGGAGGATGCAATATTAGAAGACATGTTGACTTCAAAAGAAGTCGAATGGAGATCTAAAATCCAGAGTTCTTACCTGTTACCCACCATTATGGATGGCAAGAACCTCGTAGTAACGACTCCAATGGGCTTTAAAGCAATATTTACCGTTGGTATCAAGGCTCATTATGAGCTTTCACAAAGTCAGTATCCTAGACGGATGGAATCCTCTCAGATATTGCTTCGGCTTGGGCGACGAGATGACATTATTAAAGTCGAGATTCTACGTAAGTCTCTGGGCATTGAGCTCACAAGAAAAATCAAAGCGCTTCCAAGTTCTCAAAGTGGCCCGTATAAGGCCGTTGATTATTTGGTTAAAATACACACTCCCAATTTAATGTGGGTTTCAGTTGTTGAAGGAACATCTAAAGAGAAGCTTGAAGAACTGCTTTCTATCTTGAGGAAGTTTGGTATGGGTAAAAAACGCAATATGGGGTGGGGGGATCTTTTGGATTACCATATCTATCCCCTAGACCGCAATAGTAGAAGTGCAATAACTTCTGAGTATATTATCCATAACAAAAAATTCTTGGAAACTTGGAGGCCATGGTCTCCAGAAAAAATCGCAGAGCTAGTAAAAGGATCACGAAGAATGACCCAATACAGGAAATTTTCCCTCTTAGACTCCAAAATTGGATACGGTGCCGAAAAACCACCTTACTGGAGAAGACATCTAGTCATCAAATCTGCCCTGTTCCAAGTTTCGTAGCAGAAATCACCAGCCGCTGGTAGCGTGGTTCTGAGGTGGATGAGATGGGGTATCCCGAAGAGATTGAGGAGTTTAACGAGAGGATTCGGAACGCGATAGTGGGAAAGACCCCTGAGCGGAAGATATGGGTGACATCTCTAAGCTACTGCCTGAGAAAGGCTGCACTTTCCATCTACCTGGGCACATTCAAGTACGAGAGGACGGGCGAAATGCTCGTGGGGAGTGTTCTCCATGAATGGCTCGGCAATGCGCTCAGTAGCGAAGACATAGAGTTTGAGGTTACCGTTGAGTATCCCCTAGAGGACGGATGGAAGCTCGTAGGCAGGGTGGACGCAGTAAAGGGGAATTATCCACTTGAGTTCAAGTTCAAAGGATTCAACGGAGAGGACGAGAGCAGTCCAAAGACACCGGACGAGATGAACGAACCCCCAAAGCTTGCAAAGGAGCAGCTCAACGCATATCTTAACATGATGGACAAGAAACTGGGCTACATCTATGTCTTTGACCGAAATGGTCTAAGCTTCAAGCCGTTCCCCGTAGAAAGGGACAAAAAGGCCTTTCAAAGGATACTCAGAAGGGCCAAGGTGGTTATTGAAGGTGTGAGGCAGCTCGAATCCGGCAGTTTCCCAGAGTGGATAAAGCCCCGCTACGGAAAGCGGGAATGTGGAGGATGCCTCTTTAGACCCATATGTGAGGCCGTTGAGTCTAAATGATGTCCTCCAGAGGGTTCTTTTCCATTCCCAGCACTTCCCTTTTTGGCATCGAACGGAGCTTGTAAATGACCACGGAGTCTTCGTCTTCATCAATCAGATCGAGCAGACCGGCTTTTATGCGCTCGAACTCGGCGAGGGTTACCTCACCCTCGAAGACGCTGTTCTGAACCCAGTGGAGATGCCGGCGTAGGAACTTCTTGACTTTGTTCACCCGTTCAACGGCCACATCGTAGACGATGACCACGTACATGAGCTCACCTAAAAGAAATACTGAATAAGGTCTTTTAGGGATTTTGGAAGGCAGTATCAAGTTTGGAGGGGCACATTTTGGAACTGGCGTACTCTGAGGATTTAAAAGGAAAAACATGGCACTGTCGTCGGATGGGAAGTCTTTAGTAACATAAAGTAATTATCAAACTTAATGTTGCATCAAAGATATTTGATGTAACGAAATTTTTCTGAAAGTTAAGATGAAACTTCATGGGCCCCCAAAAAGTTAGCAACCTGTTTAAACTCGGCGTTTTTATAACCCAAAGGGTCCAATTGCTCGTTAAGTCAATCACAGCGATCTCTATCCTCCGGAACTTGCAAGGATTACCACACACAACACCAGAAAGACGTCTTGGAGCTTTCTATTCTCCAATTGATCATTTTAATCCGGAGATTTCCAAGGCCACATAGATACGCATTAGCAGACCTCCGGAGAAAGGCTTATAAAAACTAAGCTCTCATAATCTTTTGTTAGGCAGAAGAAGGAAAAAGCCGCCCTGTTGCAATAAGACTCTAGGAGAATTGAAACTTCGCGGCGAGTTCAGGGGCCTTTCCCTTTAGCATCTCGTTGCAATAAGACTCTAGGAGAATTGAAACACGGCTCACCACCGCCTTAAACTCCGACGCCATCCTGTTGCAATAAGACTCTAGGAGAATTGAAACGACCCTCGAAAGCGAAAGCGAGGACGACGAAGGGGTGTTGCAATAAGACTCTAGGAGAATTGAAACTCGCGGCTGCGTTCGGCCTTGTCCTGGCATATCTCGCGTTGCAATAAGACTCTAGGAGAATTGAAACCTGTTTGTGCAGGGTACGGTGAAAGACCTGCTGGACAGGTTGCAATAAGACTCTAGGAGAATTGAAACGAGGGAGAGATAGTCCTGGATCTGGAGACTACCGGCCGTTGCAATAAGACTCTAGGAGAATTGAAACCTAGAACCAGGGCAGCCCCAGCAGCCCCAATAAGCAGGTTGCAATAAGACTCTAGGAGAATTGAAACTATTCTGTGTTTATAAACTTTGCAGGAATACTAGCATGTTGCAATAAGACTCTAGGAGAATTGAAACAAGAGGAAGGACCCGAAGGCGGTCGCGGGTGAGTTCTGTTGCAATAAGACTCTAGGAGAATTGAAACAGCGCGAGGCCCGGCTCAAGAAGTGGGAGCAGGAACTGTTGCAATAAGACTCTAGGAGAATTGAAACTATTGGGCCATAGACGTATCGGGCGGCTTCCAGCGCGTTGCAATAAGACTCTAGGAGAATTGAAACGTAACTATCGAAAAAGCGTACTATGGAGGTGAGGCCCGGTTGCAATAAGACTCTAGGAGAATTGAAACGAATTCCACGGCAAAGCCATCCCTGCGGTCGTAGTAGCGTTGCAATAAGACTCTAGGAGAATTGAAACAAGACTTAATGACCGCCTCGTCGGCGAGCTCGACCTCAGTTGCAATAAGACTCTAGGAGAATTGAAACTACTCATTAAGGGCCTCTTCAAGAACACCACGAACGGGTTGCAATAAGACTCTAGGAGAATTGAAACTGAATACTACAATCAACCCATAATGGAGATTTCCAAGGTTGCAATAAGACTCTAGGAGAATTGAAACATGTCGGCCATGAGCTCGGCGAATCCATCAACCGAGTGCGTTGCAATAAGACTCTAGGAGAATTGAAACACGACATCGGGGCTGCTGACCTGACCGACATCGGGGTTGCAATAAGACTCTAGGAGAATTGAAACCCACAAAAAAATGACCGAAGGTGTTCATGGCTCTCCCTCGTTGCAATAAGACTCTAGGAGAATTGAAACTTTATACGCCCTTATGTCGTCGAATGGGGCGGCGATATGTTGCAATAAGACTCTAGGAGAATTGAAACTACCCCTAACATCTCCATGTCTGTAGTTATCTCTTCAAGTTGCAATAAGACTCTAGGAGAATTGAAACAAAAAGCAAAAAGATGGAGGTGGATGGAAATGTTTGGGTTGCAATAAGACTCTAGGAGAATTGAAACTTACTGACTTCCACTTTATACTTTGCCTCGTAGCCTTGTTGCAATAAGACTCTAGGAGAATTGAAACGGGGATACTCACCTTCCCAAGTGTTGCTCCAACCAATGGTTGCAATAAGACTCTAGGAGAATTCTAGAAGTTCTTCTGGGAAGGAATTAATTACATAATTCTACAATAAACCAATAATCTAATTGTGCAAAGATAGATCTGGAGGGAAATCGCAGCAAATTAGCGTTAAGTGGAAGGCACTATGAAACCCAAAGAAACAGAAAAGGAACAAAATCGCCCTCACTCGAGGGCAGCCAAAAGCTTCTCCATGAACATCTTCTCCGGGTAAGCTCCCTCGAACTGAACCTTGTCCTCGCCGTCCACCTGGATGACGATCTTCGGGACGGCCATGACGCTGTACTGGTCAGCCCATTCCGGATACTCGATGGCCTCAACCATGTCTCCCCTGATCTTGCCCTTGCCGGCGTTGGTGTTCTCGATGGCGAACTTGTGGGCCATCCTGACCGCGAGCGGGCAGTATGGGCAGGTCGGGGTGACGAAGACGAGTATCCTGACGTCCCTGTCGACCTTGGCAAGCTCCTCCTTCGTATCAGGCATGAGGTCAGTCTGGGCGTTGCTGACATCGACGATGTCCTCAAGGAAGGCACCGAACTCGTGGCCGGCAGGAAGGCCGAAGAACCTTACGCCCATGTCCTTGCCGTCCTGGGTTATGGTAATAGCCGGGGCGCGGTCGATACCATACTGCTCGGCGAGCTTCCTGCCATCCTCACTGTCGAAGTCATAGAACTCGTAGCTGAGCTTGTCGCTGAGCTCTGAGAGTTCCTGGACGAGCTGCTTCAGCTGGTCACAGTACTGGCAGTGATCCTTGCCGATGAATCCGATAATCTTGACTGGGTTCGTCATCTTGGAGAAGAACTCCTCCCTGATGACCTTCTTATCTCCATCGCTAATCAATCCCATTCTCAACACCTCCATAGCTAAAGGTTTATAACGCTTTGAGCACAATACCTGGTGAGGCTTAATCTCCAGGTTTGCAACCTAAGGTTGAATGTTCACTATATAAGCTTTGCGTCACAGATCTGGGTGGTGTGGGTCATGACTGAACCGGACATCTTTTACATATTAGGAAACAAGGTGAGGCGCGATCTGCTCAGCCATCTCACCTGTACGGAATGCTACTTTAGCTTCCTCAGCAGTAAAGTAAACGTTTCCTCAACGGCAGTTGCCAAGCACCTTAAAATCATGGAGCGCGAAGGCATACTCAAGTCCTACGAGAGGGAAGGCCCATTCATTGGGCCCGCGAGGAAGTACTATGACATAGCCATATCCAGAACTTACGTCACCACGGTAACCCCCAACCTATTCTGGTACCGCGGCCTTGACCTGGGCGGATCTTTGATAGAAAAAGCCGAGATAGACCTCTCCCGCATACCCCTCGAGCACGAAACACTCATCAGTATGGTTGCCTCATTCCTTGAGCTTACCGAAGAGCTCGAGAAGATTCTCCAGGCCCTTCAAGCAGTTGAGAGCAGAAGGGATAGGCTGATGAAGGAGATAAAAGAGCGCTACCTAGAGGAAATCGGCGACATGACTCAAATGGCGATACTCCATTACTTACTCCTCAACGGTGAGGCCACTATCGAAGGCCTGAGCGACAGGCTGAACCTCAAGGAGAGGGAAGTCATCGCCAAAGCCCAAGAGCTGGACAAGTTTATACCGTTAAGAATAAAAGACGGAATCGTCAAAATCGACGAGGAAAGGCTCAAACAAAAGCTTGGCGGTGTCGAAGATGCCGGAGAAGATTAAAGTCGTCGTTAACGAAGACAGGTGCTACCTCTGCGGCGGCTGTGCAGGCGTCTGCCCAACGCTGGCCATAAAAGTAGGCTCCTCAAGGTGGGAGTTCTTCCAAGACAAGTGCATATCCTGCCGCATATGCATCAACGCCTGCCCGGTTGGCGCCCTAACCGCTGAACCCCTGGGGGTGTCCGAATGACCGAGATGAAGTACGATGTAGTGGTTGTCGGCGCAGGAATCGCCGGCCCAATCGTCGCGAGAAACGTTGCTAAAGCTGGCTTTTCCGTCCTGCTCATCGATAAGAAGTCCGCGATAGGCACTCCAAAGCAGTGCGCCGAGGGAATCAGCAAGACGGTCTTTGAGAAGTACGACATACCCTACGACAGACGCTTCATCAACCGTGAAATTTACGGTGCCAAACTCTACTCCCCAAGCGGCTACGAGCTCGAGCTCAGATACAAGGAAGTCAGCGGTGTAATCCTCGAGAGGAAGGTCTTTGACAAAATGCTTGCTTATTACGCCGCCAAAGCTGGGGCCGACGTCCTGGCTAGAACTGAGGCAATGGATGTCATAAGAAAGGACGGAAAGATAGCAGGAATAAAGGCCAAGCACGAGGACGAGCCCATTGAGATTTATGCTGATATCATCGTTGCTGCCGATGGCGTGGAGAGTACCATAGCGAGGAAGGCCGGCATAAACACCTACGCTCCGCCGCACGAGTTCGATTCTAGCTACGAGTACGAGATGCTCATCGAGGGCTTTGACCCTGACCTAATCCACCTCTGGTTCGGGAACGAGATAGCGCCGAGGGGCTACGTCTGGGTCTTCCCCAAGGATGAGGATAGAGCCAACGTCGGAATAGGCATAAACTCCGACAATCCCCGGACGGCCAAGTACTACCTCGACAAGTGGCTAAAGGAGAATAACATCCCTGTCAAGAAGCTTCTGGAGATAAACGTCGGCGTCGTTCCGGTTGGCGGCTTCGTCAAAGAGCTCGCCAAGGACAACGTTATCGTTGTCGGCGACGCAGCAAGGCAGGTCAACCCCATGCACGGAGGCGGAATGGCCGAGGCAATGGAAGCCGGAACCATAGCCAGCAAGTGGATAGTCAAGGCTCTGGAAGAGGAAAACCCGGAACTTCTCAAGAACTACACGACCGAATGGTGGGGGACCGACGGAAAGAGGCTTGAGAAGGTCCTAAGGGTCAGGCGCGTCACGGAGAAGCTCACCGACGAAGACCTTGACCTCTTCATCCAGATACTCAGTGGTGCGGATGCCGAAAAGATAGCCAGCGGCGACTATGGAGAGGTTGTAAAGGCCCTCCTCAAGCACCCCAAGGTGCTCATGAGCAAGAGGAGGCTGAGCCTCCTAAAGGAGTTGCTCTAATCACTTCTTTCCCTTCTTCCAGTCCTTGCAGTTCATATCCAGGCAAATCTCATACTCCCTGCCCTTTTCGCGGATTTTGACAACAGGGGCACCATCACAGCAGGTCTTGTTCGTTGGGATTATCCGCCCGCGCTGGAGGAGTGGGTACGTAACGTTGCACTTCGGCCAGTTCGAGCAGCCAACGAATCTCTTCCCCGTCTTTCTGTTGTAGCGGACGACCAAATCGCCGCCACATTTAGGGCATTTGCCAACGACAAGGGGCGTCTTTTCTCCCTTTTCAATGGTCTTCTTCACATCTTTTTCCTCGGTCTCACTGAGTTCCTTCACCGTCCCAGCGCGCTTGGCATTTTCCTTGCTCGTTGTTACACCGGTGCCCGTAGTTTCCATGAGGACCTTTCCGATGTCCAGCTCCTTTTCTTTGAACTGCTGAAGAATCTTGATGAGCTGCTCCTTGCTCTCTTCTATAACCCTGTCTTTATCGGCCTTGCCAGCCATTATCTCCTCCATCTTCTCCTCGAAGGCCCTTGTCAGCTCGACGCTCACTATGTCCGGGACGTTCCGCTCCAAGGCCTCGACGACTCGCATGCCGAGGGGAGTTACCTTTATCTTCTTCTTACCCTCGATGTAGCCTCTACTGTAGAGCGTTTCGAGTATCTGAGCTCTCGTTGCCTTGGTTCCGATTCCGAGGTCCTCCATCCTCTTGATTACGGCTGCGGGAGAGTATCTTGCCGGCGGCTTGGTTTTCTTCTTCTCACGCTTTATCTGGAGGACCTTAACAGGCTCGCCCTCCTTAAAGGCGGGCAGGATAGCCTCATCAAACTTGACATACTTTCCATAAACCTTGAGCCACCCTTCCTTAATCGTTCTGGCTCCGCTCAGAATGAAGCGGTGACCGTTTGAGTTTATAATGACCTTCATTATCTCCCTAACGGCCGGCTCCATAAAGAGAGCCAAAAAGCGCCTCACGATTAGGTCGTAGAGATTGGCCTCGTCTTTAGTCAGCTCTCCCGGCTTTGGAAGCTCGCCTGTAGGGTAAATGGCAGGATGGGCTGGGTCGTCCTTCTTGCCTTCGACAGGTTTGAGCCTCTCCTTACCCAGAAGCTCATGGGCAAAGGGCTTGTACTCCGGAAGCTTAGCCAGGTTCTGGAGTATGGAGCGGAAGTTGAGGTTCTTTGGGAGTTTCTGCGAGCTTGTCCTTGGATAGCTCGTTAATCCGCGCTCATACAGCTTCTGTGCGAGCTCTAATGTCTTTTTAGGTGAGTATCCAAAGGCTGAATATGCTTCCCTCTGGAGCGTTCCGAGGTCGAAGGGAACCGGAGGATGTCTGTTCTGCTGCTTCACATCAACCTTCTCGACGAAGGCCGGCCCCTTCTTGGCCTCTTCAACGATGCGCTTGGCCTCATTTTCATCAAGGATGCGCTCCTTTTCGTAAACGGCCGTGTACTGCTGGCCGTTCTTCTCTAAAACCATTTTAATGACCCAGTATGGCGTGGGTTTGAAGTTCTGGATCTCCTTCTCCCTGTCCACGAGGAACTTAAGAGTGGGCCCCTGGACTCTACCGGTGCTCAGAACCATCCACTTGCCACTGGCGCGCTTTATCGCAGAGGTTAGGGCGCGAGAGAGGTTCACTCCCCAGTACCAGTCGAGGACATGGCGTGCTATTCCCGCGTCGGCCATTCCAAAGTTTATGGTCGATTCCAGGTTGTACCAGGCCTTTAGGAGGTCCTTCTTCGTTAAGGCGGAGAACTTCATGCGCTTGGCCTTTGAGGGGTCAACGCCGCAGGCGTATTTGAGGGCTGTATAGCCGATAACCTCACCCTCGGTATCGTAGTCGCAGGCAACTACAAACTCGTCGGCGCGTTTGGCTAGAGTTGCCAGAGCCTTGATGTAGTCTTTAGCGTAACTCTTGCCCTTCTCGGCAACATAGACAGGAACCCATTCAATATCAAAGACCGGATAACCGTAAGTCTTCGTCTTTGGGGCGAGCGAGAAGAGGTGGCCAACTGCCGGAGCTACGATTATTCTCTTCCCGTCGCGCGTGAACTCATAGTAAGGAACCTTACCGATGGTCTTCCTGACCGGCCTACCCTCTGCCAGGGCATAGGCTATCTTTCTCGCGACGTTAGGCTTCTCGGCGATAATGAGCGTGACCATGACGACACCTCTACTCCCTACGGGACGGCCGTATAAAAATTCTGCGGAACAAGCTTTGATGGGCAAAGTTAATCAAAAAGTTAACCCCTTGAGAACAAGCACTTTTAGGACTGTACTCAAGTTTCCCGTCAACGCTTCATGGGAAGCGAAGCTTCCCGACATGTTGAGACTGCGTCTCAACATGCGCCAGCAAGCGAACTTCGCTCTGCAAAGTCTGATCAAGTGGTAAACTCCCCCAATCGGCTGAAGGAGTTTGCATGTCATCTTAAGACTGCAAGTTCAACGAGGGTTTAACAAGGAACAAGCAAGTTAGGCGGTTTATCCTCTCTCAACGCCAATTCAGGCGTTATTTTGAAGTAAACACTGAGAAACTGACAACTTAATGAGTAAACTCACTTAAGAACCAGCCATTCTGGAACCCACATGCGAACCCCGATCAAATCTCGCGAAGGTGGAGTTTGTTAGAATGGTGCGGGGGCGGGGATTTGAACCCCGGAACCCCTGCGGGAGTGGATCTTGAGTCCACCGCCTTTGACCAGGCTCGGCAACCCCCGCGTCTACGGGTCAAAAGGAATAACCAGGCGCGAACTTATAAATTTAACGTAGGTCGTGCATCTTGGGAAATCGAAAAAGGAAAGAAACGCATCTCAGACCTTAATCGGCGCCCCAAATGCTCTGTCTCCAGCATCGCCAAGGCCCGGCAGGATGTAGCCTTTTTCGTTGAGCTCCCTGTCTATCGCCGCGACGAACATCTCCACGTCGGGGTGAGCTTCCTTTATCCTGCTTATTCCCTCTGGAGCGGCCAGGACGCCGACGATGACGTAGCGCTTAGCCTTTCCGTACTTCTTGACCTCGTCGAGAACCTTAATCAGCGTCGAGCCTGTCGCTATCATAGGGTCGGCTATGATGACTGTGTCTTTCTCAGTTATTTGGGGCACCTTGACGTATTTCATCTCTATTTCGAACTTCGGAGCCTTGCCGCGGGAGGCTGAGACAATGCCCACGCGGGCGTGGTCGAGGACCTTAATGAGTCCCTCCATAAGAGGTATTGCTGCCCTCAGAACGGTTATTATGACAACGTTACGCCTGTCGGCAATGAGGATCCCGTCGGTCTCTTCGAGGGGCGTCTTTATCTTGATCCTCTCCGTCTCCATTGTCTTGGTTATCTCGTAGGCCATGTATCTGCCAAGCTTGACAAGACCCTTCCTGAAGGCTATCGGGCCTGTGTTCTCATCTCTCAGCTCAGTCAAAATCTCCATAATGAATGGGGAGTCCTCAAAAGAGTAGACACCTTCCCAGCGTTCGTCCCTGATCATGCCATCACCAAAAGGGGGTTGGGGAGGGGGTTTATTAGTCTGACTCCTGATTTGAGCTGCTGATTTTACCCCCATGATTTTAGATTCGAATATTTACTTATAATTCGCAAGAAAGTTTAAAAAATTATCGGTTCTTACTCGTGAAGGCAGGAAACTTTTCACGAACATCTTTACTTAACGACTTTTCAGGCCCTACCCTTTGGGGGGCAAAATAGGAGGGTATTACCATCTTTCAATGATCCTTTTCATCCATGTGCCCCGCACGAACCATATTAATGCAACACCTGCGGCTATAAAGTTGCTCAATCCCATGCCGAAGAAGACGCCCTTGCTGGTGAAGTCAAAGAACTCGGCAAGGGGTATCGTGAGTCCGAGTATTGTTATCGCCGGTATATATCCAAAGGCGTAGCTAAGAGGTACTCTGAGCCCCCAGAGGCGCAGTATGCTCAGCGTCATGCTCTTTTTGGTATGGCCGGCACTCCTAAAGACGTTGGTCACGACGACAAAGATGCCATTGAAAAATGGGACTGAGATGAGGAAGTACTTGAGCACTATCTCACTCTCTGCTATAACGGCTGGATCATTGAGGAAGATGCGGAAAATATCCTCCCGGAAGATCCCTATCAGGAGGACTGAAAGCGAGGCTATCGCGAAGTTCACCATCATTGTCCTCTCGGCTATCTTTTTGGCCCTTTCGTACTGCTCCGCACCGACGTTCTGGGCGACCATTGTGCCCATTCCCATTCCTATTCCCCTTGCTATACTCGTGAGGACGTTCACTAGGCGAGTGGTGATTATATAGGCAGCGTAAGCTACATCGCCGAAGCCAAATATAATCCTCGTCAGAACTACGAAGCCAAAATTATTTGCCGACTGCCCGACACTCGAGGGTAGTCCTATGCGGAATATCTTGCCGTAGAACTCCAGATTGGGCTTGAGGCTTTCAAGTGTCAGGTGAACCCCAACCCTACCGCTGAAGAGGAGATACACCCCGATGAGTGAGCCGACGCTGTTGGCCGTTATCGTTGCCAGAGCGGCTCCCTTTATTCCCATCTCCGGAAGGCCGAGCCAGCCGAAGATAAGTATCGGATCAAGAATTACGTTTATGGCAACCGTTAAAAGATTGAGCTTCATTGGCGTTTTGGTGTCACCAACCGCCCTCAGAAGGAAGCTGAAGGCGAAGCTGGTGAATGCAAAGGGTATGCCGAGGAAGATTATTCGGGTGTAGGCCAGGGCGTAGGGATAGACGCTCTCCGAGACCTTCATGAAATGAAGCGCATAGGGGGTCACGAAGTAGCCGAATACGCCAACGATTGTCGCAAATATGAGGACAAGGGAGTAAAGCGAGCCAGCTGCATTGTTGGCCTTGTCGTATCTTCCGGCCCCAACGTACTGGCCTACCAGAGCAAAGCCGGCAGTTGCAAAGCCCATGCCTAAAGCCATGAGAGTCCCTATCATTGGCCATGCCGTTCCAGGAGCTGAAAGTTCTGCCCTACCAAGGCGTCCTAACCAGAAGGTATCCGTGAGGTTGTAAAGAACCTGCACTAAGTTGTTGATTATTAGGGGAAATGAGAGCGCAAAAAGCGTCTTCTCGATGGGCCCTTGGAGTATCTCCTCGCGCATTTTCTGAACTTTCTTGCCCCCCATGTTCAATCAGACCGCAATCGAAACGTTGATATAAAAGGGTTATGGTGCTTTTTCTATTATTTTTCTCATCCAGCTTCCCTGGAGGAACCAAGCGAGGGCAAACAGCGCGCTAAGGATGTTGCTTAGCCCCATACCGAGCCAGACTCCAATGGTGTCATTCAGGAACAGCCCGAGACCGTAAGCGAGAGGAATTCTCAGGATCCAGAGCCTTATCATGCCAAGCACCATGGCCTTCTTAGTGTGGCCAGCGCTCTGAAAGACGTTGCTTACCGCGGAGAGTATGCCGAAGAAGGGCAGCGAGACCGCGAAGTACTTCACGAACTTAACGCTCTCCGCTAAAACTTCTGGGTCCTCTAGGAAGAAGCCGAATATCTGCGGCCTGAAAATTATGACTATGGCCGTTCCAGCACTCAGGATTATGAAGTTGATGAGCATCGCTTTTTCGGCTATCTTCTTGGCCCTCTCGTACTTCTCTGCCCCAACGTTCTGACCTACCATCGTACCCATGGCCTGGCTTATGCCGTTGGCAAAGGCGAACATGAAGTTGATCAGCCTGTTGGCTATGCTGTACGTTGCGAAGGCTACAGTTCCATAACCGTATATAATCCTTGTAAGCACAACAAAGCCTAGAGCATCCGTGGAGAAACCAACGCTTGATGGAATGCCCACCCTGAAGATACGCTTGTAGAAGTCCCAGTTCGGCTTCAGGTTTTCCAGCGTTAGGTGGATTCCAACCTTGCCTGTGAAGAGCAGGTAGCCGCCTATGAGCGAGCCGATGCTGTTTGAGACCATCGTAGCCACAGCCGCTCCGACGACGCCCAGCTCCGGAAAGCCAAGCCAGCCAAAGATTAGAAACGGGTCTAGGACTATGTTAAGAAAGACCGTGAATGCGTTTATCTTCATTGGCGTCTTGGTGTCTCCTATAGCCCTCAGGAGGAAGTTGAAAGCGAAGAGCGTAAAAGAGAAGGGTATTCCGATGAAGACTATCCTCGTGTAGCTTAGGGCATAGTCATAAACCTCAGGCGTGACGTTCATGAAATCCATCGCCAGAGGCGCTATCAGAACACCGACGACCGCCACAATGGCAGAGAATATCATCATGAGGGAATAGAGGGAGCCCGCCGCCCTGTTTGCTTCGTCGTACCTCTTGGCTCCCACGTACTGGCTCACGAAGGCAAAGCCTGCTATGGCGAAGCCCATCCCTATGCTCATAAAGAACCACACGAGGGGCCACGCGGTCCCCGGTGCGGAGAGCTCTTCCCTGCCGAGCTTGCCGAGCCAGAAGGTATCCGTGAGGTTGTAAAGAACCTGCACTAAGTTGTTGATTATGAGCGGGGAAGCTAACTTGATGAGGGTCTTCTCCACGTGTCCCTCGACGATTTGCTGCCTCATCGCATCTATTTTGTCCCTTTTGTCGCCATCCATGTCAATCAAACGGGTGTCGAAACGCTAATATAAAAGCCTTGCTGTGGATAAAGAATCCATCTCTGTTTTTCAGAAAACTGGAGAATGCTTAAGTCACGGAAGATAGAAATCAAAGGGGATAGAAAAGAAGGAAGCGCAGAGCGCTGCTTGAAGAGGTTCACTCGAAGAGCCTCTTCCTGGCGGCCTCAAGCATGAGCTTCTGCTCTTCCCTGGCGACGGTCTTCCTGACGAGCTCGACAGCATCTGGGTTGGCGCTGACGCTGTCGATGCCCATCCTGACGAGGAGCTTGACCATCTTCGGGTCGCTGCCGGCCTGGCCACAGATGCTGGTCTCAACGCCGTATTTCTTGCAGGTCTTTATGACGTTCTCGATGAGCTTGAGAACGGCCGGGTGCTTCTCGTCGTAGAGCTTGAAGACGCGCTCGTTGTCCCTGTCGATGGCGAGGGTGTACTGGGTGAGGTCGTTGGTACCGAAGCTGACGAAGTCAAGGCCCTCCTTGATGAGGTCCTCGATGATGAGGGCTGAAGCCGGGGTCTCGATCATGACGCCCCACTCGACGTCCTTGTGCGGAATGAGGCCAACCTCCATGGCTATCTCCTTGGCCTTCCTTATCTGCTCTGGGTGGCTGACGAGCGGGAGCATGACACCGATGTTGTCGTAGCCCTCGTCAACGAGCCTCTTGATGGCCTTGAACTCGGCCTTAAGGAGCTCAGGCTGGTCGAGACCGCGCCTGATGCCTCTCCAGCCAAGCATCGGGTTCCTCTCTTCTGGCTCGTCCTCGCCACCTGGGAGCTCGCGGAACTCGTTGGTCGGAGCGTCAAGGGTTCTGTACCAGACCCTCCTCGGGTAGAAGGCCTCAACGACCTTCCTGATGCCCTCGACGAGCTTCTCAACGAGCTCTTCCTCCCTGCCTTCCTTGATGAACTTGATCGGGTGGGCACCGATGCCGAGGATCATGTGCTCGGCCCTGAGGAGGCCAACTCCGTCGGCGCCGGTGGCGGCGGCCCTCTCGGCGACCTCCGGCATGGAGACGTTGACCTTGACCTCGGTGGCGGTGATGAGTGGAGCACCGGCAACGACGACCTTACCCTCGGCCTTCTCTTCTTCGCTCTTAACGAGGCTCTTGACTATGCCCTCGTAGACGACACCCCTGGTACCGTCGACGGTAACGAGCATGCCGTCCTTGAGGACCTTGGTGGCCTCCTTGGTACCGACGACGGCTGGGATGCCAAGCTCCCTACTAACGATGGCGGCGTGGCATGTTCTTCCGCCCTCGTCGGTGACGATAGCGCTGGCCCTCTTCATGGCCGGAACCATGTCCGGGTTGGTCATGGTGGTGACGAGGACATCGCCTTCTTTGACCTTGTCTATGTCATTCGCGTCGAAGATGACGACAACCTTACCGGCACCAATGCCCGGTGAGGCTCCAAGACCCTTGAGGAGAACCTTCATCTCCTCGGTCATCTCGGCCTCCTCCGCCTTAACCTCCTCCTTAAGGGTCGTAATCGGCCTGGACTGGACGATGTAGAGCTTGCCGTCGTCCTTGTCGTAGGCCCACTCGATATCCTGCGGCCAGCCATAGTGCTCCTCGATCCTGGCACCGATCTTGGCGACCTCGAGTATCTGCTCGTCGGTGAGGACCTGCTTCTCGACGTACTCTGGACCGAGATACTCGGCGGTCTTAACGGTGACGGTTCCCTTGCCGGTCTCGGGGTTCTTGACAATCATTATCTCCTTCTTGGCGATGTACTTCTCCTTAATCTTCCAGGTACCCTTCTCAACGATGTATTCGTCCGGAGAAACGGCACCGCTGACGACGGCCTCACCGAGGCCCCAGGCGGCGTTGATCATGATCTCGCTCCTGTCGTTGGTGACCGGGTTGGCAGTGAACATGACACCGCTGGTCTCGCTGTTGACCATCTTCTGGACGACGGCGCTGAGGTAGACCTTGCTGTGGTCAAAGCCCTGCTTGGCCCTGTAGAAGGTGGCCCTTGCAGTCCAGAGGCTGGCCCAGCAGCGCTTGACCTTGTCGAGAACGTCGTCCTCGCCGTAGACGTCGAGGTAGGTCTCCTGCTGGCCGGCGAAGGAAGCCTCTGGGAGGTCCTCAGCGGTGGCAGAAGAGCGGACGGCAACGTAAACGGCGTCCTTGTTGAAGCGCTGGCTGAGCTTCTTGTAGGCGTCAACAATCTCCTTGGCTATCTCCGCGGGCATCTCCATGGAGATGATCTTCTCCCTTATCTTAGCGGTGTTCTCCTGGAGCTGCTTGGAGTCATCAACGTTGGTTTGGGTGATGATGTCCAGAATCCACTCCTGAAGGGTTCTACCATCCTCAACGCGGACGTTCTCAACAAAGTACTTGTAGGCCTCAGCAGTAACACAGAACCCGGGTGGAACCGGAATACCTGCGTTGGTAAGTTCACCAAGGTTTGCACCCTTTCCACCTACAAGGGCAACGTCCTTCTTTCCAAGCTCCTCAAACCACTTTATAAACTTGTATTCGCTCATACAAATCCCTCCACAGTTGTTTACTGCGGGTGATATATAGAAAGTCTATATTTAAAATTAACTATCCAGTGATGTTCGGTGGCGTACAGAAATGATAGAAACTCCAAATGTACGCATTGGATGGATAAAGGCACCATAATTCTTTATTCCTTTTTGCGGAGCTCACGAAGTTTTTTCTGAAAATGTTTCTTGAATTTTTATATTTTTCGCCCATTCCCACAGATCTCCTAATGCGACAATACCATTTGTAATTGCCGAGCACAATAAACAGAGAAGAAACTAAGGAATATTTAATTAAATTTAATCAACGAATGAAGCTCTAGCAGTTCGTTTAGCATCCCTATGGCTTTATCCCAGCCGTAGGCGTAACTGAAGTGGCGGTACATAGTTAAAACGGCGTCTAGTGGGTGAACTTCCCTGTTGGGATCAAAGGTGTTGAAGATGAACTGTATCGTCCTGTTTTCATCCTCAGTGAATCCAGCGATGTGGTATATATAGGCCATTTGAGCGTAGGTGGCGCGCGAGTAGGCGTACTCAAACTTCTCAGCCTTTAGCTTTCCACTCTCTTCCTGCTGATCCCTCAGCCACTCCGCGGCCTTCTTTATCGACTCGAGAACTGTCTCATTGCCCGTCAGTTGATAGTACCTAGCGAGGCCTGAGGCTATCGCCACGGTCGTTCCCACGTTATCGTTCCAGCTGCCCCCCCTCTTCTGCTCTTTAAGTATCCCCTCAAGCACGTTTTTCTCAGTGGTCTCGTTGAGTATTCCCAGCTCCTTGTAGAGAGGAAGTAACATGGCGTTGACGACAAGTGACCCCTTCTCGTCCTTCGGCGTCGTCATGAAGTAGTCTTCCATCTCCCGGCTCTCGAGGAGCTCAATTGACTTCTCTTTACCATCGAAATTGATGTCCCTCAGAGGTTCAAGGGTGTACGCCGTGTAGAGCGTGAAATCATTCGGTGGAACGCCCCACGGGAAGGCTCCGTTGTCCATCTGCTTGTAAGAGAGCCATTGTAGGAGCCAGTCGGTGCGTTCCTTGAATGCCGTATCTCCCGTCTTCTCGTAAAGCCTCGTGTAGAGCTCCACCATCCAAGCGTTGAGGTTGAAGTAGGCCTTGTAGCGGTCATCGAAGTCAGCGTAGTTGTAGCCAGTCCAGAACTTTTCCAGGAAGTTCACGAGAGGCTCATAGGTTCCGGTGTAGTTCAGCGGGAAGGGATCCACCGGCTTCAGTTCAGGCTCCGGAATGAAGCTGTATATCTGGGCGTTGCCGTTGCAGAACTCCAGCTTGAAGTGGGTATCATAGGGGGCGTACTCCATGAGGCCATACTTGATAAGGCCGTAGCTCAGTCTTGTCCTGTCCACGAAGATGTAGCTCACGTTGTATTTCTTCATGAGGAAATAGACACGCTCCCTCTGATTGGAGCTGAACATCACAACGTGGTCGTTGTACGCCCGGCTCGCTTCCATTGCTGTTGGCGCCTCACCAAAGAAGCCCTGGTAGACCTTTTTCCAGATGACAACATCCTTCCTATGGGTGTTGCCTATGATGAGATATCCCATGTCCCACCAGACGAGTATGGTGGCGTTCTCGGGGGTGTTGTCGATAACCCACTGATAGGCCTCCTTGTCGCTAATGGTCGGTGGGTTGATGTAATTGAAGGCACCGTAGGTTCCCTGGGCGAAAGGAACGAGGAGCATCAATATGATAACTGCCGTTGCGAAGCTCTTCTTTGCTGTGATCTTCCTGATCCAGCCCGCTCCGAATCCCCGGATATCCTCAAAGGATTTCCTGAGGAGTAACGCCACCCTTGGGAATACTTCGTCCATTAGGAAATCGGTGGCCATGGCAGCGAGAGGTATCGTCGCGTAGGGGTCACGGAAGCGGAAGGAGATACCGCCGGCGAGCATAAATGCCCAGGCCCAAAGGGCAAAGCCCCTACTTATGGGATCCTTTTCGAGGTAATATCTCGTTCCGAGAGCGCCAAATACGAGCTGGATGATCCCTATCCACTTGAAGTAGCCCAAGAAGCTGACTTCCGTCTTCTGCAGCCTCAGGAAGAAGTCTGCAACAAGGGAGTTAATGAACTCGACCTGGAGGTATGCTATGTACGCCAGAACTAGCAGGGCGAGGAAGTAGTGGAGGTTCCTCTTTACCGTTGGCCACAGGTACGAGAAAACTATCAGTGCGGCCGCCATCATGAAGAATATCCATCCCCTGTGGGTGAGCATGTACACCCCAAGCAGAACGCCGAGGACTATCAGATACTTGAGACGCCTGGTCTTCAGGAACTTTATCAGGAACAGCAGGCTGAAGGAGAACATTGCCAGTCCGAGGTTCTCAGGGATGTAGAGCCCAGTCCTGTATATGAAGTTCGGAGCGAAAGCTAAAAGCGCCGTCGCAAGGAGTGCGCGCTTTCTATCTTCCATGAGCTCTTTAAAGGCTAGATAGAAGCCAAACACGGCTATGGTGCCGTAGATGGGTGGGAGTATGAAGAATATGTAATCCGAGGGAAACAGCTTATACACTGCTGCTCCGATGATGTGGAAGAGCGGTGGGTAGCTGTAGGCCCTCAGACCGAGAAGGGATGGGATATCTTTTGATATCGCACTTAATCCCTGCTCGGCGAGCCTCAGTGTTATGTCTCTGTGAAGGTACTCGTCGTAGGTCGCCAGCAGAAGAGTCCTGTGAGGTATCAGCCTAATGATAAAAGACGCAACGAGGAGCAGTGAAAGGTAACGCTTTTCAGTCCCAGTTTTCATCTCACCGGCACCCCTCAAACCTTTTAAGCTCTCCCTTTAACATTTGTTGGTGGTAAAGTGAGGGGGTTAAAAATCTTTAGCCTCGCCTTTTTCAGTTATCTCCTCATCTCCCTCTATTCCAACTACTTTGACGGCGAGTTAAGAGAGCTAATTTATGCTAAAGGTCTTTCTCCTTCGATGCTACTGTTGGGCGTGGTTTATGCTCTGGCGTTCTTTGCAGTATTTGCCCTCGGATATTCAACCAGATTCAAGGTAAATCCTTGGTTCTACGCTCTGGGAATATTTGTGCTTTCATTCCTCGAATATCCCCTCGGCCCGCTGTTGGCCACCTTGCTCATTGTGGCTTATTATCTCCGTATCAATGTGTACAACAGATTTGCAGTTCATGCCTTGGTCATTGCCCTTCTTATCCCGATTGGTCTTTATCTGGTCGTGGGTGTTCCTCTATTTGAAAAACACCTGAGGTATGAGCTGGTTGGACCACTTGTCTTTTCTGCGCTTTTGGGAGCCCTCAGTATTGTGTATACAGACACCAGCACCAAAGTGAAGACTCTACTATTCCTGATCTTTACCTTCATCTTCTTCCTCGGAACGTTCCGCTCCCTTATAGTGCTGATGTATCTCGCCTACGTATTTGACATGTACTCCCGCGGGATTTTCAGAGTTGATACAAAAACTCTGGGAAGTGGTCTCCTCTTGGGCCTTTTGGTGATATGGCTCAGCGGTAGCATCGAAGCAATTCTGATTAGGATTGGCTTTACTTTTTTAGTGTTTCACAACTTGGTTCGTCTTTCCCTTCCGACTGGCATCTTCCATGGGAGTCTGCTATTCAGCGACAATCCTAGACATATGATTGCGGGGCTCTTTGGGGCGAGCGGCAACTACACATATTTCTTTTTCGGACAGGCAATTGCCGATTTTGGATTTTTTGGACTTCTGGAGGCTTATTTGTTAGGTTTTCTCCTGAGGGAAAGCGAGAAAAACACAAAAAGTTTTGCATTTGTGCTTGCCATTATGATATACGCCCTCGATCCTGGAATCGATGCCTTCCTGCTGATATTCCTTCTGGGGGCACTGCTGTTTCTAAAGGAGTAACCGGTGCCGTTCCTATCCGAGTCAAGGTGGATTCTAAGAAGGGTGTCGGAGTCACATCGCTCTGTATCAGTATTAACTTTCTGTTCTACTGAGATTGACAGACTAGCATTCTAATGTTCAAAAAGAGTCACTGCTGGTGTTACCGGGATAGTAGAGGGGATATGGTTACTCCATAGAACGAAATATTTATATCCATGCGATTTTCACTGTATAGGTGAGCATTACGATTAGGAGGTGTTAGGATGAACAAAAAGGCTCTGAGCCTTTTAGTCGTGGTAGTGATGCTACTCTCTGCGATCCCAGCGGCAGTATCAGTGCTAGCAGTAACGGCGACTCCAGTACAGCAGTCCGAGAGCCCCCAGCAGATCGAGGTGGAGAAGCCCAGCAATTTCATACCAGGGGAAGTCCTTCAGAAGGAAATCCAGAAGGTTCTGGAGAGCAGCGGTAAGACGGTGCGCCTCATAGTGGCACCGGATAGGGATCACAGGACTGAGGTTTACAACGCCCTTAAGAGCCTTGGTAAGATTGACCCCATCAGCAAACCTGAGCTGCAGTTCATAGTTGTTGAAATGCCGGTTTCCAACGTTGAAAAGCTCGCTGAAATACCCGGAATACTCCACGTCTGGAAGGACGAGATGGTCAAGCTCGAGGAGCCCGTTGCCCCTGAGGCCGGGGCAGGAGATGTTTCTCCAGATGCCAGCTTCCCCACTCACCCGGACATGTTCATGAGCATCTTCACGATTCACGCTTACGACACATGGGTTAATTATGGCGTCCTCGGAGACAATGTCACCGTTGCCGTTCTTGACACTGGAATTGACGTCGGCCACCCGTTCCTCCAGGTCACCCTCGATGGAAGGCCTAAGATTGTGAACATATACGACGCCAGTGATGAGGGGCTCGCGGAGATATACTACTCCACCAACACCACGTCTAGTGGCTACATAACAGTCGATAAGAACGTCACCCTGTTCTGGGGTGTTTATGCGCCGTACTACGGCCACGATGCATATTACACGAACTACACCATGGGAACCTATTACATCGGCAACATAACCGGTGACATGTACTATATAGGACTCCTCCCGGAGAGGTACTTTGACTTGAACTTTGATGGTGATAAGAACGATGTTTACCCGATTCTCGTCGTTGACAACAATGGCACTTACACCGCATACATGGATATCAATATGAACAATAACTTTACTGATGATACTGGGGTTGGCCTCTATACTGAGACAGGTGAGTACTTCACCTTCAACACCAGCCTCGTTAACGTTGCGTTTGCCGAGTTCATGGCTCCATACTACGCAATGTTCATGTGGGACGCTCACGGTCACGGAACTCACGTCAGCGGTACCGTTGCCGGCGTTGGCCTTCCAGACGACCCGCTTTTCGGCGGTGTGTATGGAGTTGCCCCCAACGCCCAGCTCATGGAGGTCAAGGTTCTTCCGGGTGAGTTTGGATTTGGAAGGACTAGCTGGATCATCGGCGGAATGATATACGCCACCCTCAACGGTGCGGACGTCATAAGCATGTCCCTAGGTGGTGGAGGCGAGATAAACGACGGTATAGAGAGCCCGGAGAACTTCTACGTTAACCTGCTAACCGACTGGTACGGTGTTACATTTGCCATAGCCGCAGGAAACGAGGGCCCGACCACCAACACCGTCCACTCACCGGGTGACAGCGACCTCGCCATAACCGTCGGCAACTACGTAGACAACGAGAGGGAGTCCTTCTGGTACGGGGTTGATATGGGCATAATCTCCGGTCCAGCTATGAGCTCCAGCAGGGGACCGAGGGACGACGGTATGCTCGACCCCGACGTCATGGCTCCGGGTACCGACATATTCTCGAGCCTGCCGATGTGGTACACTATCGTTTACAACGACTCCAACAGATACTATGGAATATGGAGCGGTACCTCAATGGCCACTCCGCATGTCAGCGGTGCCGTTGCCCTGATGATTAGCTACGCCAAGCAGCACAACCTGACCTATGATCCCATAATGATAAAGCGCGCCCTCGAACTCAGCGCCAAGCCCGTCAATGGGACCCTTATAGATCAGGGCTTCGGCCTCATACAGGTGGACAAGGCCATCGAGGAGCTTGAGAAGCTCAGCCAGGAGCCGACCACCTACATCTTCGCCGGAACCACCTACACCGGCTTCAAGAACCCGATAGGCGTTCCGATGATCCCGATATCACAGGCCTATGTGGACTTCAACGGCTACTTCCAGAACGCCTTTGGCTTCCCGTACCTTTACAGGGGAGTCTACATAAGGAACGAGTATCCGGGAAGCGTTCCGATATACTTCTCACCGCTCGTCTATGAGCCAGGTTGGGGACTCTGGTACGTCTTCCAGAACAAGACCTACAGGATAAGCACCAACGTTAATTGGATCATTCCCAACACCACAGAGGTCACGATCGACGGCGCCGGTGCTCAGAGCATAGACGACCTCATAGGACAGTTCTTAATTAACATCGACTACTCCAAGCTCCAGAAGAGCGGCACCTACGTTGGACTCGTTTACATCGACGACCCCGACACCAGCTACATCGACGGCTACATAGCTGTCACCGTCGACATTCCGGTGAACCCGAACGGTGAAAGCTATGCCAAGCTCTCCGACACCGAGAAGCCTGGAGAAGCCAAGCACTACTTCGTTAAGGTTCCGCGCGGCACCAAGGAGCTCCGCGTCACCCTCCGCATCGCAACCGACGCCGAGGGCAACCCGATTGGCAGAACGACCCTTCTCATCGCCAGGCCACTCGGTGAGGTCGTTGCAGCGTACGTTCCGGGCTACTACTACGTCGGAGCCAACCCTGCCGGAAACGTCTACGAGTACACCTGGGTTATCCCTGACCCGGTCGAGGGAACCTGGGAGATAACCGCCTACTCGAGCGTATTCACCAAGTACTTCAGCGGCTACGACACTTCCCAGTACGAGATTGAGGTTAATATATCATCAGTTACAATTACTCCTGAACTTATTTCTGGATATCTCACGACCCCCACAAACATTAGCGTTAGTGCCATAGTTGAGAACAACTATGATAACTTCAACGCCACCGCCGTCGGCTACGGTCTTGGTAGGCTTGACACCAATGACGTTATGGTCAGAAACGTTGGCCAGGATGAGTGGGACCTCATTGGAGCCTTCTACGCTGATCCAACTACCTACTTCATCAGGTTCGGAATAACCCAGCCCAAAGACCCCACCGCTGACCTCGACTTGTACGTGTTCTACTTCCCGACCTATGAGGATCTCCTTAACTTTACCAACTACACTATCTATGACTACCAGATAGGCCCAACTAGCGATGAAGTTTTTGAACAGTTCATGCCGGCGCCAGGGTACTATGTGGTGAATGTCCATGGCTATGATACTGTGGGATACGACCAGTTGCAATACGTCTTCTACTACCAGATACTTGGAGATAATGGGGATATCTCCACAGGAGAAAGCCCATTCCTGTTCGAAATGGGTACTAACAGGACTATAAATGCAACAATAGAGTTCAGCGCTAACGGCACGTATCTAGGTATCCTTGGCCTCATTAATGCAGATACTGGTGAGGGAATAACATATGCTCCAACGATGTTCCAAGTAGGCCAGCCTGAAATGGTGATAGTTGCCTATCCCGAGGCGACCCTTGGTAAACCTTCAGTGCTTAAGATTAGGCTCCTGGACCTTGCTACTATGGACCCCATAGCGGTTCCAGTTGCTGTTAGTATAAATGGCCAAGAGTACTATACCAGTACAGGAGTACTTGACATTAGCTATGTCCCATTGCACCGTACAGAGACTTTCAGGATACAGGTGATAAGCGACTATTACAAGGACACCTACACGGAGATCACTGTTAGGGCCAAGGAGCCAGTCGAAAATGAGGTGTACTCGCCGACCATCCTCGAGCCATACGTGGCGGTTGGAGTCGGTGAGGTCACTGGAGTCACCACCGACGAGACCATGCTCACGATAACCGCTAACGGGCCGAGCGGTGCCGAAGACTACATTTTCGTCACTTTGCCTGTGGATACAAGCTACATTAAGATAACCGGCGACCACATCATTGACTACTATACCATCGAGGGTAAGAACGCGCTCTATGCTGTCATCAAGGTAAAGTATGCCTCACCGGTCACCGTCACCATCGAGTACAAGACCGCCCGCTACATCGTCAGCACCTGGAACTATGTCTGGTACATGCTCTACTGGAGGTACAACCAGAAATTTGATCCGCTCTACCAGAAGGCCGTCGAACTCGGTGTTGACAACAAGACCCTTCAGGAGGCCATGCGCTACAAGGAGCTCGCCGACGAGTACTACGCAGAGGCAAAGAAGTACATGAACCCGTACAGAGAGAACCTCGCCGTTGCGGCACTTCCGTACGTCAGGAAGGCCTATCTCAACATCCTCAAGGCCTACACACTGCTCGAGGAGGCAGTTAACGAGATTGAAGGTTCCGAGGGCTGATGCCCTCTTTTCTTCTCTCTTGATTTTTCTACCCAATGCTTTTAAACCACCAGATGTTTCTCTTCTCGGTGGCGCTCATGATATACATCAAGGTCTATCGCGTTCAGGGAGAAGTTCTGTTAGCAGCATGCGACGAGGAGCTTCTTGGAAAGACCTTCAGAGAAGGAGAACTCAAATTAGAAGTAAAGGAACGCTTTTACAAAGGAGAATTAGTTGAGGAAGATGCCCTGGAAAGCCTTCTCGAGGAAGCCACGATAGCTAACCTCACGGGCGAAAGATGCGTTAGAAAGGCTATAGAGCTGGGCTATGTGGACGAGGATAGAGTCCTGAGGATCCAGGGAATTCCACATGCCCAAATGGCCAAGATGTTCCTCTGAGGAAATCAGAGATTTTTTAAACATCCCTTCTCACTTCTTCTCCGGTGAGAACTATGAGTGAGAGGTTCTGCTACAGGTGTGGAATAAGCGAGAGCGAGGGTGGGCCTCTAGTGGTTGGTCTCTGCCAGGTGTGCTTCCGTAAAGAGAACCCTGTCCTGCTCATCGAAAGAGAGATAAACACAGAGCTCTGTCAAAACTGTGGGAGCTACAAGAAGCGAGGGGTGTGGGTTGACCCGAGCACCTACGAGCTTGAGGAGCTTATTTTTGAAGTTGCTGAGGGTGCTCTCCTTGAGGAGCTCGGGGATTCCCTCGATGAACGCGTGAGGAGCTTTGAAGTAGTTTCAATGGAAGAACTTGGAGAAATAAACGATCTCCCGGTTGGAGCGGCAGTAGTAGCCTTCCAGCCGGTGGACTGGCACATCGAGTACTTCCCTGCCATAATAACCTATGAAGTTCGTGTTAAAGCCAGAATCCACGAGCTCCAGCGCGAGCTCCACGATGAGGTCAAGTACGTGACGGTCTACGTCCGCCAGACGGTATGTCCCCGCTGTCAGAAGTTCCTCGGCGGTTACTTTGAGGCTATCCTTCAGGTCAGGGCGGAAGATAGGCCATTAACAGAGGCGGAAAGGAAGGCCATAGGCAAGCTCGTGGAGGAGAAGGTTGACGAGATAATGCGCAAGGACAGGATGGGCTTCATTCAAGATACTATAGAGAAGGAGGAAGGCTTGGACTTCTACATGGGTTCGACTTCGAGTGCCAGAAAGCTTGCCCAGGCAATAAAGGAACGCTTCGGCGGAACAATAAGTGAGGCCTATGAACTCGTGGGCATGGACAGGCTGACGAGTAAGGAAGTCTACCGCACGAGCGTAAGCATTAGAATCCCGAAGTTCCAGAAAGGGGACATAGTTGAAGATAGGCGCGGCAACGTCTATGAAGTTGAGAGGGTCGATGGGAAGGGCATGAGCCTCAGGAACCTTTCGACCAACGAAAGTGAGCACAGGGACTGGAAGACCGTGAAGAGGGAGGGTATAGATTGGGTGGAGTACGAGAAAAGCGAGGCAATGGTGACAAGCATAACCCCAAACGAAGTTCAGCTGATGGATATGGAAACCTATGAGACGTATGAGCTTGACAAGCCAGGCATTGATCTGAGGGAAGGTGAGATATACCGCATGGTGGAGGTCAGGGGCAGGAAGTACTTCCTTAGGAAGAAGGAGTGATCCGCTTTTGTCCGCCAACTTTTTTAACCGTAGGTTTTGAACCTCTTTTGGTGATTCTTATGAAGAAGACAGTCGTTATCATAGGTGGTGGAGCAGCTGGAATGAGCGCTGCATCTCGCATCAAGCGCCTGAAGCCGGAATGGGACGTTAAGGTCTTTGAAGCAACAGAATGGGTCAGCCACGCTCCCTGCGGAGTTCCATACGTGGTAGAAGGAATCTCGCCGAAGGAGAAGCTCATGCACTATCCACCGGAGGTTTTCATTAAGAAGCGTGGCATAGACCTTCACATGAAGGCAGAGGTAATAGAGGTCGAAGAGGGTTCTGTGAGGGTTCGCGAGGAAGACGGGGAACACACCTACGAGTGGGATTACCTCGTCTTCGCCAACGGTGCTTCTCCTCATGTTCCACCCATAGAGGGACTCGAGCTAGAGGGAGTTTTCACTGCAGATCTCCCTCCGGATGCCGTTGCGATAAGAGATTACATTGAGAAGAACAAGGTTGAAAACGTCGTCATCATTGGAACGGGCTACATAGCCATCGAGATGGCCGAGGCCTTTGTCGCCCAGGGCAAGAACGTAACGCTCATCGGCAGGAGTGAGCGCGTTCTTAGAAAGACCTTCGACAAGGAGATCACTGACATTGTGGAGGAGAAACTCAAAGCCCACCTCAACCTCCGCCTGCAGGAGCTGACGATGAGGATAGAGGGTGACGGAAGGGTCGAAAAGGTAGTCACCGACGCCTCCGAGTATCCCGCTGACCTTGTTATAATCGCGACGGGCATAAAACCCAACACTGAACTAGCCAAACAGCTTGGAGTTAGAACAGGCGAAACTGGGGCAATCTGGACGAACGAAAAGATGCAGACCAGTGTTGAGAACGTCTATGCCGCTGGAGATGTAGCAGAGACTCGGCATATCATAACCGGCAGGCGCGTGTGGATTCCACTGGCTCCGTCAGGCAATAAGATGGGCTACGTGGCCGGGAGCAACATCGCCGGCAAGGAAATAACCTTCCCGGGTGTCCTTGGTACCAGCATAACCAAGTTCCTTGACCTTGAGATAGGTAAGACCGGTCTCACCGAGGCCGAGGCCATAAAAGAGGGCTACGACGTTAGAACCGCCTTCATAAAGGCGAAGACAAGACCGCACTACTATCCTGGGGCTAAGGAAATCCATCTCAAGGGCGTCGTTGACAACGAGACCAACAGGCTGCTTGGCGTTCAGGCCGTCGGTGGGGAGATACTGCCAAGGATTGACGCTGCAGCGGCCATGATTCAGGCTGGATTCACCACGAAGGATGTTTTCTTCACGGATCTGGCCTACGCGCCACCCTTCGCTCCCGTGTGGGACCCTCTGATAGTCCTAGCTAGGGTTCTGAAGTTCTGACTCTCTTTTCATTTCCTCAATAGCGCGATGCTTCCCCCAAGGAGCACTAAGCCAAGGCCAAAAGCTGTTCCAAAGCCTGCAGTGGCTACAATCCAGCCGCCGAGGGCGCTTCCCGTGATGTAACCAGCAGAGCTTACAACGTTGTAGGTCCCCATAGCGCTTCCATTTTCCTTTTCACCGGCATTTTCACTAACTATGGCCGTCGATGAAACACCTATGAAGGTCCAGGAGTAGCCAGCCAGGGCGTATGAGACGAACGCCAGGGGGAGCAGTGCCGGAGAGATCAGCGCGCCGACGGTGATTGCTACGAACGCCCCTGTTCTGATAAGGAGGCCTTTTCTAAGCGTTCCTTCCTTGTTTTCACCCATACTCGTCCCGACGCTGGTGTAGTTGAGGGCCGCTATGGTGGAGTTGACGATCAGGGCAAGGTAAATGATTTCCCTAGTGAAGCCGTTCTCCGTAAGGAGCACGGGGACCTGCGGGAAATACAGTCCTGCCGCTATCCAGAAGAGCAGAAACGATATGTAGAACCTTTTCAGACCCTCTGGAAGGCTGAAATTGGTGTGGAGGATGAAGCTAGGGAAGTAGCGAGCCTTCTCGATGACATAGTTGCCGAATACTCTTATGGCTTTTCTGTTGACATATATCGGGACCTCCCGTATCATCCTCTGGGCCATGAACACAGATGGCAGACCGAAGAGGGCGAATGCCACGAACAGCTGGGGAATCGTGAGAAACCTTGACAGGCCAAAGCCGAGAACTAGACCGAGCACCCAGCCCCAGCCGCTTATCTCGTTAAACTTCCCTATACCGTAGTCCCAGCTGTGCTTTCTGACGCTTCTTAAAACCAGGGCTATCGGCACGGAAAGCGTCGATGCAAGGAAGAATGCGTAGGCGGTGTTTATTGCTATGAGCTGTGCAGGAGTTCTCGCCAGTGCCATCAGCGTTAGGAAGAGCGGCACGCTCGCGAAGCCGAGCAGTATAAAGGGTTTCCTCCTCAGAGTCCTATCGCTGAGCTTTCCCCAGAAGAGAGCGCCGAGCATCGATGCCAAGCTCGCCAGTGCGAAAGTAAGACCGACGGTCGAGGCATTCCCACCCAGCTCAAGGAGGTAGAGGCTGACCAAGGCGGAGCTTCCACCTGTGGCTACCTTGAAGGGCACGAAAGAGTAAAACCACCGCGGCATCCTGGGGACGTAGCGGTAGCGGTTCGAGACCATTGCGTTTCTAACCGCAACCGAAACTCTCTGACTCATTTTCTCACCTTGAGGCCTTCGGGAGTCGCTTTCGGTTTAAAAAGATTTGTGACGCGGAGAAGGCTATGATGTTCGGAATTGTTCATTGAATATGTGTGGAAGAAACGACAAAAGAAGAAAAACCCTCAAGGTTCAACGACGTACTTCTTGCTCTCGTTGGAGAATCCCCTGAAGCAGCCAAGTTTCAGCTGGAGTATTGCATTTTCGACGTTCACAACCTTCATCGAGGCTATGTGCGTTACCCCTGTGCCCTTAAAGAACTCTGGAAGAACCTGGCCCGTTGGACCGGTCAAGAGGAAGATTCTGGCGTTTTTAGCCCTGTCAAGCAGCATGTCGATGGTTCCGTTCAGGATGCAGGTTGCACTTGCCATTACTGCATCGACTTCTGGCAGAAGCCAGTACTCAAGGGCATCGCTGAAGGTGTTCCTGTCCCAGAGCTTCGGGTTGCGCTCGAAGATGTAGAGCTCAAAGCCCCTTTCACGCAGGGCTTTGACTATGGGAGGCATGTTTCCAATAACTGCGACCTTTTCAATACTCTCATCGAGCAACTCCACGGCGTCGATCCACTTTGCATCGCTCAGGTCGATGTGATATTGAGAGACGGCGTTTATCGCTGCTAAGCCGAAGGCTCTCTCGATGATGTTCAGGCTGTCGGCTTTTTCTATGAACGCCTCCAGAGAGGGCTCCTCGATGGAGTTCTCGTACCTTTGTACCTCCTCCGGCAGGGTCATTGCGACTCCAAGGGCCTTTCCCCTTCTGCCCTCGATGAGGACGTAGGTATACGGCAGGCCAAATGAAAAATCTAAGACTCTGAAATCCTCGTCAACTAGTTTTAGGGCCTTTTTCTTAAATTTCCTCAGTAGCATGAGAATCCCTCACTTTTCGATGTTAATACCTTTAAGGTCATTTATTCCGAGCTCTGGGATTTTGAATTCTCCGTCTTCATAGACAATCGTTGGGTCTTTTTCGAGCACTTCCTCCAGAGAATACTCGAATCTTCCCTCTCCGGTCACAAAAACGACTTTCTTTGCGGTCTCTTTAAGGATCGCCTTATCGAGGACGTCTTTGAGCCTTGCTGAGTTGCTCTCGTTTTTCACTATGGAATCTATCCCCCGGAAGATGTTGAGGGTTCTTGGCGAGAAGTAGAGTATGTTGAACACCTCTCCGTAAACGGAGAAGCACTCACTCTTCCTTACGAACTCGACGACGCGAATCTTTTTAATCCAGTTGCAGCGGCAGCCATAGCTCAGATCGACGATGAGCTTTATCGGCGCGTCGTTTCCCTGGAGTGGATTTCCATCCACGTATAGGGCCAGAATCATCTTCGTGTAGTACGGAATGCTCACCAGATACAGATCATCGGAAACGAAATTTATGACGTCGCCTTTTCCGAGCTTTTGGGGTGGGACGCCCTTCCACACCAGTGTTTTTCCGATGGATAGATCCTTGTCAAGCATCTCTTCCATGGGCATCCCCTTGAGCTCGTCGAGGGTATATTCCGTAACGTTCTCGCCGTTTGTGACATAGACTGTCCAGTTCGAATAATCTTCGGTTGATACATTGAGGGACACTAACGCGGGAGTCGTCGTTTCTCTGGTGTTCCCCTGACTTATGCAGCCGAGGGAAAATGTGAGAAGGATGATGATTGCAAGAACGGCCCGCTTCATGGAATCACCCTATCACGATTTCCTTCAGGTCCTTTACCCAAGTCCTGCTCGGCTCGCCGGGGATTACCACCCTGAAGTCTGGGGTGAGTATTGCTTTATCGTTCTCATAGACTGCCATGAAATCTAGCGTGGCGCTGTATCCATCCTTTGCTATGAAGGTTATATTTACTGCATCGTCATCGGGGCGGGCTTTGTCAAGGAAGAGCTTTAGCGGAACTCCACTGAAGGTCACGTTCTCTCCTCTCAGCTCTACAGTCACTTCCATTCCGAAGGACTTCATCAGCTCGTCGATATCTTCCCGGGTCACCACAACCGTTACCTTGGTCTTCCCGTGTATCACCACTGCGTTCTCGTCCCCGATCAGCTTAATTTCGCTCAGCCACTTGAGCCACAGCTTTCCAGGCTGGTCGGGTATGACGAGTTTGATGGGGCCGCCGTTGTCGGGGCCGAGAGGCTCTCCGTTCTCCTCCCAGCAGAGGTAGGCGTTCTTTAAATCGTCCATGCTCAACGTTATCTCGTAGCCATCCTCCGCCCTGAACCTGACCCATTTGACCTTGCTCTCATCAATTCCCAGCTTTTCAAACACTTTCTTGAGTGGAACTCCCACGTATGTGTTGTTTATCTTGGCCCCAGTTGACTTTACGAGGGTTGCATTGAACTCCACGCCTCCCAGGGACTGAAGTTCTTCCGGTGTTATCTCTCCAGTTGTAAGTCCGCTGACCTTTATAGCAAACGACGCTTGAAGTGAGGATGTTGTAGCTGAGGACTGTGTTGGGGTAGGGCTTGTTGTTTCCTGGTTTATACACCCACAAATGAACACTGTTAAAATCAACAGTACTGCCACAAACTTTTTCATTGGGAATCACCACCAAACATGAAAATTGATTTATATATAACACTTCCGTTAAACAAATTTGCTATCTGTTAAATAGAAAAATTTATTGGCGTGCTTCTCATTTGGAATTATGATAGTCGAAAGGCTATCAGAGAGCTGGACGATATATATGGAATAATAAGCGAGCGTTTTGATAGTGGTTTTTACGTTGAAGACCTCAAAACTGGCGAGAAAGTCGTCCTGGCATCTGAACGGGAAAATAGACTTCAAATTCGGGAAGTTCTACTTCAATCCAGATGCCCCTGAGTTCATAAAGCGGGCGCTCCAGAGAGATGGAAAGATAATGGTGTACGACGAAATCGGGTACCTAGAGATGCTCGGCTACTTTGATGTTTTCAGATATATCAAAGGGGACTGCATTTTTATAGTTAGGAAGGATCTCCTCAACGAAATGAGTGGAAAGGTAAAATTCGATGCCCTTTTCGAGGTCACACTTGAAAACAGAGAGTGGGTCTGGAAAGATGTAGTGAGGTGTTTCAATACACTCTCCGACTTTTCCGGGTCTTTGGAAACACGGTGAGCACAATAATCTCCCCTTCTTCAAAATTACCTCCAACGAGCTTTAGCTTTTCCTGATTGCAGTATATTCCCACTCCTATAGCTTTTTCTCCATTTGCCATAATCTCGAAATCAGCTCTAAAAATCGAAGCCCCTGAAGAGATTTGCTGGGCTGGCAGCTCAACATTAAGTACCCTAACCTTTTCTGTGTTTCCAAAAACCGCCCCGTAGTGATAGTGCGGCAGGCCCCCTTCAATGGGATGGTCATTAAAAGCAATTGGTGTCAGGTTTTCCTTTCCCCGTCTTGTGGGCACTATCCAGCAGTAGTTTTCACGGCGTTCGACGACCTCGAATTCCCGTCCTTCCGCCGTGGGGACTAGCCTCAAAAGCTCCGGCCGAATTTGAAAAGCACCCCTCGCGCGATAGGGATTCTCGCAGGAGCGAAGCTCGAAGTGCACGTGTCTGTCGCTCCACGGCATGTAAAATCCCGACACTGTCATTTCCCCAATTTCGTCCCCAAGGGCAACTTTCTCCCCTACCTTAACCGTGGGTTTAACGTGGAGAACTTTGAGGCAGAATTCCCCAATGCGGAAAATCATAACGTAGTCCTCCCTTATGGGTACGTGAGCGGGAGTTCTGACCTTTTTGATGCCCTCAACGATGCCCTCCTCAAGGGGAAACAGCGCCTTCTCGGGAAAGTACACATCAACTGCCGTCCCGAGTTTGTGAGCTGGATATGGACTGTTGTAGAAGCTCCACCACGCGTCGTTGGGGACTTCAAAATTCATGCCTCTGACGGTCGCTATCTTCATCGCGCTCCTCTCCCTACGAGGGCTTCTTGAATTCAGCTTTAAATCTTGCCGTGCTTTTCTTTCTCTGGAACGACGATTGGCTGTCCGTCAACATTTACAAGCCTGACCCGTAGGTTGTAGAGGATGCTCATCGTATCCTCGTTGATGACATCTTCGGCTTTGCCGTGCATCAGAACCTTGCCCTCCTTCATCAGGAATACCTCATCGCAGAACAGAAGAGCCAGGTTCGGATCGTGGAGTGATAGGAGAACCAGCTTTCCAAGCTTTTTGGCGATTTTTTCAATGACCGAAAGAACGAGGAGCTGATTTTTGAAGTCAAGGAACGACGTTGGCTCGTCAAATATGATTAGCCTTCCTCCCTGTGCGAGGGCCCTGGCTATGAGCACCAGCCTCTTCTGACCTCCGCTCAGCGAGGTAAACGGTCTGTCCTTCAGCTCTTCGATTCCAAGAGCTCTGAGGGCCTTCATGGTCTTCTCCTCATCTTCGTCCCCCGGCCCAGTGAGCAGGTTCGCGTGGGGGCTGCGTCCCATGAGTACGACCTCAAAAACCGTGTAGGGGAAGTTTATTGAGAACTCTTGGGGAGCGTATGAAACGAGCCTTGCCCGCTCTCTGAAGCTCAGGCCGACTAAGTCGGTTCCATCGAGCTCTATCTTTCCGGACTGCGGCCTTAAAATCCCCGCGATGCACTTCAGGAGCGTTGATTTTCCTGCCCCATTGGGCCCGAGGAGACATCCAACGCCTTTTTCGAGTTCAAGTGTGACCCCTTTGAGTACCTTGCCGTTGCGGTAGGAGAATTCCAGGTTCTCAACCCTTAGCATGCTCTCTCCTCCTGGCGAGTATTGCCACCAGAATCGGTGCTCCAATCAGTGAAGTCACAACGCCCAAGGGAAGCTCTGCTGGAGTCAGTGTTCTTGCTATGTCGTCGCAGATCACGAGCAGTATCGCACCTGTAAATGCCGACGCTGGAACAAGCTTCCTGTTGTCGTAGCCGACTAAGAGCCTGGCTATATGGGGTGAGACGAGACCGACCCAGCTGATTATCCCACTCACGGCTGTTGCAGCCGAAACTGCCAGCGCTGCCAGTCCAATCACGAGCTTTTTATATAGGGAGACGTTCATTCCGAGGGCTTTTGCTTCCTCTTCCCCCAGAGAGAGTACATTAAACGCCCAGCGGAGGAGGATAAGACCGGCTATCCCGATAATCATTGGGATGGAGAAGAACCTCAAGTCAACCCATCTGATTCCAGCGAAGCTCCCGAGGAGCCAGAACACTATGGTGGGGAGCTGGTCGTATGGATCCGCCAGATACTTTGCCATGCCGACGAGTGCTGAGAAGAAAGCTGAAACGGCTATTCCCGCCAGTAGAAGCCCAACTATGCCGTTTCCAACAAGTCTGCTCATTTTGTAGGCAACGAAGACGGCGGCAATGCCAAAAACGAAGGCGAACATCTGGACGAAATATGGATTGAATGAGAAGAGCATTATCGCGACGACGGCACCGAAGGCTGCACCGCTGGTCACGCCCAGAATGTTCGGGCCGGCGAGATAGTTCCTGAAGACGTTCTGGAAGGCCAGTCCAGCCAAGGAGAGCGAAGCGCCGACGAGGGAAGCCGCCACGATCCTTGGCAGCCTCACGTCAACTAGTATGGTCTTGGCTAGCTCGTCCATGTTGAAGGGACTGAATGCGAATCTTCCCACGAACAAGGAACTAATGAAAACAATGAAATAAAGAAAAACGAAGCGCTTCAACTTATATCACCAACCAGCGATACATCGTTGATGCTTATCCCGAAGAACCTCTCGTAGAAGTCGTTGGCTTCTTTCATTATGTCCAAGTCGCTGAAAAGTTCTGGATGCAGAACTTTTGCCGTCCAGTAGAGGCCGAGAATCCACTTTGGAGCCGGGTAGTCCCAGCTCTCCCCGTCGTTTGGCATAGCGTAGATTTTACCCTCTTTCACGGCCCTTATCTGCCCCCATGCTGGGTCATTGAGGATGTCTTCCTTTATCTTCGTGCTCGGGTAAACTGGAGAGTAACCTACGACTATTATAACGTCGGGGTTCCACTCCGCAACCTGCTCAATGTTTATTACGTTCCACCCTCCCGGCAGTTCCTTGGAAACGCTTATTCCTCCGGCCATCTCGATTAACCTGTTCTGGAAGTATTCCTGACCTGGAGCCTTAAAGGCCTTGCTCTTCATGCTGTACATGACCAGGAGAACCCTTGGCTTCTGGTCTTCGCTGAACTTTGACGTTTTGTTTGTTATCCGCTCCATAGCGTTTACGTAGTATTTTGTTATCTCCTTGACTTCGTTCCTCTTTCCGAGAACCTTGCCAATTATCTCGAGGCTCTTAAGGTAGCTCTCAACGGTTTCCAGATCAAGGGCTATGACTGGGATACCGAGACTTTCTATCTGCTCGTTGACCCGCTCATCTCCCCAAGCCGCGGTAAAAACAACGTCTGGATTGAGCTTTTTAATTTCCTCCACGTTGGCACTCGTTGGGTCACCCGCTAAGATTACTCTGTCCTTTGCATCTGGATCAATCAGCTGAATGAAGCTGTCGCTCACAACCATCGGAGTTCCGCCAACGATTTTTTCACCTTCGCCTATTAGGTAGACCATTTGTGCAGCGAGTCCGTAAATGGCAACGATTCTGTTTACTGGCTGTGAGACTTTTACTTCCTTCCCTCTAAAATCGGTGACAGTTATATACCCGGTTTTCGGTTCTTCGTTAGTCCCGGTGCTGACATACGATGGTTTAATTACTTCTATCCTTGTAACTGCTTTAACCCATAGGTTGCCCGGAGTTATGCATCCATCATCGCCGACAAGAGCGATCTGTATGGGGTAAACTTTCCCATCGAGCTCAAAGGTTATTGGCTCTCCGTTGAACTCGTAGGCTATTATGGGTACGACGCTTCCCTCTGTGGGGTTTCCATTTTCGTCCATGGTGTCAATTCCCTTTCCAAGGACAAAATCGTAGCTCACTACAACGGAGTAGCCATCGGCGGCAACTATCCTAACGTTGTAGTCCGGTGAGAGGCCACCAACGAGCTCGAGCAGCTCTTTTAGGGAAACACCCTTATAAGTGCCAACTCCTCTTATCGAGCCCATCTTTGTTTTGTATCCGCCTTTGCCTTCGATCTGAGGCAGGCTTTTGAGGCCTTCGAGCGTCAGGCTCTTTTCTCCACTAGGCCCAATCAGTGTCAGCACAACCTCGCTGTTTTCAGACGGGGTGGGGGTTGCCGAAGTGGGGCTTGTATTTGAGGCTGTGATATTCTTTTCTCCGATACATCCGCTTGAAATCACGCTGAGCAACAAAACTCCAATTAAAAGCGGGGCTAGGTACTTTCTCATTAAGGCTCACCGGAGGATTACCCACATATGGGAATTTAAACGTTTGCGTAAATAAAAATGTTAAAGTTAAACACTAATGTTTGCGAAAATTAGGTCATGATCGAAAAGCTTAAATCCTCTTTCATATGTAAGATTTCACTGTATGGAGCGGAAACTTATCGCGGCATTCATCCTGTGCATCCTCTTTACGGCTCTGCCCTTCGTGGTTAAATGGGGAGAGGGAAAGCTCTCGAGCACCACCTCAGTTCTTCCGTCTAATTCCTCGATAATCGCATCAAACGGAGTCATCTACGCCGGATCTGCAGTTTCTCATGAGGGCTCGGACCTGCTGTGCGTGATTCCAGCTGAAGCCTACGTTCCTGAGCCTGGGACTGAAGTCCTCCTTAACGTCACCGTCAAGTTCAAGCACGCCCAGCCCTGTCCGTACTCTGATTGGGAGATAGTTACGGAGAATCCCGAAAACGTTGAGGTCATCAACGAGACTGAGACGGAGCTCCTTGATCCGTACACAGCTTTCAGGCAGTACACCGTCAGAGTTCTCGGCAACGGCACCCTTGACGTTGTGTTTAAATACGGCAGTGGCTGTCCTTACGGTACTGAGGAAAGGGTAACCATCGGGTTCTACATAGGACAGCCCCCTGAGGATATCAATCTCACCGTGACGAATCCCGAGGAAGTGCTCAACGTCACGACTTTGAACATCACAGGCATCGTTGAGGAGGTCAACTTGGTTGACCGCTATTTTGTCGTGGAGGGGCAGACGATAGCGGTGAGGGGTAAGTGGACGGGACCAGATGGGGCTGAATACAACTGGAAAGACATGCTTCTCCTTCTCCACGTTGGGGATAGGGTTGAAGTCTTCGCGAGCTATGAAAATGGCGAGCTGAAGGCCGACATCATAATCATAAATGGCCAGAGGTTTGTAAGGGGGTAGCGTCATGAGCTATAAGCTGAGGATGTGGGTTTCACTCACCCTCTTTGCCCTATGGTTAATTACAGGAATAACGGGAATAATACTTCTGATTGCTCCACTGGCAGCTCAATTCGGGCTAACCTTGCCGGTTAGTCTGGCCGATACCCTCCACACATACCTAGGCTTTGCCTTCTTCGGGCTGTCGTTTGTCCACATAGCCCTCAACTGGTCCGCGATGAAGGCCTACTTCAGGAAGCTCCGTTCGTGAGCAAAGTTTATACGCTTTTAGGCCAAACCAACGTGGATTACAGTGATGAGTCCAGGGGAATCGCCGAGTTCCTGGGGGCTAGATCCGGACAAAGCTTACATAGCTATTCCCACGAGGCCCCCGCTGAATCCTGTGGGATACTCATAGACCACGAAGGCAACGCTTTCGCTTTCCCGGGCAACGTTGAGGAGGACATACTGAGCATCACCACTGTTCATCCTATGCGTGAGGAGGCCGTTAGGGAACTCCTGAGAAAGGCCCATGCTGACTGGAGCGTCGTTGAGGAGCTTTTGAGGAGAAGTCTGCTGATAGAGCTGGACTATAACGGGAAGAAGTTCTAGATGAGAACTATGGAAAGCAGGAGAAAACTTAATTAGTTGCCAGATGAGTTTATTTGGGGGAGCCATGTGCGAGTATACCTACGAAAACGGTAAAAAGTGCAGGTTGAAATCCCTTGAAGGCTCTAAGTACTGCGCCCTCCATATCTCCTACGACGAGGGCGAACGCCTGTTCGGGGAGGATATAAAGCGCATCAAAGAGGAAGCCTTTCTCAAGAGGTTGAAGGAGGGTCAGACATACTTTGAGAGTGTCTACCTGTATGAAGCTAAAATAAGTAATTTCCGGGCTGAAAAACCGATAGTCTTCAAAAACTCGCGGATTAAGACAATCCTATTTGACGACGTCACAGTTCCGGGAATTACTTTCTACAACTCCTACGCAGGTAGAATAGTCGTCTTTGAGAGTAAGGTCGGAACGCTCCTTGTCCATAGTTCCAATGTCTTTGGCCTCAACATCCTCCGCGTAAAGTTCTCGAACTCGATGTATGTCAGGAACTCGAGTGTCAGGTATCTAATGATTAATTCGACAGAGTACGTTGGAAAGGCTGAGAAGAGTGAGGAGGAATACGGTGAGAGAAAGACGGCAACGGGCAGGATAGAGCTTAGCAATCTGGATAACATTCGCAGAATAGGTGTGAACGTCAGGTATCCACTTATGAGGCGTATCCTCGAGGAGCATGGCATAACGCCCTCTGGCTCGTCGGAGAGGAGTGTAAAGGCAACGGTACTCGCCTTCAGGAACGTCAGGTTTGACCAATCCGCGCGCTTTAAGAGGCAGGTCAGGCTGAGCGTGAGACACTTCCACGGCCAGCTCGTCCTTGAAAACCTCAACGTCTTTGGTCACGCTGAAATTCTTGGCGGCAGGATAAAGTCCCCCGAGTTCGTTCACGTCACCGTGATGGGTAACTTCATTTTCAGAAGGGTTGGCTTCTACGGCGATGCCACCTGGAACGTGACGGTTCTGCCCCACCTTCCCCTCGAGCTAAGCGTTCAAGGCTTCGTCGTCGTTGAGGACTGCCGCTTCAGCAACCCAAGGATGGCGGAGATATTCTACAGGATAGCAAGAACTAGCTGGGAACGGAACGGTGATCTAGAGCGTGCCGATGAGTACTATTACAAAGAAATGGTTTCCAGAAGGCAGTCTCGCCTCACAGCGAGGGTGAGGGGAATTAAGAAGGTCCTGCTGAAGCTGGAAGCGACCTTTGAATGGCTCTTCGCCGATTTGACATGCAAGTACGGAATGGACTGGAAAAGGCCGATACTGATATGGCTCGCGGCCGTTAACGTCTTCTTCCCACTCCTCTTCTTCTTAACCCAGAGCGTGGAAGGCGTTTCAGGTAACATGGGGTTCCTTGACTATGAGTACTTCAGCGTTGTGACCGCCACCACTCTTGGCTATGGCGACTACCATCCAGTGGGAGTGGGCAGGATTATAGCGTCTGTCGAGGCGCTGTTCGGAATGTTCATGTGGGCAGTGTTCCTTACAGTCTTTGCCAGGAAGTACATGAGGTGAGTCTATGAAAGTTGGACTGATCATTAACCCCATAGCAGGCATGGGAGGCAGGGTTGCCCTGAAGGGCACCGACGGAGTCGTTGAGGAAGCGATTAAGCGCGGTGCGAGACCGGTAGCTTCTGATCTGGTCAGGCTTTTCCTGAGAGAGCTTTCCCACTATGAAGAAGCCCGCTCGATAGAGTTCCTGACCGGGCCAAATGGTCTCGGTGAGGATGTTTTGAGGGAGTTCAACTTCCCCTTCGAGGTGATACAACACAGGGAAATAAGCCCTCGTGAAATCCTTGGAGTTAAGATACCGGATACAAGTTCGGAAGACACGCGAGAGCTCGCCAAGCGCATGCTCGGGAAGGCTGAGCTCATAATCTTCGCTGGCGGAGATGGAACGGCAAGGGACGTTCACTCGGCCGTCGATGAGAAGGTTCCGATTCTAGGAATTCCTACCGGCGTCAAGATGTACTCGGGAGTTTTTGCAACCTCCCCGGAGGATGCCGCCAGGGTTCTCGTGGAGTGGCTCAGGGGGCGGGCAAAGCTCGTGGAGAGGGAAGTTAATGACATAGACGAAAACGCTTATCGCCACGATGAGGTTAAAGCAAGGCTCTATGGAAGGGCCCTCGTCCCCTACGTCGAGACCCTTGTCCAGGGGAGCAAGGAAGCGACCCCACTCGACGAGGAGGAAGAGCTTGAAGCTATAGCCGAGGCATTGGCCGAGGAAATCCTTGAAAGTGATGGGATTTACTTCCTCGGTGCTGGCTCGACGGTAAAGAGGATAAAGGAGAAGCTCGGTATAGAGGGAACCCTTCTTGGTGTCGACGTAGTCCAGGTGAAGGACGGAGAGGCTGAGCTTTTAGTTAAAGATGCCACCGAGAAAGACCTTCTGGAGTTTGCTGACAGAAATCCCAGGATAGTTGTCACTGTGATCGGAGGTCTCGGATTCCTCTTTGGCAGGGGCAACCAGCAGTTTTCTCCAGAAGTCCTGAGGCGCATTCCAAAGGAGAACATAATCGTCGTTGCGACGCCTTCAAAGATTGAAAAAGGTACCATTAGGGTATATACCGGTGATAAAGAGGTCGATGAGAAGCTCAGGGGTTACATCAGGGTTCGTGTAAGCCCCTGGATGGAACGAATGGTGAGGGTTATTTAGATAGGTCTCTCAGGCATAGAAATAAACATAGAGAAAGGGCATTAAGTCTTCAGACCTTTTACCAGCTCCTCCATGACTCCGAGGAAAGTTTCGACCTCTTCGAGGCTGTTGTAGACATGGAATGAAGCCCTCACCGTCCCGTTTATTCCAAGCTTTTTCATCACCGGCAAAGCACAGTGGTGGCCGGAGCGGACCATTATGCTGTGGTCATCGAGTATAGCAGCGACGTCGTGGGGGTGAAGCCCAGGCACATTGAAGCTTACGACTCCTGCATGTTTCTTCAGGTTCCTCGGTCCATACCACGGGACCTCGAGCTCGTCGAGGCCTTCGGTGGTTCTCTTAACAAGCTTGTGCTCCTGCCTCTCGATTCTGCCCAGCCCAATCCTCTCGATGTAGCGGATTCCTGCTGCGAGGCCTATAGCACCACCTATGTTCGGCGTCCCGGCCTCGAAGCGCTCTGGCGGCTCTGTGAGCTTATAGCCGTCTAGACTAACGTCCTCAATAGTCCCACCGCCTATGAGGGGCGGTTCGAATGTATCAAAGAACTCTTCCCTGATGTAGAGCACACCTATTCCAGTCGGTCCCATGGGTCCCTTGTGGCCGGAGAAAGCCAAAAAGTCCGCGTGGAGCTTCTTAACGTTAACCTCCATATGGCCGGCGCTCTGGGCGGCGTCGACTACGAATATCGCGCCTTCATCCTTGGCGATCTTTCCAAGCTCTTCCACCTCATGGATCACTCCCAGCGCGTTCGAGACGTGCTGAACAGCGACAAGCTTTGCTCCTTTTATCTTCTTTTCCGCATCGCTTAAATCAAGGTTGCCTTCGTCGTCACCTTCTATGAACTCCAGCTTAAGGCCGAGTTTCGTGGCCAGACGCTGCCAGGGGAGCAGATCGGAGTGGTGCTCGTAGGGGGTAGTCACGATTTTGTCGCCCCTCTTGAATATGTGCCCCAGGCCAAGGGCAACTAAATTAAGGCTCTCGCTCGTGTTCTTTGTGAAGACTATTTCTTCGAACTTGGCTCCAATGAAGTCCGCAACGATCTTTCTGGACTCCTCATACTTGTGAGTCGCCATCTGGGAGAGCCTGTGAACGCCTCTGTGAACGTTGGCGCGGTACTTCAGGTAGTACTCGTCCATGGCCTCAACAACTGGCTTCGGCGTGAGTGAAGTGGCGGTGTTGTCGAAGTAAATCACCTCATTTGTAAGAGGTATGTCCTTCCTAACATCCTCCGGAATCCTCATGAAACCACCTCCAATATTCCGGCGCAGTCGTATATGATTCTAGCCATCTCCTCACCCTTTTTCGAGTCCTCAAGGAGCTTGATGATTATCTTACCGCTTGGATAGACGCTGACCTCATAGCCTTCCATCTCAAGGATCAGCATCATCCCGGGGAGAATCTTTTTGATGACGTAACCTTTTTCCTTCAGGCACTGCGCGGTTCTCGTTAGATCCACCTCGACCTTTCTATCCCAAGAATAGCCGCTTATCACTATTCCCTTCATGGTTACGCATGGCTTCGCAATTATCATGCTCTCACCAATTGAGAGCTTGAGAAGGAATGATTTATAGCTTTCCCAAACCGATGGTTAAGGACAAAAATGGGAAAATCAGCAGACCCTCGGAACAGGGTCTCCCGCAGGTGGCTCAAGGAATCTCTTTCCACCTATGCCTGTCTCAACTAAGACCTTTCCACGGTAGTCCTCTATAACCTCACCGATTATCGCCGCGTTCTTTCCTTTCTCCGTTTTCCTCATAGCCTCTAGGGCTTCTTCGGCGTGCTCTTTTGGAACTATCATGACGACCTTGCCCTCATTTGCTACATCGAAGGGGCTTATGCCGAGCATCTCACTTGCAGCTCTGACTTCGGGCCTTATCGGCACGTCGGCTTCCCTTATCAGTATCCCAACGTTTGCCTTCCTGGCCATCTCGTTGAGGGCGTTGCTTAAACCACCCCTCGTGGGGTCCTTCATGGCGTGGATGTTCTCCCAACCGATGGCCTTTGCAACGGCCTCAACGACCTCCCAGATTGGGGCCACGTCGCTCTTAAGCTCGGTCTCGAAGCTTATCCCTTCACGATGGCTCATCAGTGCTATTCCGTGGTCGCCTATCGTCCCGCTGATGAGGACGGCGTCGCCGACCTTCGCCCCAGCGTCGCTTATAGGTCTCTCCGCGATTCCTATGCCTGCCGTTATGACGAACATGCCTATCTCATCCTCGACGACCTTCGTGTCGCCTGTGACTATTGGAACGGGCACTTCACTGGCGGTTTTGTCCATCGAACGGAGGATTTTTTTCAGGTCTTCCCCATCGAAGCCCTCCCCGATTATCATTGAGTTCGCCAGCGCGAGGGGCTTTGCGCCCATAACGGCCAAATCGTTCACCGTTCCACTAACTGCCAGTCGCCCTATGTCTCCCCCCGGAAAGAAGAGGGGCTTCACGGTGTGGCCGTCGATGGTAAAAACGATGTGTTTATCCCCGAAGGGTATTGTGGCCCCGTCATCGAGGGCATCCAAGCCAATTCCACCCGCAGATTTCAGGCTGAGGTTCTTCAATATGACGTCTCTCAGAAGCTCCTCCATTATTTCTCCACCGGCTCCGTGTTCGAGCTTGATTTTCATGCCTACCCCTCCATATTCATCTTGATGGTGAACACCTTTAACTTTTTCACAGCATCAGGTCTTCCTTCGTTAGATATCCCTCCAGGTAAAGTCCACCGAGGAAGGCTTGACCGACGTTTATTCCGTTGTCGCCCCTCGGCACCTCGTAGGTCGAGTAGAATCTCAGACCATTGGCCTCCACTATCTTCCTCACCGTCTTCACGATAAGTTCGTTGAACGCAACACCGCCGCTGATTCCTACGTTCTTGACGCCGAATTCCTTGGCTTTCTCCACTGCTATCTCTGCGAATGCCCTTCCGAGGGCCAGGTGGACTGAATAGGCCACGTCCGCAGGAGAGGCATTGATCTCTAGTGCCTGCTGGAAGAGCTCTTCTACCTTTATCAGCTCGCCCTCCACGGGAACGCTGAAGCCGAGGTCGTTCTTGCCGCGAATGGCGAAGCTTTCAAGCTTCATTGCCGGCTCGCCTTCGTAGTGCCTTCTGTAGGCTACATTGAGCAGAACGGAGAAGGCATCGAGCACCCTGCCCGTAGATGATGCGTAACTCGTGTTTACCTCTTTCGCCAGCTGGGTGAGGACGACGTTGAATTCAACCTTTCCGTAGCGGAGGCTTTCGATGGCCTTTGGACAGCACTTCTCTATTACCTCTTCCAGCTCCTCTATGCCGTATACCTTGCTTAAAATTCCCATTAGAGCCCTCAGTGGGTAGTAGCTCGCCAAATCACCGCCGGGAAGTGGATAGTAATCTATGTGCGCCAGCCTTTCAACATCCTCGTAGGAGAGGTAGATCACCTCGCCGCCCCACGTGTGCCCGTCCGTTCCGTATCCGACTCCATCGACCGCTATGCCGACTATTTCGTCAAGGTTGTGCTCCGCCATGATCGAGGCTATGTGGGCGTAGTGGTGCTGGACCTGCAGGAACTCGACGCCGAGTTCGTTGGCCATTTCCATGGCGAGCTTGGTGGTGTTGTAGCCTGGATGGAGATCGGCCACGATTAAATCGAAGTCCCTAACCCTGAGAATCCTCTTGAAGTGCTCCACCGCCTCGCGCATGAACTCAAGGACTTCCACTTTCGACGTATTTCCTATGTACTGACTCGGATAAATCTTACCGTTTTTGGTCACTCCGAAGGCGTTCATGAGCTCTGCACCGACCGCCAATCCTCTGTAGTCGAAGGGAATCTCTATTGGAAGCGGGACGAAGCCGCGGGAGCGCCTTATAACCGCCCTCCTCCCGTTGACGAACCTGACAACGCTGTCGTCGGCCCTGTTGAGTATCTTCCTGTTGTGGAGGAGGAAGTAGTCGGCAACGTCCTTCAGCTCCTCAAAGGCCCTCTCGTTGTCCTTGACCATTGGCATGCCCGGATAGTTGGCGGAGGTCATGACGTAAACAGGAGTCTTGGAGTAGTGGAAGAGGATGTAGTGGGTGCCGGCATAGGGGAGCATCACACCGATGGTGTGCAAGCCGGGAGCGAGGTTTTCCGGAAGCGGGAAGGGCTCCTTCTTGCGGAGCGTCATGATGGGTCTTCTGTAACTCTTCAGTTCCTCCAGCTCTTCCGGGGATATGAAGGCGAACTCCTCTATAGTTTCCACGTCCTTCGCCATTATTGCGAAGGGCTTCTGTGGCCTGTGGATTCTCTTCCTTAGCTCGGCAACCACATCTTCCCTCGTCGCGTCGCAGGCTAAATGTATTCCACCGATCCCCTTGATGGCCACGATGTAGCCATTATCTATCAGCTCCGCGGCCTTTTTCAGCGGGTCGCCTATGAGCTCCTCACCGTCGTTGGTATATAACCGGTAGCTCGGCCCGCAGACCGGGCAGCAGACGGGCTCGGCGTGGTAGCGCCTGTTCAAGGGATCTTTGTACTCACTCTCGCAGAAGTCGCACATCGGAAACTCTCTCATTGTTGTGTTCACGCGATCATAAGGTAAATCCTCAATAATTGTGAACCTCGGGCCGCAGTTAGTGCAGACGATGAATGGGTACATATAGCGCTTGTTGGTTGGGTCGAAAAGCTCCCTTAGACAATCCTCACATATGGCTATGTCCGGCGGGATTATCGAGTCTCCTCCGCTTCCCCCTTGGGAGCTCTTCTCGATGTAGAAGCGGTCAAAGCCCTGAATCGGAATCTCCCTCTTTTTAATCTTCTCGATCTTAGCTAAAGGGGGGAGCTTCTCTCTCAGATCTAGCAGAAACGCACCTATATCCTTCTCAGGACCCTCAACGACGATCTCAACACCTGCATCGCCGAGATTTTTGACGTAGCCCCTTAAACCATGCTCATGAGCTATCCTGTAAACGAACGGTCGGAATCCAACCGCTTGAACGATGCCCTGAACGTGAAGTCTGTAAGCCTTCATTCCTCTCACCGCTTTCTTCTTTGTTTTTACAGTCTTTATAGGTTTCTGAAACCAAAAGTTAAAAACTTGGAAGGAGTTTTGAACCTTTGGTGTCAGAACAAAGCCCCATATTTGTAAAAGATGCTGCATGTCCCCTCATAAGACACCATGCATGGCCCTATCGGCTGTCTTGGAGTGCAGGTCTTCCCAAAGTGTGGACACTGTGGAGGGAGTGCCAATCCACGCAGAATGGCACCGCAAAGACAACCCTTTTCAAGGTCGGGAAGCTTCGGGACTTCTGGATCATAGTATGTCCTTATCTCCAGCTCTTTCCACTCCTTCTTGAGTTCGAGTCCGCTCTTGGGCATCACACCTAGAGCACGCCATCTGGCGTCTTTAACCTCAAAGAACTTGTCCACAAGCCGCTGGGCTGTAACATTGCCCTCGTATCTGACAGCCCGGGTGTACTCGTTGATGATTCTTGCTTCACCAGCTTTGACCATCTTAAGGAGCAGCAGAATCGCAAGTAACATATCCACTGGTTCGAAACCAGCTATAACCTGCGGGATGCCATACTCGGTGGTTATATATTCCCATCCCTTGACCCCAATTATCGTTGAGACGTGGCCGGGATCTATTAATCCGTGGAACTTTGTGCCCTGCTTCACTAGAGTTTCAACTGCGGGGGGCGTTAGGCGGTGAACGGAATATATTTTGAAGTTCTCAAGCCCTTCCTCAACAACAGAGTTGAGCATCCCAGCGGCCGGTGCAGTGGTGGTTTCAAAACCTGGACTAAAGTGAACCACTGTTTTGTCGGGATTTTCCTTGGCAAGTTTGTATGCATCATAGATAGAATATACTATCCTAACGTCATAGCCTTCGCTCTTAGGTCGGCGAAGCTTCCTCTCGGGGTTGGTATCTTGTACATGTCCCCAAATGTCGTGAGAATTATTCTCTCGCCTTCTTCATGAGCTTGGCGCATTATCTCTTGCATCTTGACTATGTCTTCGACTGGCGTTATGCAGACGGGACAGCCGGGGCCACTGACGATTTTGACATTCTCTGGAAGTAGTGACCGGATTCCGCTTCTCGTTACAGTGTCCTCGTGGGTTCCGCAGACGTGCATGAAACGGACCTCTTCGAGACCATTTGCCTCTTCGTGGATTTTTTTAACGATTTTCTGGGCCAGTCCTCGATCCCTGAACTTCTCGAGCATCTCAATACCCCCGTGGGAGTTCCTCGCCCCGAGTTATTCTGAACACCTCGTCCCATGCTTCGAGTATCTCTTTAGCGCGCTCCTCGTCCAGCTTCTCTATTGCAAAGCCTGTATGCACGATCACGTAATCGCCAACCTTAACATCAGGAAGCAAATCAAGGCGAGCTTCCCTCTTTACGCCCCCGAAATCAACAATCGCAACGTTTCCGTTGATCTCAAGAACCTTAGCTGGAACTGCCAGACACATTTTTCTCACCTGTTTCTAGGTTTGTCTGGGACTTTTTAAATGTTGCATAAAAAAGAATTTCATATAACCTCAACTAAAGGGAGGATTCTCTAACTGCGAATTCTAGTTCTAACTTAAGGCCTGATGACACTCACAAATCAAAAATCCCAAGGAATAGCGGATTTGATATCCTTTTAGGAATGTATGATTATTCTATTGAGTGAATTGAATTATTTAAATTGCCGTAACTTTTTTATATAACGCCAATGACCTCGCAGTCAGTACTATACGGGGAGTGCTGGGGATGGACACTAAGGAACGGATATTGAAAGCTGCAGAAGAACTCTTTGCCGAGAAGGGCTACGATAAGACCACTGTTGATGAAATCGTTGAGAAAGCTAGAGTTGCTAAGGGCACTTTCTACAACTACTTTAAGAGTAAAGAGGAATTGATAAAAATCGTTGCTCTCCAGTCTCTGCCGTACTCAGCAATACGAGAGGAGCTTGAAAAAGAGCATGAGAACCTCGCTGATTTTCTGCACAGTATTGCAAAGGCGTACATCGTATATTACTGCGATCCTGTTCTGAGATCCCTGTTTTTCTACACACTAGCTGTTAAGGGTAAGATAAGAGAGGTTGAGGAAATTCACAGGAAATTCTGCACAGAGGCGATTTCCAAAGGTGCCAAGAAGATATCACAGCTCGCAAACGTGGATGAAAAAACTGCCATGGTTGTTTTTAAGGCGTTTTATGGAGCCTTATTTTCGAGACTTGTTTTTGCTGAGTATTCGTGTACCCCTGATGTTGATTATGTTTCGGAACTCATCCAGCTTATAGAGAAAAGCTTGAAAAACTAGCACTTTTTATGAATAATTTTTTAGATATTTCGCTTGTTATTGAACTATTTTATGCATCCCAATGGAAGTGCGAACGAAAGTAAATACAATATATCGCTTGATTAGATATTCGTTTAACTTTGGTGCCTTTTCGTGTCCATCTAGTAATTGGTATTCAAATTGTTGTCATGCATATGTGAATTGTTACGAATTTTAGCATTATCATGCTGATCTGAATACTATGATTTCTATAGACTAAAAAATCAACACTTTTAGTCACCATATTACTAAATGATCATAAATTTACACTGGAAAATCAATTATGTGTACAACATAATGTTAGAGAAAATTATTTAAATGGTTCATTACTCACACCATCTGAATAAACTGACTAGTCAGTCATCACGGGTTGGTGATGGGTATGGCAGAAAAGCGCATATCAGTGGTGTGTCCGTGGTGTTCCGTTGGTTGTAGATTTTACATAGTAAACGTCAATGGCTACCCAAAGAAGATCGAGTTCGACTACGACCACGACATCAGGAACCACGGCAAGCTCTGTCCAAAGGGTGTCGCAGCCTTCCAGCATCTCAGGCATCCAGACAGGCTTAAAAAGCCCCTTAAGAGGGTTGGCGAGAGGGGTGAAGGCAAGTTCAAGGAAATAAGCTGGGAAGAGGCTATTAAGGAAATCGCACAGAAGCTCAGTGAAATCAAGGAGAAGTATGGTTCGGAGGCTCTTGCTTTTCTCGGAAGTGAAAGGTGCTCCATAGAGGAGAACTACGTTCTTCAGAAGCTGGCAAGGGCTTTGGGAACCAACAACATTGAATATGTGTGTAGGATGTGTCAGTCAACGGCTGTTGCAGGTAAGGGGATGGTTCTTGGACACCCCGGTCTGACGAACCCCTTCGAGGACATTCTTAAGGCCAAAGTTATCGTCCTTTGGGGATACAATCCAGCCGCAACTAATCCGGTCTTCTTCGGCCAGTACATTGAGAAGGCAATTCTCGACAACAACGCCACCCTCATTGTCGTTGACCCAAGAAAAACGAAGACTGCCAAGTACGCAGACATACACCTGCAGCCATATCCCGGAACCGACCTTGCCATTGCGTTGGCTATGCTCAACGTCATAATCACCGAGGAGCTCTACGATAAGGACTTCGTGGCGGAGCGCGCGGAGGGCCTTGAGGAGCTCGCCAAGACCGTCGAAAAGTACACTCCAGAATGGGCTGAGAAGGTCAGCGGCGTTCCTGCCGAGCTCATAAGGAAGGCCGCAATCACCTTTGCAACGGCTGGAACTGCCGCCCTGCTGACGAACGAGGGAGTGAACCAGCACGCCAACGGAACGAGGACTGTTATGGCTATCACTGAGATGATGGTTCTCTGCGGCTACTTCGGAAAGGAGGGCGTCATGTCTGGAGCTATACCCGGTGCCCACAACGGTATGGGCGCTGGTCTAATGGGTATTGGACCACACGAACTGCCAGGAAGATTCCCGCTCCACGCCGAGGAGCACAAGAGGAGAATTGAGGAGGCATGGGGCTTCAAGATCCCAGAGAAGCCTGGAATCACTTACGTTGAAATGATTGATGCAATCCTTGAGGGCAAGCTCAAGGCCCTCTACGTCATGGGAACCAACCCTGCCAAGGCCCTTCCGAACCTCAAGAAGGCTGAGGAGGCCTTTAAGAACATCGAGTTCCTCGTCGTCCAGGATATCTTCCTTACTGAGACCGCGAAATACGCCGACATAGTCCTTCCAGCGGCTGCATGGTTTGAGAAGGACGGAACCGCCATAAGCTTCGAGAGAAGGGTTCAGAGGAGCTTTAAGGCTGCTGACGCACCGGGAGAGGCCAAGCCTGACTGGGAAATCCTTGTTATGCTCGCTAAGGAGCTCGGCTTTGGAGAGTACTTCAACTACTCTGATGCAGACGACATCCTGAGAGAAATAAACAGAATCATTCCGCCCCTTGCTGGCGCGACACCCGAGAGGCTCAAGAAGAACCTCAAAGGCTGTATGATACCCTGCCCAGACGAGAACACTGAGGTTCCGAGGCTCTTTGTCCAGGGCTTCCTCACGCCAAACGGAAAGGCCCAGCTTATTCCTGTGGAGTATAAAGAGCCTGGAGAAGTCCCCGATGAGGAGTACCCGTTCTGGCTCACCAACTACAGGTTCGTTGGCCACTTCCACACCGGAACCATGAGCCACAGGAGCAAGAGCCTGAGCAAGAGGTGGCCAGAGGAGTACATTGAGATCAACGAGAACGACGCGAAGAGGCTCGGCATAAAGGACGGCGACCTCGTGAGAGTCGAGACCAGGAGGGCAGCGCTGGTTCTCAGGGCCAAGGTTACACCGCACATCAGGGAGGGCGTCGTTGCCGCGCCGTGGCACTGGGACTTCAACTACCTGACCACGGACGTCCTCGACGAATACGCCAAGATGCCGGAGTTGAAGACGGCCGCGTGTAGGATCTCCAAGGTTGAGGGGTGATTTAAATGAGCAAAAAGATATTTATCGATTTTAAGCGCTGCATTGCCTGTAAGGCCTGTGAAGTCGCCTGTGAAATGGAGCACGGGGAAGCGAGGATTAGGGTTTTTGAGTTCCCCGATCTGACCAGCGTCGCCTTCAACTGCCGCCACTGTGAAAAGGCTCCATGTATGGAAGTGTGTCCAGTTAACGCGCTCTCCAAGGACGATGATGGCGCAGTCGTTCTCGATCCCCTCAAGTGTATCGGCTGTCTCATGTGCGGTCTGGCCTGTCCATTCGGCATTCCAAAGATAGACGAGTACAACAAGATAATGGACAAGTGCGACCTCTGTGCCCACAGGAGAGCCGAAGGAAAGCTTCCTGCCTGTGTCTCAGCGTGCCCAACTGAGGCCCTCAAGTACGGCGACATAAACGATGTCCTCTGGGCCAGAGAAGGAAAGATAGTCGCCGAGCTTAAGGACATCGGCGACAGGACCAACGTCCTCGAGGCCTACCTCATCAGATGAAAGGAGGTGCCAGGATGAACGCCTCTCCCTTCATTATATCTTTTTTGATCCCCCTGCTCCTCGGTCCACTCCTGTTCAAATTAGACGGTAGAAAGGCCGATGTATTCATGCTCATCGCCGTTGTGTCTTCCTTCCTGGCTAATCTTGTGGGAGTCCTCGAATACCTGAAAGTCGGTGGCGCTCATCATATCGTTTACCTCGAAACTTCTTCCCTCGGTGAGGTCTACGGCGTTATAATCGACCCAATGAGCGTTTTGGTCGGTTTTGTCGTGAGCTTGGCTGGCGTGCTGTTCCTTCTCTACGCGGTGGACTACATGAGCGAGAGAAACAAGCAGCACCCCGTCTACTCTGATAAGGGCAGGTTCTATGCTTGGATGGTCATCTTCGTTGGAGCTACGCTGGCATTCATATACTCCTCCACGACGCTTCAGCTGCTCATATTCTTCGAGATAATGGGACTCGCCTGCTGGGGTGTCGTTGGGTATTATAAGGGCCCAAAAGCCGAGAGGGCTGCATACAAGGCCCTGCTTGTGCCGAACTTCGGTGCCATGGTGGGCCTCTACACCACCGTTGGCATTGGCATCCTCAAGCTCCATGATTTGAGCATCTATGCGCTCCAGAACCTGAATGATGAGCTCAAGCTTCTCGTGTTCCTTGGCGTAATGGTTGCGGCCTTTACCAAGAGCGCCCAGTTCCCGCTCTATTCATGGCTTCCGGATGCAATGGCGGCGCCGACACCTGCTTCCGCTTTTCTCCACGGTGCTGCAATGGTTGAAATGGGCGTTTACCTGCTCGCCAGGGTCACCCAGTTCATGCAACCGATTCCGGAGACAGCTTTCTACGTTATGCTCGTCTTCGTGTCGCTAACTTTACTCATAGCAATTCTCTACTACCCGCTCCAGAAGGACGCCAAGAGACTCCTTGCTTATTCAACCATAGCAGAGGCAGGAGTGATGTACGTTGGCGTGCTCTATGCCGTGCTTGGCTCTGTCTATGGTCTCCAGGCGGCCATGTTCCAGCTGGCTAACCACGCTTTCGTCAAGGGTCTTGCCTTCCTCACCGCGGGAACCTTCAGTTACGCTTTTGGAACGCTCGACATGGAGAAGATTAGGGGCCTCGGAAAGCTCGTTCCGGTCGTTGGTGCAAGCTGGTTCTTAGCCCTTCTCGGCCTGGCTGGAGTTCCTCCGCTCGGCCTGTTCTTCAGCAAGGCGTATCTCTTCATGAACGCGTCTTCAATAACCAGCTGGGTTGGCTGGATTCCGCTCTTCCTAGTGTTGGCCGATGCCACGGTTTTCCTTGCGGTATCTCTCGGATGGATTAAGAGGATGGTATTCAGCGAGCCCCTCCAGGAGAGTGCAGAAGTTTCCCCGCTGATGCGCTTTGTCCTCGTAGTCCTAATAGTCCTGTCCATCGTTGCGCCGTTCCTAAGCGTGAAGCTCGTGACTCAGATAGGGTTCATGGGGTGATGTGGGATGATGGAAATTCCAATCGCGCTCTACTCACTCTCAGCGATTTCCGGCCTGATTGGAGACTTTAAGCGGAGCATTAAGATTTCAAGCGTCCTCTCAGCCATAGCATCCCTATCCCTTCTGGGCATAGCTGCCCACGCCCTGTCCAGGGGGCTTCCCGTTCAGGAGAGCTTTTTGGGCATTCCCCTAATCATAGACAGCCTCTCCCTCCCGTTCCTGTTCATCATAGCCCTGCTCAGCCTTGTGGTTTCAGTGTATTCCATTTCATATATGGAAGTCCACAGAGATACCGGAAGACCACTGGCGTACACCATCCTCTACGGCACGTTCGTGCTGTCGATTGTATTCGTGGCTCTGACGTCAAACCTGCTCTGGTTCGTCTTCTTCTGGGAGCTGATGACCCTAACTTCCTTCATCTTCGTGAGCTGGAGGGAGCAGGACGCTGGAATTAAATACCTCCTCACGATGCAGCTCGCCAACACGGTGCCCCTCTTCGTGGCCCTCGGCATAATCTACTCCGCCACTGGAAGCTTCAGCGTTGATTACGCCACGCTTAGGGAGGTTGCATCTTCCCTTTCTCCAGTCCAGCTCAAGCTGCTCTACGCGATGTTCCTCGTGACGTTCCTTGCAAAATCTGGAAGCGTGCCCTTCCAGTTCTGGGTGCCCGATGCATACGAAGCCGCTCCCAGCAATATAGCCTCGCTGATGGCCGGCGTCATGGAGAAGATGGCGGTTTACGGTCTGATAAGGCTCCTCTGCAACGCCCTGCCATGCAGTGAAGGCATTGGTTACGTTCTCGTTATCGTCGGCATACTTACCATGACCTTCGGAACCCTCTACGCCCTCAGAGAGACTCACGCAAAGAGGCTCCTCGCTTACTCAAGCGTTGGACAAATGGGCTACATCTGGTTCGCGGTGGGCATGGGCATGATCTTCCTGACGATGGGCATGGAGAGCCTGGCTTACCTGGCCTTCCTCGCCGGAGTCTTCCACTCCTTCAATCACACACTCTTCAAGGGGCTGCTCTTTCTCATCTCGGGCAACTTCGAGTACTCCGCCGGAACCGCTGACCTCAACGAGCTTGGTGGTTTGAGGAGGGCAATGCCGTACTCGTCGCTCTTCACCGTCATAGGTGCGCTCTCCCTCGCTGGAGTGCCCCTCTTCAGCGGTTTCCTCTCCAAGTGGATGATTTACCAGGCCGGCTACTACTCTGGAATCGGCCTCTTCGTCTTTGGCTCCGTAATGGCGGTGTTTATGAGCGCCGTAACCTTGGCATATTCGCTCAAGCTCTACACCTCTGCCTTTGGGGGCGAACCGAACGAGAGAACTGAGAACGCCAGGGAAGTCCCGTCGGGTATGCTCCTCGGTGAGGGAATTATTGCCTTAACTTCACTTGCCGTTGGAATACTTCCGGCTATTGCTTACCCGATATTAACGATTTCATTGAATGGCGGCGACGTCACCGTTACAATGGGCTCGATATCCACTGACTTTGAGTACTTCTCGCCAATAGCCCTGCTCCTTGCGGTTTCATTCATTGCGGTTGCTTCATACTTCGTCTTCAGGCCAAAGACGACCAATGTCAAACCCTGGAACACTGGAGCGCTTTTCCTGCCGGAGGAGAGGTATGGAGCGAAGGCCAGGGACTATTACAGGCAGTACTTTACCGAGATGGAGGGCCTCTACAAGCTTGGAAGCGCCGCTGGCAAGGTCGGAAGGGTCCTTCTCTCTGCTCTGATGTCCGTCTACCTCGTTCTCGCCAGGGGCCTCGTCTACACCGGCAGGGAGAAGAAGCGCTCCTTCACCCTTGACGAGCTTCGCCACCGCACCGTCAGGTACCTGGACGAGGCATTCTTCGCGCCGATGATGGATCTACTCAAAAACATCGCCGTGCTGGCAGCGGGCATCTCGGTGTCCATGGACGAGCTCTTCCTGGCTTCAATGCTGACCACGGTGATAATACTCGCACTCCTTGTGTTGTGAGGTGATGGTGATGGACTACGTAAGCATTATCGCTGCTCCGATCGTCCTCTTCCTCCTTCCACCGTTCCTTGACGGAATAGGGAGAAGGATAAAGGCGAGGATTCAGTACAGGAGAGGACCGCCTATAATGCAGACGTTCTACGACCTCGAAAAGCTTCTCAAGCTGCCGTCAGTGCTTCCAACTGAGGGCCCAATCTTCAGGCTGGCCCCGTACATAGCCCTGGCATCTGCCATTGCCGGCGGCCTAATGCTTCCCTTCGGAAGCGAGCCGGTGTTGGCTTTTGGAAAGAGCCTCATAGTGTTCTTCTACGTCATGGCGATGGTCAGCGTAGTGATGATACTTGCTGCTTTCTCCGTCCAGAACGCGTTCTCTCACATAGGTGGACACAGAGAGGTCATGCTGATACTCTCGATTGAGCCAGTGCTGGCCGTCGTCTTCGGTGTCCTGGCATTCAAGCTTGGAACGCTCAACGTCGCTGAGATGCCTTTCAGTGCTAACCTCTCGCTTTCCGTTGCCCTAGCTTACATCTTGCTGGCTTACGCGGTCTACGTTGAGGGCGGATTCGTTCCATTTGACATAGCTGAGGCAGAAACCGAAGTAATCGGGGGCCCGCTCACCGAGTACAGCGGAAGGCTCCTCGGAGTCTTCAAGTACGCCCTGCTCGTCAAGAGGGTTGTCCTGCTCTGGCTGCTGGCGTCTATGATTGTGATTCCCGCCATGAGGTCTCTCGGTATAACAAGCTCAATGGCACTGCTCGTCGCCCAGCTGGTCGTTACGTTTCTGCTTTATTCGCTTGCCGTGGCCGTTGAGGCTGCAAACGCCCGCCTGAGGATCGACCAGGCGGTTTCCCTTAACAAGAAGGTCTTCCTGATGTCCCTTGCTGTCCTGATAATAGCGCTGGTGGGGTGGTGAATTATGGAGTGCAGCGTGTGTGCGGGTGGATGCAGATCGGCTGAAGTTGAGGACGTCCTTGAGGATGGTCATCTAAAGGAATTCGTGGAGAAGTTTAGGGGAGCGATCTTCGAGTGCAAGAAGCTGACGAGGAACCAGTACCTGTTCATCGTTGATAGGGAGGCACTTCCGGAGATGGTCCTCCACTGGCACAACCATTCCGAGCTAAAAGAAACCCACTTCTCGATGGGAACAGGAACCGATGAGAGGAACATCGCCGGAAAGTTCACCTACGCTCCGGTAATAAACGTTGCCGTTGAGCCTGGAAACGGGGAGAGGAACTACTGGGTTATTCTGAAGGCCTACCTCGACGAGGACAACCCGGAGTTCCCCTCCATAGCCGCGAAGCTTCCAGCAGCCCTCTGGGCGGAGAGGGAAGTCTATGATCTGCTTGGCTTCAACCCCAAAGGCCATCCCGACCTGAGGAGGCTCGTCCTGCCGGAGGACTGGCCGGAGGGTGTTTACCCGCTCAGGAAGGACCATGACTACAAGGCCTCGCCGATGGATACGCCAAAGTGCTACTACAAGCCCGGGCCGCCCGACACAATGACGGTTCCGATTGGTCCGTACCACCTGGCGCTCGACGAGCCGGCCCACTTCAGGATATTCGTCAAGGGGGAAACGGTGGTTGACGTTGACTACCGCGGCTTCTACTCCCACAGGGGAATCGAGAAGATAGGAGAGGGAAGACTGACCTACAATCAGGTGCTCTTCATAGCCGAGAGAATATGTGGAATCTGTGGCTTCCAGCACTCGACGAGCTACGCCCAGGCGGTTGAAAACATAGCCGGCGTTGAAATCCCCGAGAGGGCCATGTACATAAGGACGATAATGCTGGAGATAGAAAGGATTCACTCCCACATGCTCTGGGCCGGTGTTGCGGCTCACCTGACGGGCTTTGACACGGGATTCATGCACGCTTGGCGCGTCAGAGAGCCTGTTATGTGGCTCGCAGAGAGGCTCACAGGAAACAGGAAGACCTACGGAATCAACATCGTCGGAGGAGTTAGGAGGGACTTCCTCGACTACCGCAAGGAGATGATAATGGAGAAGATCAAGGAGCTCAGGAGGCAGGTCGAAGAGTTCATCGAAATAGCGACCGGTACGGCAACCTTCGTCAAGAGGGCCGAGGGGGTTGGAATTCTGCCGTACAAGGTGGCCAAGGCTTACTCAGTCCTTGGTCCGAACGGAAGGGCCAGTGGGAGGAACATTGACATTAGAAGGGATCAGCCGTTCGCAGCATACAAGGATTTGGACTTCAAGGTTCCAGTCTACAAGGAGGGCGACGTCTTGGCAAGGTTCCTCATCAGGATGGACGAGGTGCTCGAGAGCATCTGGATAATAGAGCAGGCCATTGACCAGATGCCGGGAGGAGACGTCTTCGTGCCGATAGGGGAGCTTCCGGAGTATGAAGAGGCCCTAGGCTACAGTGAAGCTCCAAGGGGCGAAGTCATCCACTACGTCATGACTGACAAGAAGAACAAGGTCTACCGCTGGAAGGTTAGAGCCCCGACCTACAACAACCTTCCAGCTGTTCCGGAGATGCTCAAGGGCTACAGCGTTGCCGATGCCCCGCTCATCATAGCGAGCATAGATCCGTGCTACTCCTGTACGGAGAGGGTTCAGATAGTGGACGTTGAGACCGGAAAGGCCCAGACCCTGAACGAGCAGCAGTTCAACATGCTCTCAATACAGAAGGGCAAGGGGGTGGCCTGATGGCCCAGGCGATTTCCTTCACCGACAGGCTCAAGTTCTGGAAGCGACCAGAGGAGGACGTTAAGAAGGCTCCCGTCACGACTTCTTATCCTTTTGTTGATATCGAAAAGCCGCCGGAATATAGGGGCATACCTCGCATAGATCCTCACCTCTGCATTGGTTGTGGAGCCTGTGTTAGGGCCTGTCCACCGGACGCGCTCACGATAGAGTGGGACTTCGAGAACGGGAGGAAGAGGATAGTCTTCAACGCCGCGCGCTGCATAAGGTGCCACCGCTGCGTCGAGGTTTGTCCAACCGGTGCGATGCAGGGCACAACGAGGTTCGAGATAGCGACGCCGAACAAGGAGGACCTCATCGAGGTCGTTGACCACAAGCTCTACAGATGCCCGCGCTGTGGGCGGTACGAGGAGTTCACCGAGAGGCAGATAGGGAAGATGTTCCAGATTCTGCCGGAGGAAGTCATTGACCAGCACGGCATAGCTGAGAGGGCTTTTCTCTGCAGGGAGTGCAGGATGGAGGAGAGCGCCAAGACCTTGGCGGTTCAAGGGCCCTATGCGGATAGCCTTCTCCTTTCCCTCTATCCGAGAGGCTCAAAGGTGATGGGTGAGAGGAGATGAGCGGGTTGAAGTCCGTTTGGGTCTTCCACGTTGACAGTGGGAGCTGCAACGGCTGCGACATAGAGATACTCGACGTGCTCACGCCCTATTACGACGCCGAGAGGCTTGGGATAAAGCTCGTGCCGAGTCCAAGACATGCCGATGCCCTCCTCGTTTCAGGCCCACTCACGAGGCAGACTTACTACGCTGTCAAAGCAGCCTACGAGGCGATGCCGCCGAAGCCGAGGATAGTTGTGGCCATAGGCACCTGCGCGTCCAGTGGTGGTATATTCTACAACGGTTACCCAATCTACAACCCGAACCCTGAGAGGGGAAGCGACAGGCTCAGGACGGGTGGAATAGAGGTCCTTTTGGCGGAGTACGGGAAAAAGCCCGACATGTACATTCCAGGATGTCCACCGAGTCCGGAGGAGATACTATATGGGCTGGCCCAGCTCCTCGGCCTGAAGGAGAAGAAGATGAAGGGCGAGTACTACTATGCAGACGAGATTGAGTTCGTTCTTCCAGAGAGACCCATCGAGGAGAGGATTTACCTGACGCTCAGAGAATCCCTGAGGCGCGTCGTGGGGTACTTCGACAGGGAGAAGGTTCTCGAGGACTTCATGGCCCTCGTGGAAAAGGCTCAGGAGAGCGAGAACCCGAGGGAGAGGCTCCACGAGCTAGTCATCGGATACTTCCTGAGGGAGAAGGATTCCCGTGTGAAGTTCGCGATAAGGTTCCTCGAAAACGAGTACTGGAGGTTGAAGGATGCCTACGAAAAGAGGCACCTGGCACTTGTTAAAGCTGGTGTACGTTAATCCACCTTACGTCTCGAAGGCGATGGCACATTTCGCCGGCGACATGGCTGTGTTAGAGGAAATAGGCACGCTGAATGAGAAAAGCGTCGAGATAATCAAGGAGAGCCTCGGGGCAAAGGGAAACGAGATAGACCTGTCTATAGGCGACCTTATACTGATACCAGTGGAAAGGTTGCCCGAGGACGATAGGAAGCTCCTCTTAAAAGTCGCCCAGGAGCTTGGGGCGGACGCCAAGCTCAAGATAGTGAGGGGGTGAGGGTATGAGCCTTGAGTCTCAGTTCTTCCTACTGATGAAGTTTGTGATACCTGTTTATCTGCTGGCTTTCATCATCTATGCCGTCAGAGCCTTCAAGGGTCCAACGATAGCGGATATAATCCTCGCCGTTGACTGTCTCTCCTTCGATGTGGCAGCGTTCATGGCCATCCTTGCGGTTTACTTCAAGAGCGTTTACTTAGTGAGCGGGGCGATGATTTTGGCACTGTGGGGCTATCTGCTGGATATCTACATCGCCAAGCACCTAGTGAGCAAGGAGGTGGGAGCATGAGCATTTTATTCTACATAGGAGCGCTTCTGATAGTCATAGGCGCCCTCTGCGATTTCTTCGGAGCATTAGGATTACTCCGCTTCCCTAACTTCTACGTTAGGCTGCACGCCGCGACCGTGGGCATCATCGGCGGTGCAGCGGTTCCGCTCTTCGGCGTTGCCCTGCTTGCCCTTGGTGCGGACTTCCTACCCCACAGGTATGCCATAGCGGGAGCGAGCTTCATCACCGGCATAATAGTCCTCCTTGCCTCCCCAGCTGGAAGCCACGCTTTGGCCTATGCCGCTCACAGGGCCAAGCTCGTGGAGTGGGAGCCCAAAGTGGATCACCTCGGGGAGGTGAGGAAGAGTGATTGAAGTTCATCTGCTCATCCTCAGCCTTGCCCTCATCCTGGGATTCATAGCCAGCTATCTAGCGGTGATGGAGAGGGATCTGCTTAAAGCAGTGGGCTTTTCATCCGTCCAGGCAATAGCCTACGCAATAGCCTTCTACATCCTAATGGCGCCGGACATAGTTCTCACCTACATAGCGATAGCCGTGGGAATATACTCCGCCCTGCTGATATTCGCCATCAGCAAGACCGAGAGGTATGAGGTGGTGTGAATGAGGGGCAAAAGCCTCATCACGGCGGTTATAATCCTGACCTTCGCCGCGCTCATGACTTACGCTGTTATCTCACTCCAGGTCTTCGGTGAGGGTACTGGAGTTAGGCCCCTTGGCGAGTTTTACCTTGAAAACAGCTATTTCGGAGATTACTCGGCCAAGAGCCCGGAGGTTATCACCTCAATCCTCTGGGACTACCGTGGCATTGACACGCTCTTCGAGACTGCAGTGTTCTTCCTCGCAATAATAGGCAGCCTGACCGTCTTCAGGCTCACCAAGGAGCAGGAGAAAGAAGTCAAGAAGGCTGAAAGCACTCCAACCGAGCTGACGCCAATAGTGAAGGACGTTACTAAAGTTATCGTCGTCATGATTCTTGCCGTTTCAGCTTCAATAGCCCTGCACGGTCACTTAACGCCTGGAGGAGGCTTCCAGGGCGGTTCGGCATTGGCTGTGGCACCGCTCCTCATAATAGCGGCATACTCAAAATACACTCTGGAAGGCCACGGCCTGGACAAAACCAGAGCTTTAATCCTTCGTTCCATCGGACTGCTTGGCATAGCCCTGGTTGCTCTGGTTCCCCTCCTCAGCGGTGGCTTCATCATGCAGAACCAGCCAATATTCCCGGCTGAGATTGAGAGTCAGCTTATCGGTGGTTCCCTAATCTACTACAACTTCTTCGAGTTCCTGGCTGTTGGCGTTGGATTCACGGCGGTGTTCCTCCTTCTGAGCATCCCAGAGGAGAAGTTCAAGAAAATCCTGGGGGTGAAGAAATGAGCACTTCAGAGTTCCTGTGGGCTTACCTCTGGACCGTCTTACTGCTCACGTTGGCGGTATCGCTGTATGGCATAATCGCTAGGCCGAACATGCTGAAGAAAATCATATCTCTCACGATACTAGGCGATGCCGTCAACGTCATGGTCGTTCTCATAGGCTACCACCTCACCTATCCAATCGCCCCACCGATACTACCATCGCTCTCAAAGGAAGCGTTGGAAGGGTTCGTGAGCTCTGCCGTTGATCCACTTCCGCAGGCACTAGTGATTACCGCCGTCGTCATAGGAATGGCGGTGAACATGCTCCTCGCGGTGCTAGCGATACAGCTCTACCGCCTCTACGGCACGCTTGACGTGAGGGAGATAGCGAAGAGGGGTGGTGAGGAATGAGGGGGGTCATTCCAACGGCCCTGCTCGCGTTCATCACGTACATAATCTTCTCTGGTTCAAGCAGCCCCTACGACATGTTCACTGGAGCAGTTGTGGCAATAGGAGTGGGGTTGCTGATGGGGAGATACGTTGTCCAGAATGATGCCAAGGCCATGAATCCAGTGAGGTGGCTGTGGGGAGTCATTTACTTCCTCTGGTATATGCTCGTGGCAGAGACGAAGTCCCACATAGACGTCATAATCAGGATTATCACCGGCAACTACAACCCCGGAATAGTGAAGGTACCTATTGGTGTCGAGACGAGCTACGCTAAGACCCTCGTGGCGAACTCGATAACCAACACCCCTGGAACGGTCGTGGTGGACATGGACGACAAGTACTTTTACGTAAACTGGATTGACGTGACGACTCTGGACCCTGAGACGGCTAAGGGAGAAATCTCGGCGGACTTTGAGAGATTTGCAAAGAGAATACTGGAGTGAGGTGAGAGGCATGGACGTGGTTGGACTAACTCCTGTGATTCCGGTCATCTTTGCCTTTGCACTCCCCCTGACTTCGATCATAGTTAAGGGCAACAGGAAGATAATCCAAGCCTATGCACTGCTCGGCACGGGTTTAACCTTAATCAGTGCGCTCAAGCTTTTCGAACTAGTGTACTCATCTGAAAAGCCGCCGATATATACTTTTGGCGGCTGGACTGCTCCAATTGGCATAATTTATGAGGTTGACAGAACTGGGGCACTTATAACTCTCCTCACCGCCGCGCTGATGTTCCTCATTGCGATTTACAGTTATCGCTACCTAGAGCACGAGGAGGGTCTGGAGTGGTACTATACACTCTATTTAGGCTTGGAAGCTGGACTAATAGGTGTTTTACTAACTGGTGATGCCTTCAACCTCTTCGTCATGATAGAAGTCACCAGCATCGCAGCATACGCCCTCGTAGCTTTCTACAGGGGAAGGAAGGACGCAGTTCATGCTGCATTGAAGTATGCATTCATAGGTGCAATTGGTACTACAATGTACTTCTTAGCGCTTGGAATTCTCTACGGGGCTTTTGGTACGGTTAATCTTGCTGATTTGAGTGCAAAGGTTCATGGTTTGAGTTTTCCAGTAACAGGTTCACCAGTTGGTAATATTGTAATTGCTTCTGGTGTTGCTTTGGCTTTAGCTACGTGGGCTTTCCTCATAAAGGCAGCAATTGTTCCGAACCACTTCTGGCTTCCAGAAGCTCACCCAGCGGCACCAAGTCCAATCTCGGCAGTCTTGAGTGGTCTCGTAGTAAATGTTGGAGTTTACGCTCTGATTAGATTCCTCTACACTGTTTACGGTGGTGAACTCACACCGGGTCTAGCAAAAATCGTTGGAACCTTGGGGACAGTAGTCATAGCTCTCGGTGCGGTTTCGGCACTTTTCGGTGCACTCATGATGAACGCCCAGCGCGACGTCAAGAAGCTCATTGCTTACTCCACGATAATGCACATGGGTTACCTGTTCATGGCCGTTGGCCTCGGCACCCAGCTTGGACTTCAGGCGGCATTATTCCACATTATCAACCACGCAATTGCTAAAGCATTACTCTTCCTTGCTGCGGGCATGTTCATCCACGCCATCGGTTCAAGGGACATCAATGATATGGCTGGTTTGGGCAGACAGATGCCAATGGCAACTCTCGGACTCGCAATAGCAACCCTCAGCCTCGTTGGAATCCCACCGTTCAACGTGTTCTTCAGCAAGCTGCTCCTCTTTGATGCGCTGATGGAGAAGAGCTTAGCCTTGGCGATGGTTATCGTTGTCAGCTCAGTAACTGCACTCGTTGCCTACATGCGCGTCTTCTACAAGATATGGCTCGGCAAGCCATCCAGAGAAGTGGCAGTGGGAGAATCTAAGAGCATGGCATTCGTGGTGCTCCTGCTGGCGGCTGCGGTTGTTGTGATAGGTCTTGCCGCGCCGGTAATACTCCAGCACTACATCGAACCTGCCGCGACCCAGACGATGGACTACAAGCTTTACATCCAGACCGCCCTGGAGTATGCGTCAAGATTAAAACTCCTCTAACCTCTCAATTTTTGGAGGTGTTGGAATGAGCATTGAGGCGGCAAAGCAGAGTCTTCTTCAGCGGATAAGGGAATTCTACGGCGACAATTTGCTCTCCGTGGTCTTCTATGGGGCACACCTGAAGGGAGGGCTTGATGAGATTGATGTGCTGGTTATAATCGATGAACCCTACGACCCGGTCAAGATCAACCGGGTGGCGGACTTTATAGAAAACATCAAGGAACCCGTTGAGGAGGAATACGGCCACTTTATAGCCTTTGAGCTCTACACGAGGGAAGAGGCGGAGAACTTCCACTCGTCCTTCCTCGACGTTGCCAAGGCCCACGAGATTGCCTACGACAGGGACAACTACTTCCAGAACCTGCTAAGAGAGATGCTAAATCCGAAGAAGACTATAGAGTACGTGAAGTACATAAGCACCATCGAGTACATCCCAGTTGATGAGGAGAAAAGGGAGGAGCAATGATAGGAGCAGTTTTGGCCGGGGGGAGGGGCAGACGCTTCGGCGGCAATAAGCTGCTCTTCAGGATAGACGGGAAGCCGCTTGTTCTTTACGCCGTCGAAGCCCTTGAAGCCACCAAAGAAATAGATGGGATCGTCCTTGTGGCCTCTCCCGAGAATGCAGAACGTCTAAAAAAGTTCGGCTACGAGGTCATCGTTGACGAGCTGATGGTCGGCCCCATAGGCGGCATCTACACTGCATTGAGCCTCGATGATGCCTTCGTGGTGGCTGGCGATATGCCCCTGATAGTCCCAGAATTCGTTGATTACATAATTCGTGAATTCAGGAAAAGTGGGAAAGCAGTCTGCGTTCCGCGCTGGAGTAATGGATACATAGAACCCCTCCACGCGGCTTACTCTGAGAGATTCAGAAAAATCCTTGAGGAACAGATTAAGAGCGGAGACTACATGATAAGGAAAGCCATAGAGAGAGTCGACACTTGCTACCTGCCGATAGAGGAGCTCCCAGAGAGGTGGCGCAAGAGCTTCTTCAACGTGAACAGGAAAGAGGATTTACGGAAGCTTACCTATACCTCCTTCTAATCCGCCACTTCTTTGCCTTGGCAGGTAGATTATTCCGGCAGCTGCAACGAACACCAGTCCGACAATGAACCCTCCCCAGTACCATGCGAGGAAGCTGATGCCAAGAAACAGATCTTTTAGGGTCTCGTATCGGCTCTCCTCTGTCCCGAGATCCAGAAAGAAGGCTAAGAGTGAGAGAAGACCTGCAATCAGCCACAGGATGTTTCAGTCCATTCATTCGCCCCCATTAAGCGAATCTGCAATCGCCTGTGCCAGCATCTCAGCCCTCTCTCTTATCACCCCACTTGGCTCCTCGAAAAGGCCGAGCGAGCGTGGCTGGCAGCCTATGAGGACGAACTTTGCGTTTACCTTCGTTTTGAGGTACTGGACTAAGAATTTTAGGGGCAGACTGTGTGTCGAAACCGCCTCACCGAGTGTTCCCTCTGGATCGGCGACTACGAGCTCTCCGTGCTCCCCGCCGAAGTCAACGGCATCGACGAAGATAATCAGATCAGGCTTGAAATCCACTATCTTTCCGGTGTAGCTCTCAGGCACTTCACCGCAGTTGATGACTAAGACGTTCGGGCTTTTGACGAGCTCCGCCAGCATCTCCGCCACAAGGACACCAAAGGCGTCGTCCCCCCTAAGTTCGTTCCCTATGCCGCAGATAACGATACGTTTAGCGTTCTGAAAGAGTTCTTCAAGCTCCATAGTTTCACCCCAAAATAAAGAAGGATCAGAGCTTCCCCGCAACTTCCCTTATCCTCTCTGCAAACTCCGTCCTGAGGAGCTCCTCGGGCTTTCCTATCTTCTCCTCGAGGTCGTCGTAGAGCGGGATACCAGCCAGATAGGGCACGTCGAACTCCTCTGCAAGAGCCTCTATGCCCTTCTCGTTGTTTCGTTGCTCCGAATGAAGTTTCATGTTCTCGACGATACCGAGAATCTTGTAGTCCCTCTCCTTCAGGAGGGTAAGAAGCTTCCTGACGATGTTGAGGGAGAGCTTTGAAGGTGTTGCCACAACCAGGAACTCACCCCTCTTAAGGAAGCGAAGGACATCTAGGAACTGATCACCGAGACCGGGAGGCATGTCGATGACGAGGTAGTCCAGCTCGTCCCAGCGGGTTATAGTGAGGAGCTCAATGAGCGCATCGCTTATCTCCATGCCCCTCATGGGTGTTGGTTTATCCTCCGAGTAATAGACGATGCTCATGAACTTTATTCCGTGAACCGTCGGCGGGACGACGCCTCTGTCCTCCTCAGGGAAGTCCTCCGGCTCGAAGCCGAGGATTACGTGGTCGCTCGCGCCGTGGAAGTCGAGGTCAAGGAGGCCGACCTTATAGCCCTTCTCCGCCAGAACAAGGGCGAGCGTTGTTGAAACCAGCGACTTTCCAACGCCGCCCTTGCCGCTGACGACGGGAATGATGCGCTTCACATTTTCAAGGCGAGCCTCTATGCCCTTGACGCGAGGGTCTATGGCTATCATGCCTCCCCCTCCTTCTCGATTTTTATCCCGCTTATGTAGACTCCCCTACCCTGTACGACTTCGAAGTCCCTGCTGCCACACTTTGGACATGCCAAGAAGGCGTGAACTACCTCGGGGATGAAGTGGATGTCCTCCTTGATGCGCTCATCGAAGCTTCCCTTCACTTCCTTGAGCTTCCACTCGTGACCGCAGTCGCGACACTTGAAAACTGCCTCCTCCTCGATGAACTCTATCTCCGCACCCTCCCCGATGGTGCCCTTGAGAAGCTCCTTCATGGCAAACTCGACTATCTCGGCGTTAACGTCCTGGAGCTCTCCGAGGACTACTTGAATTGCCAGAAGCTTTTTTGCACCTTCTCTTTGAGCGTAGTCGAGGGCGGTTCTAACTATTCCATCAGCCAGAGCCCATTCGTGCATTGTATCACCACCAACTTTTTCAGTGCTATCCTTAAAAAGGGTTAAGTTTTTAACCCTATGTTTATGTCTTCCCCTATCTGGGATTAAAACTTCCCAATTCTGACCTCAAAAGGCTTTTAAGTCTCCAATTAGACCCCTCTCAGGGAGAGAAATGGGACACAAACACTCCCACAGGGCCATGAAATCCCGTATGGTCTTCTCTATAATCCTGAACTTTGTCATTACGATAGCCGAGGTCATAGGTGGAATTCTTTCCGGAAGTTTAGCTCTCCTGAGCGACTCGCTCCACAACTTCAGCGACACTATGAGCCTTCTGGCGAGCTACATAGCGATAAGAATCGGTGAGCGTGAAAAGAACGAAAAGTACACTTTCGGCTATAAGAGGGCCGAGATACTCGTCGCCTTTGTCAACTCTGCCGTCCTCGTCGGCGTTGCCCTCTTCCTGCTCGTGGAGGCCTATAAGCGCTTCAGGAATCCCAATCCAATAGACACAGGGCTCATGCTTGTGGTGGCGGTTATTGGACTTCTGGCTAACCTTCTCTCCGTTCTCCTCCTCCACGAGCACGCCCACGAGAGCATCAACGTTCGCTCCGCTTACCTTCATCTTGTGAGCGACACGCTGTCTTCGGTGGCTGTGGTGGCCGGCGGTCTGGCCATAAGATACTACGACCTCGTCTGGATAGACCCACTTGTCACTGTGTTCATTTCCCTCTACATCCTCCGCGAGGGCTACGATATACTGAAAGAAAGCGTTGATGTTCTCATGGAGGCATCGCCCGAGCTCGACTTCGATGCAATAAAGGCAGAACTCGAGTCAATTCCCGGCGTTAAAAATGCTCACCACTTCCACGCATGGCGCATTGGAGAAAATGAAACCCACTTTGAGTGCCACGTTGATGTGAACGACATGTCCCTAAGCGAGGCTCAGCGTATCATTGACGATGTCGAAAAGATTCTGGAGAAGTATGGAGTAACCCACGTCACAGTGCAACTCGAGGTGAACCGCTGTGATGACGACGATGTGGTATGCAAGAGTTAAGCGCTTTCCTTGCCTTCGGGCTGTGCTTGGGCCATTTTCCTTTCTCTTCTTGAGAAGGTATGCAAAGGTCACTATCCCAAGGATGGCCTTGGCTCACCTGTACCGTAAACAGCCCCGAGGAGCATAAACTTGAGGTGACCCTCCCACCTCATCCCAGACCTCTCTCACGAGGAGAACGCCATCACCGTAGTATGCCCAGAGGAAAAGGAACGCCAATGGATTGACGGCTTCCAGAAGGAGTGGAGCCTCTGAGCACCTCGGCGAAAAGGGTGAAACAGGGAAAGTGAGAGCGCCACTTTGGTTCTCCATGTTTCTGAACTTGGGAGGAAACTACTCATACCTTGCCTCTTGTTTTGGGGCCGGAAAGTACGTGCACGATAGTTTTAACTCCCGTCACCAGCCACATCGCTAGGAGCAGCCAGTACAGGGCGAAGCCAAAGTTAACGATTGAACCTATTCCGAACGTCGTCCCAACGTTGTATGTGGCACTTACGTAGGCTCCAAAGGGGAATATAAAGGCCCACCAAGCCAGGCTGTATGGCAGGTTGAGCTTTCTGATGTAGTGGATGGTCAGCAGGACTGCCATGACGAACCACCAGACGCCGAAGCCCCAGAAGAACAAGCCGAAAGCTAAGAGCGGTTCCTTGACGGTTATGAAATCGGAAGCTTTAACGAGGGCGTAGAGGGTTGAGGTTCCAGCCCCTATCGGACCGAGGTTTATCCATATCGAAGGCGCTATGCCGCAGGGCATCGGCTCGTGGGTTATGAGTCTGTACATCACGATGGCAAAGAGTGCTAAATACAGGAAGAACCCAGCGCCCCAGGCGAAGTAGTTGATGAAGGCCATAACCTCTCTCGCAGTTCCAGAAGCGAGTGTCATGAGCTTCGCCCCGCTTATCGGAATGACTATCAGCCCCACCGGCGGAATGAACCAGGCGGGTGTTATGGCCTTGGTATCTACTCCTTCGCTCGTGAAAACAAGGTATGGAATCATCAGGGCGAAGAATATCGTCAGCGGTGTCCCGGCGAGCCAGAAGGCCCACGCCACACTTGTATTCCCGAAGACCGTGAGGTAATCGGCCGAGAGCACGAGCATCGCTATGGCTATCGTTCCGTAGAAGTTGCCGAGGACTGGATGGTGTAGATCCGCCAGAGCGTTCTCTCGGTATTTGATCCATCTGAGAACCCACGGAATCAGCAGAACGAAGAAGAGGACGGTGTTGAGATAAACGAGGAACTCAGCGAAACTTTCAAGGATTGTGAGCTTTGAGGAGTAAGCTTTGCTCACCAGTACCAAAGCTCCTGTGCCCATGACGCTCGCGAACCAGCTTGGGGCGAAGTCCTTCACGTTCAGCTTCATATCACCACCAAAATATATGAAAAAAATTTCATATATAAACCTTACCGCAACTGAAAGTTCAGAACTCGTGCCGTCCGAAATCGCCTTTGCTCCTCCACTCGGGGTCCACCTTCAGTGCTCCCTTCAGTAAGGCCTCCACGAGGTCTTTCACCCTTCCGCTTGCGCCTGTGATGGCCTCTATTCCCATGGTGTTGAAGTAGGCGATGGCCCTCCTCCCCATGCCGTAGGCAAGGACGACTTCTCCCCCGTGCTCCTTAATAAAGGCGGGTAGGTCTCCAGGTTCATGCTCCTTAAAGGGTACCTCTATAACCTCCGATCCTTTAACTTTCCCATCCTCGACGTCGATGAAAACGAAGTATCTGGCCCTTCCGAAGTGCTCGCAAACCTCGCTCTCAAGGCCGCTATTGTCCTTTATCGGCACGACTATCCTCATGGTACCACCACTAATTCATGAAAACTCATTCATTAAAAACCTGCCGCAACCAAGGGTTGATAACACCTGGGTTCAAAAATGATTAAAAGCGTGTTACTTTTACTGTTATTGGTGATACCATGCTCGCGCTCAACCGTCTCGTGGAGGAGAGGGACGCGGAGAAAATCCTTGAATACGCCCGCGAGTTCCATGGCCATGTTTGTCCATACCTAGCCCTCGGAATAAGGGCTTCACTGATAGCAATGGAGGAACTAGGTGTCGGAAGGCTTGACTATTCTGGAAGCGTCGATGAGTCCATTCTTGCCATAGTCGAGGTCAACAGCTGCTTTACTGACGGCGTCCAGGTAGCTACAGGCTGCACGCTGGGAAATAACTCCATGATATACATCGATCTCGGCAAGACAGCCCTGACTCTCGTCAAACGCTCCACATGGGAGGGCGTTAGGGTCTACACCGATGCTGAGAAGCTGAGGAAGTACTACCCTTCGGGCACAACCGAGCTCTTCAATAAGGTCGTTAAGGAACGGAAAGGAACCCCTGAAGAGCGGAAGCGCCTCTGGGGGCTCTGGGAATCGATTGCTAAGACCATGCTTTACCTGCCAAAAGAAGAGTTCAAAATCGAGCGCGTCAAGGTTCCGCCAATCGAACAGGCGCCAATAGTTGAGAGCATCCGCTGCTCTCGCTGTGGCGAGCTGGTCATGTCCACGAGGATCGTTTACATCAACGAGGAGCCTCTCTGCATGAGATGCGCTAATGAGAAGTATCACGCCATCATCGGCAGAGGCATAGTCGATGTCAACAGCTTTAGGGGGTGCTGAAATGAGGAAGGCTCTGGCTCTACTTCTCGTTCTGCTGGTTGTCTCTGTAAGCGGGTGCATAGGCACGACGGAAAATCCAACCAATACTGCAACCACAGAGACCAGTTCGGCTTACGTAACTGTGACGGATCTGCTCGGAAGAACCGTTGAGGTTCCGGCTCAGGTCACCAAGGTTGTAGCCGCTGGACCCGGAGCTTTGAGGCTGATGGTCTATCTCAACGCTAGCGGCATGGTGATTGGAGTCGAGGACTTCGAGAAGCGCTACAACTACGGCAGGCCCTACATAATAGCCCATCCCGAGCTCAAGGAGCTGCCCACCATAGGGCCAGGCGGCCCCGGAAAGCTTCCCGATTTGGAAGCACTGGTTAAGCTCAAACCGGACGTGATATTCATCACCTACGTTGACGCCAAGACCGCTGACGACATCCAAGAGAAGACAGGCGTCCCAGTTGTAGTCCTCAGCTACGGCCAGTTGGCTACCTTCGACGACGAGGAGCTCTTTAAGTCCCTCGAGCTGGCAGGTAAAATCCTCGGAAAGGAGAAGCGCGCGGAGGAGGTTATAAACTTTGTCAAATCCATCCAGGACGACCTCATGAAGCGCACCGAGAACGTTGAGAGTCCAGCTGTTTACGTCGGTGGAATAGGCTACAAGGGAGCACACGGCATAGAGAGCACCGAGGCCAAATATCCACCTTTTGTGGTTGTTCACGCCAAGAACGTCGCTGATGAGCTCGGTGACGGGCACAAGTTCATTGATAAGGAGCAGCTCCTTGAGTGGAACCCAGACTACATCTTCATCGATGAGGGCGGCCTTAAGCTCGTCCTCGATGACTACCAGAAAGACCCGGACTTCTACAACTCCCTCAAGGCTGTCAGAGAGGGCAACGTCTACGGAATCCTCCCGTACAACTTCTACACCACCAACATCGGAACCGCTTTAGCGGACGCCTACTTCATCGGAAAAGTCCTCTATCCAGAGCGCTTTGAAGACATAGACCCCGTCGAGAAGGCCGACGAGATATACACCTTCCTCCTCGGGAAGCCCGTCTACAGCGTCATGGCCGAGCAGTTCGGTGGTTTCGGAAAGATCGACCTCGCCAACGGAACCGTTAAGTACTCACTGCCTACTTCACCGTGATGGCCATGGACTACGAGGGTTATGTCGCCAAAAAGCTGCTCGTTGGCCTTTCCCTCTTTCTCATTCTCGTCCTGGTTAGCCTGTACTCCCTCACCCATGGTGCCTACAGCCTCACGATTGGAGAGATGATGAATGCTCTTCTCGGTGGTGGGAGCGGGAGCGCCCATCTCGTCGTCTGGAACATCCGCCTGCCGAGAATCGTTGCTGCTATTCTTGTAGGGGCTTCTCTGGCCATAGCCGGAGCGGTCATGCAGGGCTTCCTCAGGAACCCTCTCGCCACTCCGTTCACGATAGGCGTTTCACACGGGGCGATGTTTGGCGCCTCTCTGGCGATACTCCTAGGAGCGGGCTACGCGGAAAGCTCGGGCAGGATTTCGCTCAGCAATCCATACGCGGTGGTTATCTTCGCCTTTCTCGGGGCGGTAAGTGCTACCGCGGTTATCCTTGCCCTCGCCAAACTCAAAGGCCTCAGTCCCGAGGCCATAATTCTTGCCGGGGTGGCAATGAGCTCCCTCTTTGTGGCCCTAACGACACTCGTCCAATACTTCGCCGACGAGCTCCAGCTGGCTGCAATGGTCTACTGGAGCTTCGGCGATCTTGGCAGGGCGACGTGGAGGGAAGACGGAATAATGTTTGCCGTTTTCATTCCGGTTTTCCTATACTTCGTTATCAAGCGCTGGGACCTTAACGCCTCGGCGATGGGAGATGATGTTGCAAAGTCGGTCGGTGTAGAGGTCGAGAGGGTCAGACTTATCTCGACGTTTTTGGCTGCACTGATAACAGCAATCAGCGTGGCCTTCGTTGGGGTAATAGGCTTCGTCGGCTTAATAGCTCCCCACGCAATCAGGCTCATCGTCGGCGGTGACTACCGCTTCCTCATTCCCCTTTCTGCCCTAACCGGGGCTCTGCTCCTCCTCGCGGCGGATACAGTTGCGAGGCTGGCTTTCTCACCGATGATCCTGCCCGTTGGCGTTGTAACCTCCTTCCTCGGTGCGCCGACATTCATATACCTCCTCATAAGGATGGAGGGGCGGCGATGAAGGCAGTAAAAGTCAGAAACCTGCGCTTCACCTACAACGGCTCCGAGGTGCTGAGGGGAATAGACCTCGAGGTCGAGGAGGGCGAGTTCATAGTAATCCTCGGACCGAACGGCGCTGGAAAGAGCACGCTCCTGAGATGCATCGCAGGAATCCTTCACTGTGAGGGTGTTGAGGTTCTGGAGAGACCCATCGAGAGCTATCCCAGAAACGAGCTCGCGAGGGTTTTAGCATATGTTCCTCAGAGATGTGAACCTGGCTTTATGACTGTCTTTGACACGGTTCTCCTCGGCAGGAGGCCTTACATGGGGCTACGGCCCTCGAAGAGGGATATTGAGGTTGTTAGGAAAACCCTCGAAAAGCTCGGTATATCTCACCTCGCCCTGAAGCCGACCAACAGACTGAGCGGCGGTGAGCTGCAGAAGGTCAGTATAGCGAGAGCGTTAGCCCAGGAGCCGAGAATCCTCATGATGGACGAGCCCACCAACAACCTCGACCTGAAGAGCCAGCTCGAGGTGATGGAGATAGCCCGGGATTTCGCGCTCTCGGGAGGAACTTCTATAGTCGTTATGCACGACGTCAACTTAGCCCTTCGCTTCGCCGAGCGCTTCGTCTTCATGAAGAATGGAGAAATAATAGCCGACGGTGGGAGGAAAATCCTCAAGCCAGAGCTTTTCGAAGAGGTCTACGGCGTAAAAGTTGAGGTGGAAGAAATAAGGGGAATTCCAGTGATCGTTTCCCTTTCACATCTCGGCTTCTCCGAGGAATTCAAGTAAGTCAAGTAGCCTTCTGTCTTTGACTTTCTCGATGACTTTGCTGGCTTCCTCCGCCTCAATCTTGCCGTCCTTGTAGAGGGCTATTGCCTTTATGGCCTCGAAGAAGTCCGCCAGCTCGGGCATTGCGTTGGCGAACATATCCATGTGAAGGTATACCATCTCGAACTCGTCGTCAAGCATGAGTTGCCAGATGACGTCTATGAGCGAGTCAAAGGCGACGTCTTGGTACTCAGTTCCTTTGGCGCTCATCGCCGCGTAGAGGCACTCCTGCAGTGCCGCCTCGTAGTTCTCGTCTTCCTCGAATATCTCCTCGAAGGCAAGGTGTATCTCTGCCAGCAGTCTGCTGTTGTTCACGGCCTTGGGAATAACTTTAGCCAGCAGAGCCTTGGCCCTGTAAGGCTCGCCGGCTTCGAATATGACGTATGCCCTGTAGACCTCGACGTGGAGGACTTCCTCCTCCTTTCCTAGCTCTTCGTAGACCTCCTTGGCTTTCTCCAGCAGTTCGAGGGCCTTCTCGTACTCCTGTATCTCTTCGTGAATGAGGGCCATGTTGTAGTACACCTTCGCCACGTTCTCCCTGTTGCCCTTCGCGGTTTCCTCCTCGAGAAGAGCGCGGTAGAGGTCGAGGCTCTTCTCCAGCTCTCCGATGAGGTAGTAGAGGTCGGCCAGGTTGAACTTTGCCTCGAAGGTATCCATCTCCTCCGCCAGATTTTCGAACTCGTGTATCTTGTCCACGTCGAGAAGTGCATGGAAGTAGTAAACGATGAGCTTGTACAGTTCCGGATCCTTACACTCGAGGGCCAGCTTCTCGGCCCTCTCGAGAGCCTCTTTTAGCTCCTCGTCCGAGAGCTCATCGACCTTGTAGTAGAGAAGGCTTGCCACCTTTTTGCAGTCCTTCTCCTCGATAGCCTTCAGAATTTCTTCCATTCCCAAACACCTCATACGGATTAACACTCTCAGGTATTTAACGCTTTGGCATGCTTAGGTTTTTAATCCCAGAATGGAACATTAGACCATGCTTGAAGTGATATTCCTTGGCACCGGTGGTATAATGCCTAACCGCGAGAGGAACGTCCCGGCCATAGCGCTCCGCTACAAAGGTGAGATTATCCTCTTCGATGTTGGAGAAGGCACGATGAGGCAGATGAGCACTGCCAAGCTCAGCCCCATGAAAGTCGAGAAGATATTCATCACGCACTTCCACGGCGACCACTACCTCGGCTTGGCCGCGCTAATCCAGACCATGAACCTTTGGAACAGGGAAAAGCCTCTCCACATCTACGGACCCAAGTACACCTTCCGGTTCATCCAGAATTTTCTCAACAGCGGCTTCTTCAGGCCAGGCTTTGATATACACGTCCATGAGATAGGTGAGGTAAGGCTCAAGTTTGGTGATTACGAAATCTGGAGCTTCAAAGTTGAGCACGGAATTCCTGCTCTGGGCTATGTCTTCAAGGAAAAGGATAAGCGTGGGAAGTTCCTCCCCGAGAAGCTCGCAGAATACGGCCTGAGCGAGGGGCCAATTCTGGGGAAGCTTGAGAAGCAGGGTCAAATCGAGTGGAACGGTCGAATAATCCGCCTGGAGGACGTGACCGGACCGAGGAGGAAGGGTGTTAAGGTGGTTTACACCGGCGATACCGAGCCGTGCGAGAGGACGAGGCTCTTCGCCGAGAACGCTGACCTGCTCATCCACGAGGCGACCTATCTGAGGCCGGAGGATAGAGGGGACAGTTACCACACCACCGTTGGGGAGGCCTGTGAGATAGCCAAAAAGGCCAAGGTTAAACTTTTGGCGTTGTTCCACAGAGCGTTCCGTTATACTTATGACGAATACATGGCAAAGGCCAGAGAATTGTGCGATGTCCCCTTTGTTATCCCTAAGGACTTCGACGTTCTGACTTTCAAATCCGGACGCTGGGAGATGAGAAACCTTCTGGAGGATTGGCAATGAGCTACCTGCGCTACGTCAAGCTTATCGGAACCATGCATGTCTCCCCAAAGAGTAGAGAAGAGGTAATAAGTACCATCCTTTCTGAGAAACCTCACGCAGTTGCGATAGAGCTCGACAGGGCACGTTTCCTGGCTATGAAGCAGAACAGAGAGCTAACGCTGGAGGAATCCCTCCGTTATGGAAAGAAAGGGCTTATAAACTACGTTCTGGCTAAGGTCGAGGAGAGGCTTGGGGAAGAGTTCGGCATGAAGCCGGGAGAGGAAATGAAGGCAGCTATAAGTGCTGCCCAAACCCTCGGCGTCCCGTTATACCTCATCGACGAGGACATCAACGTCATCTTAGCGAAGATAGCCGCGGCCCCATCGCGCGAGAAGCTCCTGATGGCGCTTGAGGCTTTGAGCGTCTTTTTGCCTGTTGGGGTCTCTGGGAGCTCTCCCGATGTTATGGCAGACTACAAAGTTATGATGATACAGTTCAGGTTGCGTTACCCCTATCTCTACCGCGTTCTTGTGGAAGAGCGCAACGAGGTCATGGCGAGGAACCTAATCTCAATCGTCAACTTCCTGAAGGCTCAAGGCGTTAAGAAGCCGAAGGTTGTGGCGGTGGTTGGCCTTGGCCACAAACCTGGCATTGAACACTTGCTAAACTCTGCAAAGGAAAAAGCATTTATATCTTCAAGTTGGAGCTACTACCAGTGATCGACATGGAACACAGGCACCTTAAATGTCCCCTCTGCGGAGGGACAGATTTCAAAGTTGAGGAAGGAAAGCTCGACAGCAAGTGGGGCTTTACTGCCCATAAGGTCAAGATAGTCATCTGCAAGAACTGCGGCTATGTGATGATGTTCTACAAGGGAAGGACCATCTGGGACTTCGACTGATTTCGTTACTTTTATATTTGGAACCGCCGAGCATTCTTGGGGATTCACCATGAAGGACAGGCTGGAGAAGATGCTCAACGTTAAGATCTTGGAGATAGAGGAACTCGACGACAAGATAGTTGTCTATGTTCCAGAGGATCAGGTGAGGATAGCCGTTGGTAGCGGCGGTGCTGCAGTGAAAGCTGCCGAGCTCGTTATCGGCAAGAAGATTGAGGTGAAAAGTAAATGAATCTCTCCCTTGGGGAGCGTTTCCACCGAAGGGAGCTGGAAGACCTAGCCATCTCTTTCCTCGTCCTCGTCTTGCTATTTTCCAACTTTGACCCCTATAACATCCCCTACGTTGTAGTGGCGGTTCTGACGGCCTTTATATTCCACGAACTCGCTCATAGAAGCATGGCCAGGCGCTATGGCTACGTTGCCTACTATAAGCGGTGGGACACTGGAATAGTGATGGCCCTTCTCCTTGGCATACTTACGAAGCTCTTAACGGGGGGAGTGTGGATATTTGCAGCCCTGGGGGCGGTTTATATCTACGCGCCTTATCAGTACTGGGAGGATAAGGAGGCACATGGAAAGATAAGCCTCGTCGGCCCGTTGACGAACATAGTGATAGGCATAGTGGCCATAATCATGATGAGGGCGGTTACGCCGCTCACAACGCTGTGGTGGGTTCTCAGGACAACCGCGAGCGTGAACCTCTGGCTGGCCTTCTTCAATCTCCTTCCGGTTCCTCCGCTCGATGGCTGGAAGGTGCTCCGCTGGAACACCGGCTACTGGGCGATAGCCATAGGTGTGGCCTATCTGCTTAGGGCCTTTATATAACACCCACAGTGATATAGAAGCGAAAGATTAAATAGGCCTGGAACGACTTTAGAGCGGTGATCAAAATGGAGTACAAAGCTCCGATTGGTGTTAAGATTGACCTTGAAACCGGCGTTATCCCCGGCGCCAAGAAGCTTGTGAGAAGGCTCAGTGACCTCAAGGGATACTTCATCGATGAAGAGGCATACAACGAGCTCCTCAGGGAAGATCCTGTTGTTTATGAAGTCTATGCAATAGAGCAGGAGGAGAAGGACGGTGATCTCAACTTCGCGACCACGGTTCTCTATCCGGGCAAGGTTGGAAAGGAATTCTTCTTTACGAAGGGTCACTACCATGCCAAGGCCGACAGGGCGGAGATATACTACGCCATCAAAGGTAAGGGAGGAATGCTCCTCCAGACGCCTGAAGGAAATGCCAAGTGGGTCCCAATGGAGCCGGGAACAGTCGTCTACGTTCCACCATACTGGGCCCACAGGACGGTGAACACTGGGGATGAGCCATTTATATTCCTGGCGATATATCCGGCCGATGCCGGCCATGACTACGGCTCAATAAAGGAGAAGGGCTTCTCAAAGCTTGTGATTGAGGAGGGCGGTGAAGTTAAGGTTGTTGACAATCCCAAGTGGAAAGCATGAGCCTCTTCTTAATTTTTAACGTTCACCGCAACCCTTATTAACTTCCAGGAGTTACATCACTCCCGGTGATATACATGATGTGGGACGCTCTCTACTCATCGGCTTTTCAGCGCGTCAAGGATAAAATCGGAAAAGTCGGCAGCGTTCTTCTTGCGTACAATACCAACATCGACGCGATAAAGTACCTCGATTCGGAAGATCTTGAGGGAAGGGTGGAGAAGGTTGGAAAGGAAGAGGTTTTCTGCTTTTCTGAGGAGCTTCCCGGAAGGATAACGAAGATTCATCACCTTCTCGGTGGAATCCTCTGGAGCATTCGGAGGGGAAAGGCCGCTGAACTCTTCGTCGAGAGCTGCACGGTCAGGCTCTACATGAAGAACTGGGGCTGGGACGAACTCAGGATGGGCGGCCAGGTCGGAATAATGGCCAACCTCCTCGGTGGTGTTTACGGCGTTCCAGTTATAGCGCACGTTCCGCAGATATCAAAGCTCCAGGCGAACCTGTTCAAGGACGGACCGATTTACGTGCCGAAGCTCGAGGATGGAAAGCTCAAGCTCCTCCACCCCAGAGAGTTCGCCGGCGACGAGGAGAACCTTATCCACTACATCTATGAGTTCCCGCGCGGATTCAGGGTTTTCGACTTCGAGGCCCCGAGGGAGAACCGCTTCATAGGATCCGCTGATGACTACAATCCAAACGTCTACATAAGGCCTGAGTTTAGGGAAGCCTTCGAGGAGATAGCTGGAAAGGCCGAGCTGGTGATAATAAGCGGACTCCAAGCTTTGACGAAGGAGAACTACAAAGAACCCTTTGAAGAGCTTGAGAGGCACCTTGAGGTGCTTGACGAGAGGGGAATTCCCGTTCACCTGGAGTTCGCCTTCACGCCAGACGAGACCGTCAGAAGGAGGCTCGTCGAGATTCTGGGCAAGTTCACGAGCGTTGGCCTGAATGAGGTCGAGCTGGCCTCGATAATGGAGGTTCTTGGCGAGAAAGCCATAGCAGAGAAGCTTCTTGCAAACGACCCAGTTGATCCGATAGCTGTTACGGAGGCCATGCTCAAGCTGGCGGAGAAGACCGGCGTTGAGAGGATACACTTCCACACTTACGGCTATTACTTGGCTTTGACTGCCTACGATGGAACCCATGTGCGCGATGCCCTGCTCTTTGCGGCCCTAGCCGCCGCAGCCAGGGCTAAACTTGGTGACGTTAGAGACATAGACGACGTGGTTAAGGCCATGGACGTTCCAGTTAACGAGAAGGTCAGAGCCGTCGAGGGGGCTCTCGTTAGGGAGTATGGCACGGAGGATGGCATTGCTAAAGTCGACGACTATCAGCTTGCATTTGTCCCGACCAAGATAGTCACCAAGCCCAAGAGCACAGTTGGCATTGGTGACACGATTTCCAGTTCCGCCTTCATCGGGGAATTCGCCCTTCGCTGAGTTTTCCTTCTTTCCCCTTAAAGTTAAAAACTTTGGATGCTAAAAGGATTCAGAGCTAAACTAAGGTGGTGCCCAATGAAGACTCTGATTCTTGCCGGTGGTAAGGGAACTCGCCTCTGGCCCCTGAGCAGGGAGCTGATGCCAAAGCAGTTCATAAGGATGTTTGATGACTATTCCCTCTTTCAGAAAACGATTCAGAGGGCGTTGATGTTCTCAAAACCAAACGAAATATTCATCGTGACTAATGAGAAGTACAAGTTTCGTATTCTTGACGATTTAAGAGAGCTCGGCCTGGAGCTCCCAGAAGAGAACCTCCTCCTTGAGCCCGTAGGAAAGAACACTCTCCCTGCCATTTACTGGGGAATAATGAGAATCGAAGAAATCTTCGGAGACTCCATTGTGGCGGTCCTCCCGTCGGATCACCTGATAGAAGCGGATAAGAACTACGAGAAAGCCTTCAGGAATGCTGAGAGGATTGCTCATGATTACCTCGTAACCTTCGGAATAAAACCAACGAGGCCGCACACCGGCTATGGCTACATAAAGCCAGGGGAACGGCTTGAAGGTGGCTACCGCGTTGCTGAGTTCAAGGAGAAGCCGGATTTGAAGACTGCCAAACGCTACGTTGAGGAAGGCTATTACTGGAACAGCGGCATGTTTATGTTCGATACTGAGCTCTTCATTGATGAAGTGAAGAGGCTAGCTCCCGAAATCTACTCTGCTTTTGAAGAGGCTGCGACTATCCGGGAAGCCTACGAACGGGTTCAGGATATCTCCGTTGACTACGGGATAATGGAGAAAACTGATAAAGCCGCCGTCGTCCCTCTCAACGTCTACTGGAATGATCTCGGGAGCTTCGACGCTATCTACGAGGTTCTTGAGAAGGACAAAAACGGCAACGCTGTGAAGATACGGGGAAGGAAGGGCTATCACGTCGGTATCGATTCGAGGAACAACCTCATAATGACGGAGCGTTTGACCGCTACAGTTGGTGTTGAGGATCTGATAATCATTGATACTGATGATGCCCTCCTCGTCGCCCATCGCGGTGATAGTCAGAAAGTCAAGGAGGTTTACAAAAGGCTTAAGGATAAGGGTGATGAGAGGGTCTTTGTTCATAGAACCGCTTATCGTCCCTGGGGAAGCTACACTATCCTCGAGGAGGGCGAGCGCTACAAGATAAAGCGTCTGACAGTTCTGCCTGGCAAAAAGCTTTCCCTGCAGATGCACTATCACAGGAGCGAGCACTGGGTCGTTGTAAGGGGAACGGCCAAGGTTTTCATTGACGGTGAGGAGATACTCCTCAGACCGGGGGAGAGCACTTTCATTCCCGCGGGCGTAGTTCACAGGCTTGAGAACCCCGGAAAGGTCGTCCTTGAGGTCATTGAAACGCAGATAGGAGAATACCTTGGTGAGGATGACATAGTCCGCTTTGATGATGATTTTGGGAGGGAATGAGATGGGAAAGCTGTTTGGAACCTTCGGCGTCAGGGGAATAGCCAACGAGAAGATAACCCCAGAGTTCGCGCTTAAGATGGGCATGGCCTTCGGAACGATGCTGAAGAGGGAAGGAAGGGAGAAGCCGCTGGTAGTTGTTGGCAGGGACACCCGCGTTAGCGGTGAGATGCTCAAGGAGGCTTTAATAAGCGGTCTCCTCAGCGTTGGATGTGACGTTATCGATGTTGGAGTCGCTCCAACTCCCGCCATACAGTTTGCCTGCAGGTACTTCAAGGCCGACGGCGGAGCGGCAATAACTGCAAGCCACAACCCACCTGAATACAACGGCATAAAGCTCCTCGAGCCCAATGGCATGGGCTTGAAGAAGGAGAGGGAGACGGTAGTTGAGGAGCTGTTCTTCAACGAGGACTTCGACAGAGCTAAGTGGGACGAAATCGGAGATGTCAGGAAGGAGGACATAATAAGGCCCTATCTAGACGCCATAAAATCGAGGGTGGACGTTGAGGCAATAAGGAAGAGGAAACCATTCGTAGTCGTCGATACGTCCAACGGTGCCGGCTCGCTCACTTTACCCTACCTGCTCAGGGAGCTGGGTTGTAAGGTCGTCAGCGTAAACGCCCATCCAGACGGCCACTTCCCTGCGAGAAATCCTGAGCCCAATGAGGAAAATCTTAAGGACTTTATGAAGGTTGTCAAGGCTCTCGGGGCGGACTTTGGAGTGGCCCAGGATGGGGATGCCGACAGAGCCGTTTTCATCGACGAGAACGGCAACTTCGTTCAGGGTGATAAGACCTTTGCGCTGGTTGCTGACGCTGTTCTCAGAGAAAACGGCGGCGGGCTGCTTGTCACAACCGTCGCTACCTCCTACCTGCTTGATGACATAGCCAAGAGGAACAACGCCAAGGTAATGCGCACGAAGGTCGGCGACCTTATAGTGGCGAGGGCTTTGTTGGAGCACGGCGGAACCATAGGTGGCGAGGAGAACGGCGGCGTAATCTTTCCAGACTTTGTCCTTGGCAGGGACGGGGCCATGACAGCGGCAAAAATCGTGGAGATATTCGCGAAAAGCGGTAAGAAGTTCAGCGAGCTTATAGATGAACTTCCCAGGTACTACCAGTTCAAGACGAAAAGGCACATCGAAGGCGACAGGAAGGCGATAGTCGCTAAAGTGGCTGAGTTGGCCAGGGAGGGAGGTTACACCATCGATACAACTGACGGAACCAAGATACTCTTCGACGACGGCTGGGTATTGGTCAGAGCCAGCGGAACGGAGCCGATAATAAGGGTTTTCAGCGAGGCAAAGAGCGAAGAAAAGGCAAGGAAATACCTCGACCTTGGCCTGGAGCTTTTGGAGAAGGCTATGGAGTAGTTCTTCTCCATTCTTCGAGTATTTTTCTTGCCTCTTCAACGTTCCTTGGAACCTTCAGCCCTAAGCTCAGGAACAGCTCCGCGATGGATGGGACCTCAAGGTTGTGCTCTCTAAGGAGCCTGGGATTACCGAGTATCTCCTCGGGTGTTCCAACGGTTATTATTTTCCCACTGTCCATCAGGGCTATCCTGTCGCAGAGGGCCAGATATTCTGCCTCGTGGGAGGCCAAGATTACCGTCTTCCCTTCCTCCTTCATTCCCCTTATCAGCTCTCCGAGGAGCCGTTTCCCTCTGAAATCAAGGTTGGCGAAGGGCTCGTCAAAGACAATGATTTCGGGTTCCATCGCAAGGATCGTGGCTATTGCTATCCTCTTCTTTTCGCCGAAGCTGAGCTCCTTTGTTTCCCTGCTGGCGTAGTCCTCCATACCGACCTGTCTCAGTGCCCACAGGACTCTCTCCCTCAGCTTCTCCCCGCGGAGACCGAGGTTGTAGGGGCCGAAGGCAACGTCCTCGAAGACAGTCGGCGAGAACAGCTGGTCGTTTGGGTCCTGAAAGACGATGCCAACCTTCCTTCGAACCTCCTTAGGGTTTTTAGCGGGATCGAGGCCGTCTATAATCACCTCTCCCTTCTTCGGCTTCAGTATGCCGTTGAGATGAAGAACAAGCGTGCTCTTTCCAGCCCCATTGGGTCCGAGAATTCCGAAAATTTCTCCCCCTTTGATGGTGAGGTTTACACCCCTCAGAACCTCCCTTCCTACGTACGAGAAGTGAACGTTTCTCAGCTCTATCATATCAGCAGACCCCCGATGGCAAGGAGCATCAGCAGTCCGATTGAGGGGTTTGGGCGTGGTTCTTCGAGCCTTGGGAACTCGCCAAAGCCCCTTGAGAGCATTGCCTTATAAATTCTCCCGTTTCTAAGGTATGCCCTCACAAAAATCTCGCCTATGAGTGCTCCAAGTTTCCGGTAGTATTCCTTTCTCTCGATTCCAAAGGCCCTAGAATCAAGGGCCCGCTTCATCCTCTCAGCCTCCTCTGCAAAGAGGTCGAGGTAGCGGTACGTGAACGCGAGCGTCAGGATGAGTACCCTCGGGAACTTCAGGGTCTCCATCTCTGCGAGTATCCTTGAAAAGCCGACCGAGCTGGTTATAACTACGGCGGCCCCTGCGGATAGAAAGGCCTTCCCAAGGAGCAAGAGGAATGAATAAAGCCCCTCGTGAGTTATCGACCCTATGGGAGTATCGAGAATTGGTCTTCCAGGATTGAAGAGAGCAAGGATAAAGAGCAGCCCCTCAAACCCGAGGAGGAATCCGAGGTTGAGGAAAATCCTCTTCTTAGGCCTCATCATAATGACTACAGCAAGGAACAGGAGGGCAAAATAAGCTAACTCACTCAGGCTTTTTCGGGTAACGACGCCAATCGCGTAAATAAAAATGAACGGCAGGTACACTTCAGGCACCCTTGGCGAGCTTTGCTAAGCCGTAGCCAACCACGAAGGTCAAGGTTATCCCAAGGAGCCCCATGGCGAAGCTCTGAGCCCAGCTTTCGCCATAATCGAGGGGGGCGTGGTAGATGGGATTCTCTTCGAGGCCGACCTTTTCCATGGTGGCCTCTAAACCATCGGGATTGCTCGAGGCCAGCGGAAGGACTATGACCAGTATAACGGCTATGGCGATGAGTCCCTTCACTATCGTCCTCATGCGGTCACCCCCTCTATCTCGGGAAGCTTCATCCTAACGGCCTGGACGATGAGTATAGTGAGTATGGCCTCACCGATGCCGATTATAGCATGATAGCTTATCATCAGGGTAAGAATCTTGGCGAAGGGCAGGCTCTGGCTGAGGCCTATCTCGATAGCAGTCATCGTTGCCCCTAGGAGCACCGAGAGCCACGCGGCAAAGCCCATGGCAAAAACCTCATTGATGTTCTTCAGCTTGGTGTAAATGGCGTAGCCAACGAACGCCCCGATAAGTCCCATGTTGAGGATGTTGGCTCCGATGGCCGTTATTCCACCGTCACCGAAGAGCAATGTCTGAATGAGCAGCACCGCACTCATGACTACTACCGCCGCGTACGGGCCGAGCAGTATGGCAACGAGCGTCGCTCCGAGCAGATGTCCACTGACTCCCCCGATTATCGGGAAGTTGACCATCTGGGCTGCGAAGATTCCAGCCGCAAAAAGGCCGAGGAGAGGTATTTTGTCTTCTGGGAAGTCCCTGAGCTTCTTGATTGAGTATAAAAGTCCTGCTATAGTTACTGCGTATGTCAATACTATAACAGGCGTGCTCAAAAGGCCGTCGGGTATGTGCAATTTATCTCCCTCCCTCTTGGTCCTGTTGTGTCATCAAAATCAAAAAAGGTAGCACCACATAAAAGTGTTTCTTTAACTCGGTATTATTAACCATAAGTTGAGGCACCGGAGCTTAGCAATGAGAAAAGAAAGGGTCAGAGGTAACCCCTGTCCTCTTCCTCCGGTGTTGGAGGCATGGTCTGTTCGAGCATCGCTCTCTGCATCTCCTGAACCTTGCGGAGTATCTCCTCGGTTTCCTTGGCGCGCTCATCGAGGGCCGTCATATCGAGCTCGATGCCGAGTATCTTAGTTACCGCGCTGAGGACCGATTTGGCTGCCTTTGCGTCAACGATGTAGCCGAGGCTTTCGCCGAGCAGGCTTATTCCGTACATGCTCCTGAGCTTCCCCATGCCGAGGAGCAGTCCGGCGGCACCAACTATTGCGCCTCCCTCGTCCTCCCTCCAGACAACTTCGACCTGACAGCCTTCCAGCTTGGCTTTATAGTACTCAACAAGCTCCTCGTGGGTTACTGCCGCTAAAACCTTTGGCTCTCCCTGGAGCTCCGGCACCTGGTAGCCGCCCATCGTGATGATTTCCCTTACTCCGAACTCGCTCACGAAGTCGAGCATCTTGCCAACGACCTCGAAGTGACCGGGGCTGTCCGTCGGCGGAACCTGCTGATCGCCCGTGATGATTATCAGGTCTCTTCCGTTCTCGTCGGGGTTCTTCCAGTAGTAGAACTCGTTTTTCATCAACTCAACTACGGAGTTCTTCTTGATGAGCACCTGATGCATGAAATGCGGCGAGTAGAGCTCGGCGAACTTGACGGCCTCAAGCTCCTGGATCAGGTGTTCTGCGGCAAGCTTTCCAACTAGGCCTATCCCAGGGAGACCCTCGATGAACACAGGGTCCCTCAGCTGGGGCCTCTCGTAGACATAAATCATGGTTTCTTTCATGGTCTCACCTCTTCACAATGCCCAGCTGTTCGCGCTTCAGTCTGCGCCTGTACTCCCCGTAGGGATCCTCTGGCGAGAAGCGCGGCGGGTGGGCTATCTTTGTCTTGGTTCCGCAGACTGGACAGGTCTCTTTGAGGGTGTAGCGCCCGCAGCTGGGACACTTCCTTATGCGGAACCTCATGTCAATCCCCTTCAGGCGCCTCTCCTCTTTATCTTCTTGATGCGCTTCTCCTTCCTCAGGAGGGTTGCCTCTCCTCCCGCCTGCTTGATAACGCGAAGTATCTCCTCAGCGATGTCCTCGAGAACCTCTTCGGCCTTGTAATAGTCGGGTGCAGTTATGTCTATCCTGTATCTTGGAGCTCCCTGGTAGGTGAACTTGACTTCGATGTCCTTATCTTCGTTGACCCTGTCACGGGCCCTTATGAGCGCCTCCTTGATTATCTCTATGCCGTTGGGCTTCGGCACGGTTATCTCGAACTCGGCATCGATGGTTACCGTGGGAACCTCGACGTAGTTCTGGACTATCTCGTTGAGCGGCTCGAGCCATTCCTCGGGTATGATGCCCTTAAGAACCTCTATGCCGTTCTGGGCAGCGTCCTCAAAGGCGGCGTAAACTTCGCCGTACTCCTCCTCGAGGGGAACCCAGACCTCTTGCCAGGCCATCTCAAAGTCCTTCCCGAGCTTTTCTGCGGCCATCTTGAGGAGGTTCTCGGCCTTCTGGGCGCGCTTGTACTCCTGGAGTTTGGCTTTCCTCTGCTGCTGGTTCACCCTCTTGAGGCTCAGGTCTATGTGCCCCTTATTCGGGTCAACGCGTATGACCTTGGCGACTACTTTCTGACCCTCTTTCACATAGTCCCTAATGTTCTTGACCCACGTCGAGGCGACCTCGCTTATGTGCATGAAGCCCTCTTTACCGGGGTACTCGTCAAGCTTGAGAAACGCACCGTAAGGATGGATGCTCTTGACGGTCGCGATAACAAACTCTCCCTCTTCAGGATACTCCTTGGCTTTCCTCGGCATTCTAACCACCTCAAAATTTTCTTTGCCTGAGTAATTTACGAAAAGGAGGTTTTTAAAGTTTAGCAGAAGGCCGAAAGGGAAGAGAAAGAAAGATGTTCACTCGAGAACCTCGAGTATCTTGGCCTTGATAACGCCCTTACCGCCGGTGGGCTCGACGAGCGTTGCACCGCAGACGAGGCACCTGACGGTGGTGGCCGGGTTGCTGAAAACTATCTGCTCGTTGCCGCAGTCGATGCACTTGACGCGGAGGAACCTGCTCCTCGGCATCGGGATGAGGTTCTTCGGGAGCGCCATGCGTCACACCTCCACGAGCTCGAACTTCTTAACGCGGAAGCCCTGCCCCCTCGTGTGGGCCTTACCGCAGACGGTGCACCTGAACCTGAGGTCGAGCTTCTTGACCGGCTTCTCCCTTCCGGCGGGGTTCGGCCTCGGGAAACCGCGGTAACCCTTCATAATCCTCCTGAACCTTCTCTGACCCTGGCTGAGCTCGCTCCTCGGCCTCTTCTTGACCTTCTCGACCTTGTGTATGGTGTGCTTCTTGCAAAACGGACAGTAAGTCCTTATCTGCTTTGGATACTTCATTCTCTCACCTCCACAGAGGGCCCGGTGGGCTCCTACCCGCTCTCGCCTCGGACACCCCCGAGCCATGAGGGATTATCCTGCAACCACCGCTAATCGTGAGGCTTTAAAAATGTTTTTGCTATCGACTGGGGCGAATTCCAGTAGACCCTCAAAGTGGAGTGGAGGAAATCGAAAGAAAGACCCTGCTAGAGAAATTGAAAGAAAAATACCGGGCTGACTCACTCGGCCGGGGCGTAGTAGCAGCGCTTTGGTGAGATTATTTTCCCTTCCTTCTTGAGGATCTTGATAGCCTTGTCGACTTCTTTCTTATCTATCCCGGCAAGCTCTGCTATCTCCTTGCTCTTGAGGGGCTTTCCAGCTTCCTTCAGGACTTTAAATACGAGCTCAACCTCGCTCATTCTCATCACCATTTGGGTTTGTCAAGAGAACCTAAAGTGTTTGAACTTAAAAGATTAACGGTTAAAGCTGAAGAATGAATGGGACCACAAAGGGAACCAACGCAGTCAGTATGAATCCGTGAACAAAGGCTATGATTGCAACGTCGCTGCCTCCGAACTTAGTCATTATTGGCAGCGTCGTGTCCATAGTAGTTGCCCCACCCATTGACACGGCCAGCTCTTTTGGAATCTGCCGGATAACGACCGGATACAGCAGCACTGTGAATATCTCTCTCGTAAGATTTGCAAGAAAGCCGAGAGTTCCGTAGACAGCCGAATACTGAGCTATGAGCGGGCCCGTTAGGCTGTACCACCCACAGCCCGCTGAAACTGCCAAACCCCATCTCAAATCTATACCAAGAACCAAGGAAGCCACGAGTCCTCCCAGGAGAGAGCCGAGGAGCGTTCCGAGGGGGAGCTTAACGGCGAGCCTTCCGAGCTTTCTAACCTCGTCGAGCCTGAAGCTCCCCCCAAGATCTATTCCTATGATGAATATCAGGAGATAGAGCATTATCTCGTAGAGGTTTCCGAAGTCGGGGGCGTAGAAGTGTCCGATGAGGATTCCGATAGTTAGTGAAGTCAAAACGTAGGCCAGAAACCTCATCTTTTCTTCCCTCCCAAAAGAATGGCAATCCCAACGCTGCCCAATATTGTCAACGTCGCAAAAACCACAGATGAGCCAAGGAGCCAGAGGGCATCTATCTCAACTTTTCCGGCTTCAACACCCATGAAGAAGATGAGAAGAAGCAACGCGACGCTCATAGGAAGGCCTACATTGACTTTCCGGTTCTTTTTCTTCAGGACGTAACCGAGGAGTATCCCAAAAAGCAGGGGAATGAATATGTTCATGTAACGAGGTCTCTCTGAAGGTTAATAAACGTGTCGAAGGGCTCGGAGGGTGTTCACGTCATCATGTTGCATTGTCTCAGTATGCTTGCTATTCGTCATCGCCCGGGTTAGTTTGGATGCACTCTTTTTAAAGTTGCCCCAGCTTTTCTGAATGCCTTTCTCTTTGAACCTTGCCTGGGAATGTGAAGATTTTTATGAGGAATCCTTCAACTGCCTTTGGTGGTGCTCATGATTCGCGCATCCGAAAGGGCTATGGGGATTGAATACGCCATAAGGGACGTTGTTCTTCCTGCCAGGGAGCTTGAGAAGAAGGGAATAAAGGTAATCAGGCTCAATATTGGTGACCCCGGAAAGTACGATTTCCAGCCGCCGAAACACATGAGGGACGCCTACTGTAAGGCTATCCAGGAGGGCCACAACTACTACGGTCCGAGCGAGGGCCTGCCCGAGCTTAGGGAAGCAATAGTAGAGCGCGAGAAAAGGAAAAACGACGTGGATATAACCCCCGACGACGTCCGTGTTACGGCCGCAGTCACGGAGGCGCTCCAGTTCCTCTTCGGCGCTCTGCTCAATCCTGGTGACAACATCCTCGTGCCGAGCCCGAGCTATCCACCCTACACCGGCCTCGTTAAGTTCTATGAGGGAGTACCCAGGGAGTACCTGACGGTTGAAGAGAACGGCTGGCAGCCTGACATAGACGACATGAGAAAGAAGATAGACGAGAAAACCAAGGCCATAGCTGTAATCAACCCGAACAACCCAACAGGAGCGCTTTACGAGAAGAAGACTATAAAGGAGATTCTCGACTTAGCGGGTGAATATGACCTTCCGGTCATAAGCGACGAGATATACGACCTCATGACCTACGAGGGAGAGCACGTCTCTCCGGGCTCACTCACCAAGGACGTCCCGGTCATCGTCATGAACGGCCTCTCGAAGGTTTACTTCGCAACAGGCTGGCGTCTCGGCTATTTCTACTACGTTGATCCCGAGGGCAAGCTCGATGAGATTCGAGAAGCTGTCGACAAAATGGCGAGAATCAGACTGTGCCCAAATACACCCGCCCAGTTCGCCGCAATAGCGGGTCTCACCGGCCCGATGGACTATCTCGAGGAGTACATGGCCAAGCTTAAGGAGAGGAGAGATTACATATACAAGCGCCTGACCGAGATTCCAGGAATAAGCACCGTCAAGCCTCAGGGAGCATTCTACATCTTCCCGAAGATAGAGGAGCGCTCCAAGTGGAAGAACGACAAGGAGTTCGTGCTCGATGCCCTCAACGAGGCTCACGTACTCTTCGTCCATGGCTCAGGCTTTGGCTACGCCGGTGAGTGGCACTTCAGGATAGTCTTCCTGCCGCCGGTCGAGATTCTCGAGGAGGCCATGGATAACTTCGAGGCGTTCATGAGGAAGAGGCTGAGTTCCTGATTCCCTCTCCATTTTCTCTGTTAGAGAAAGAAAAATAATGGGAGTTCTCATGGACCGATTATTTTGTAGGCTTTTACGCTGTTCCATGTTTTGATGTAAACTATGTTTCCATCAAGTTTCACGTCATATGGTCGGTCATTAAAGCTCTTGCAGGCAATTTTGATTAAATGGCCTGCCGTGTAAATGCAGACTCCGTTCTTTTCTTCGCCTTTCTCATTTTTAAGATAATATGCCACCGCAACATGGCTGTCATCAGCGTCTACACGCACTCTAATCCCAAGGCCCTCGCCGTTGATGCTTGTAATTGTTTTCCTTTTAACTTTCTTCCCTTCCACGATGTAAAGGATTACTTTAGTCTTAAGGGAAGACCACCCTCTGTCTGGCCACCCAACGGTCACGTAAGCTTTGTCACCAATAATTCTGACATCAGAGATATGGGCTCCCAAAACATCGGGGCAAAATCTGAATGTTGTCTCTCCAGTGGAGATATTCATGATATATGCACAGGACTCACCTCCAGAGCCAAATGGGGCAGAACTAACGAGAATGAGGCCGTCTTGGGTGTACCTGAGTGGGTATCCGGAGGCAGGCCGCCACCATTTGAGGCTCATATTGTAATCAAACAATGCCAAAGTTGTTCCGGCCCAAGACCTAGAACTTCCAGGGTAGTAGGCGTAAACTAATATGCCCTCGGGAAGACAGAGGTATTTTCCCTCAACTCCCCTCAGGGTTATATTTGCCATGGGAGTCTGATTCTGAATGAGGGTGAAGTTCACAAAATGGTTAAGCTTATACTGATAGTACTCGGTTTTAATATGGATATTTGGGGGACAATGCAAAGAGCTCGGGACTTCTCCAAAATCTACATCTTTTACATCTGCTGGAATAAGTAAGCCTTTGGGTAGAAAGAAGACAAAGAGCAAACAAAAGATTAAAATTGAAATTGCCACTTTATTTCGGCCCATGTATCATCACCACTTTACCACCCAGTCCCATCCACACAGGCTTCCATATGTATCCCTAGTACAAACCACGAAATTTTGAGATCTTGCTTGATCCGGTGCAAAACATCCACCACAGTGTGTATTTGCCCACTTGCAGGAACTTCCGACATCTCCATACTTGCAACACTCAAGCCAATATTTGTTTACATAAAGCTTGTAATACTTATCGGCATAATAAGCAGCATCTGGATCCGGGAGAGGTTTTAGGTAGTTAGTGACAACCCAACATCCGGATTTATTGCATTCGACTTGCCAGATTATGTTACTCTCCTGTAGCTGGTTGCCTTCATTGGGATTGTATGCCCAGCCATCATAAAAGAGCTTTATCTGTATTGAGCCAAAGTCTTGGAATTGCGTTCCTGGATGCAGATCCACGGCTCTGTCCCAATATTTCCTAAAGTCTGTGTTTGTTTGTGGAAAGTCGTAAGTGCAATATTGTCCCCAGAAATAATCCTTATTGGGGGTTGTGCTCTCATAAATTCCAACCCATACTGCAACTGGATAAAACGAACTGTAGTGCACTAGGGGTGCTGAATCCGCGTATTTAGGGTCATCCACTCCAGGCAATGGGTCCTTGTATCCATAGTTCCAGTTGCAAAATATGCTGAAGCAACTCTCTCCTTCTGCTATTCCTCCAAAGTTTATTGCCAGAGGTTCTATTCCTATAGCACTTGCTACTAGTGTCTGCTTCCATCCGGCCTCTTTAAGTGCTTGGATAGTTTCCAGTTTTTCTTTCTCTTCAGCGTATGAGTATATCTCATTCCAGAGCATTCTCCTTTGTTCTAGCAGATCGAGGATTTCCCTTACATGTTCTTGAGTGTAGTTCCCACTGTTGACAATCTTTAACAGTTCTCTTAATCTCATATCCGTTTGAACGTACTCAGTAAATGTGAGCTCTGCCGCCTGCCTGTAATATGCTATGAACCATGTCAAGTCAACATCAGTCCTCACTGGATGAACTTTCTCCATGTACTCCTGAACAAGCGCACTCTCAGATGGAAGCTTGTAATACAGGATTTTTATTCCGTATGGTGTTTTTATAGTGTACTTTTTGATCAGTTCAATGCTGAGCTTCTGGCGCTCAAGAAACTTTAATTTGTTCGTTAGGACCCTAACCTCATCCTCAATTCTGACTATTTCAGAAAGAATGCTTACGTTCTTGGTAGTATTCCACCCCATATACAGTTTTTGGAGTTCGGCGTTTTTCTGTTCAATCTCGAAACTCAAGGTTGAAATGTTCACTAGGACTTGGCTTAGAAGTGCTTCAACGTCAACGCAGGAGCAGCTCTGGCAGGTTGTTGGGACTTGGTTTGTGGTCTGTGTTGCTTCCGCTTTGACAGTCTGAAAACTGCTCAGGAAAAGTATCCCAAGGAGGAGCATTGTTATCCATTTCCGCATTCACCCCTCCCCCAAGAGAATTATCAATTATAATTTCCGTAAGTAGTATATAACACTTTCGTAGTTTAAATATAGCAATTAAAAACTTACATTGCTAAATTGTTGTTCAAGGAATTAAAAATTTAGTTTTAATACAAAATATTGGATAAACCTCTGTAACTCTGCTTCATCCGCCCGAAACTACAGGAATAACCTCCACGTAGTCACCATCTTTCACGTTTTCGTCCTCCAGAGCAACGCGGCCGTTGAGCTTCGCTATCGCGCTCTCTGTGTTGAATCCCACTTCGCGGAGAACATCTGCGATCTTCATGCCTTTCCTCCACTCGAGTTCCTTCTCGATTCCTCTTCCAAGGACCTTGACCCTGATCATCGTCACCACCGAAAGGCATATCTTTCAAGCATTTATAAAATCTCCCGGCCGATGAGGAACGTTTGGCCCGGCACCGATGGGGTGATGAGGGCCACCACTCCCGAGGCCAGGAAACTTTTGCATCAGCAAGCTTTTTCCAAAAACTTGATCAAAAGAGTTCCCTTTCTGTTGAGTTGGCGGGAATGAGGGCGTGCACTCTTAAACTGCTCTTTGAAAGGAGCCACGGACTTTGATCAAACTTTCTCTTGGCGAAAGTTTGTTAGAATTATGGAGCCGGGAGGGGGATTCGAACCCCCGTAAAGCGGATCTGCAGTCCACCGCCTCACCTCTAGGCTATCCCGGCATTCGACCCAGAGAAAGATTTGGCGCCGCGGAGGGGATTTGAACCCCTGTGGGCAGCGCCCACCGGCTTAGCAGGCCGGCGCCCTACCAGGCTAGGCTACCGCGGCACTCCAATGCCCGAGTTATATGAGCCGGAGGGGGTTTTTAAGTTTTTTGGAAGGTACTCGAGATGCCAGCGTTGGCAAACCATAAATACCTTCCCCGAGTAACTATCCCCGATGACCCAACTCTTCAACTCCAAGCTCTGTGCCGTCTGCAAGGGCAAGAAACTCCTCTGCGGCAGGCCCACCTGTCCAATTCTCGAAAGGTTTAGGGTAGCCCATAGGGTGGAGGAAAAGCTCAATAAGCGCCACCTTTTTGGCTCTTCCCCGCCGAGCATCTTCGTTGGGGAGTACGGCTACCCTAAGGTTCGCATAGGCCCTCTCGTGCCGCCGATTGAGGGAGATACCAGTCACCTCGACAGTCCCATGAAGTGGGAGGACAAGACGATAAGGGACATCCTTTACTACCGCTCGCTATTGGTTATGGGCGAGACGAAAGCAGACGTCCACGTAAGGAGGAGCGGGAGAATACTTGGCGAGGTTCAGGAGCTGGCAATGTCGATAAAGCCCGTTGACAGCGAGATTTTGCTGAAGAAAAAGCCCGTTCTCAAAGTCCTCCCAAGCGAGTTTGCCCCGCCGATAGGGCCGAAGGCGGAGCTTTTGGACTTTGAGCTCACGGAGAATCCAAGGATTCCGAGGAGGACCGACTATGTCGTGAGCGACGAGCTGAAGGCGGAGCAGGCAATAATGAGGCTTTACAACTGGGGCTTTGACGAGTACTATATTATAAGGCTCCTCTCCGCGGGACTTCTCGGCGTTGACAAGAGGCTTGTTCCCACAAGGTGGAGCATCACCGCCGTTCAGGACACGATAGGGAATAACCTAAGGCGCGAAATTCTGAGCTATCCAGAGATAAACGACTACGAGGTCTACTTCTACCGCTTCCTCGGAAACCGCTACGCTGTTCTTCTCATGCCTGAGAGCTATGCCTTCGAACTCCTTGAGGTGTGGCTCAAGGGCTCGCTCTTCGGAAGCGACGAACCGAGCGTCATCCACGACTACGAGGACTTCCGCGGAAGAAAGGAGTACGTCAAGGAAACGGCCGGCGCCTACCATGCAGCTCGTCTGAGCGTTCTTGAAGCTTTGAGAGTGAGGAGGAGACAGGCAAGGATAGTAGTTTTCCGCGAGGTTACTCCCGAGTACTACGCCCCCGTTGGTGTCTGGCAGATAAGGCTCGGCGTCAAGAAAGCTATGAACAACCTCATCGGTCGCTTCTCAACGCTGAACGAGGCGCTAGAGGCCATAAAGCGCCGTCTTGAGCATCCGTTCGAGAAGTACCTCACGAGGAGCTACATACTTGGCAGCTTAGCGAGGCAGAAAACTTTAGACGAGTGGCTCGGAAAGAATTTATACCGGATTAACAAAGGGAACTACGGTGGATGACGATCACTCCATCCCACTGAAGTATGATGACTGCACGTCAGGCCGACACCGATTGGGGGTGATAGCGTGAGTGAGGATGTTAGAGTGATTAACGAAATATTGAAGATAGAGCGCAAACTTGAGGAGATAGAACACAAACTGGAGGAGCTGATTGAGGCAAGCGAGCTTTATGGAGTCGTAAAGCTCTCAGAAGAATCCCTCAGGGAGTTTCTAGAATCCGAACCAGACCTGTACTCCTACGAAGACCTTAAGGTGAGATTCAAATGAGTCTCAGGGGCAAGATAGTTCTTGTGCACTTTCCTTTCACAGATCTACGGGCAACTAAACTTCGTCCGGCACTTGTCCTGTACGAAGGAAAAGATGATGTTGTAGTGGCGTTCATTTCGTCGAGACTTGAGAAGTTCGAGCCAAAAACTGACGTTCTCGTTGAACGCTCTCATCTGGAATTTAAAGTCACTGGGCTTAAAGTTTCTTCGATTATTAAGCTCAACAAGATAGCGACAGTTCATAAGGGTCTCCTTGCAGGCATTCTAGGTGAAGTTGGAGACCTACTCAAGGAAGAGATAAACGTAAAACTCTGTAATACGCTTAGGCTGTGATGAACATGAAGAAGCTTGCGCTGATAAGCCTCGACGGCTGTGGGGTTTACAACATCAAACACATGCCATTCCTGAACGAGCTTGCTGAAAGCGGTGAGTTCGCGGTGGTTGACTCCATCTTTCCAACGCTCACGGACTTAGTTCACACCAGCGTGATGACGGGGATGTGGCCGAAAGATCACGGGGTCGTCGAGAACGGCTACTACGACCGCATCTCTGATCGGAAGGTCAACTTCTACAACTATGAGGTGGCCTTTAATCCCCACAAGGTCATTAAGTCCCCGACCATCGTTGATCTGCTACGGCAGAAAGGTGTTAAAACCGCAGCCGTCAGCGGCTATACGATGCCCCCGTTCAGCGGGACGGACGTTAGAATCTTCCCACCCTTCTTTGCTGGCGATAGGATGTACCACCAGCATGGTCGCGATTGGAGGAAGGACATCTGGGTCATGAACTCAGCCATCTACCTATACGAGGAATGCAGACCGGATTTGCTCCTCGTCCACTTTGCTTCGATAGACGGCATGGGCCACGACTATGGGCCGCTGAGTGAGGGGACTCTAAAGGCCATTGAGACCGTCGATACAGCAGTGAGAACCCTATGGGAGCGCCTGAAGGACGAGTACGCATTCATAATCTTCGCCGACCATGGACAGGAGGAGGTTCACACCTGGGTGAACCTGAGAACATACCTCCGGAAACACGGCATCGAGACGCTACACGTTTCCTCTGGCGGTGGAGTTCATGTTTATCTCAGAGACCCAAACCAGGCCGAGGAAGCTTTTGAAGTTCTGAGAAAGGCTCCGGGTGTCAAAGAAGTCTTTTTCCGCGATGAGCTTCCACACCTCGATACGCTGCTGAGCGGCGAGCTGATAGTCTCAGCCAAGCCCGGCTACTGGTTCTGCTCCCACAGAATGTGCAGGGGGATTAAGGGAGTAAGTCACTGGGTTAAGGGAATGCACGGCTCAATGAACGAGCCAGTTGTGAAGGTTCCACTGATACTGTGGGGTTTCGAGAAAGTTGAGCTTGAAAACCCTGGCCTCATGGACATAGCACCGACGGTTCTGGAGTTTTTTGGTGTAGAAAAGCCGGGGAATATGGTGGGAGGGAGTCTGCTAGATAGAAGTTGAATGGATGAAGGAGAAAGAGGACAAGAATCAGTCCCTTTGGCCTTCTTCATGCTAATTTCGACGCTTTAACTTTTTCCAGTAAATCATAGAACCCATACTAATTACTTCATGATTGTTCTGCGCTTTCATATGTCACAACCAGTTCTCAAAATTATATCCCCTAAAAACATTGCAAGCGTGGCAAAGTAGAAGCGTAGAAACAGAAGAGAACAAGAAGGGAAAGGCCTGCCAGCCCTCAGCGTGAGGACTGAGCAATCCTCTCGATCTCTTCCTTCTTGCTGTAGGCGAAGCTCTTCGGATCCTTGTTAGCTGCTGCGATTATCTCCTCGGCAAGGGCCTGGGCGTAGCTGGTCTTGTTGCGGTAGCACTTGGCGCTCGCACCGAGGGCGATGTTCTTGAGGGCTATGTCGAGTCTCCTGAGCGGTGAAACGTCAACGGCCATGTGATAGCGGATTCCACCAAAAGCTATGGTGGTCGTGTCTTCCCTCGGGGCAGAGTTCTCGATAGCCCTTATGAAAACCTGAATCGGGTTCTGCTTGGTCCTTCTCTCGATGATCATGAAGGCCTCCTTGACGACCTCGTAGGCCTTCATCTTCTTGCCCATGAGGGAGCGGTGCTCTCTCCTCATGAAGTGGCCGCCGACCTTGTGGCTGCTGGCACCACTGCGCATGACCTTGTTGATGAGCCTCTCGACGATGTGAACCTGAGCCTTTCCAAAGGGCTTCTTGGCGTGCCTTCCGTGGCTGTGCGGAAGAATCCTTGGCTCGAGGTTGATGTAGGGCCTGAGCGAGGGATCGTTCACAACGACGTCCTCAACGCTCCACCTTCCCATGACCTTGAGCTCCTTAGGCTGGTAGAACCTCTCGGTGAGCGGCTTGGCCATTTCCTTCACCTCCTCGGCTTCTCCTTTCTGCCCTTAACGAGCTCCTTGAGGGAAACCCTGTTCACCTTGACGACCTTGTACCTGATTCCTGGGATATCACCCATAGAACCGCCCTTTGGACCACCGATTCCCTCGATGATGACCTCGTCGTGCTCGTCGATGTGGTTGATAGCACCGTCACCCGGGGTGAACGCGGTAACGACCTTACCGTTCTTGATGAGCTGAACACGAACTGCCTTACGCATTCCAGAGTTGGGCTGCTTAGCCTCGACGGCTATCTTCTCGAGGACGATTCCCTTGGCCTGCGGGGCTCCTTCGAGCGGGTCGCTCTTCTCCTTAAGGCGAAGGACTCTTCTCTTATACCTTATGTCGCTCCAGCGGAACTTCTTCCTCTTGAGCTTGAGCTTTCTACCAGCGAACTCTCCATATGGAGCCTTCTTTCCCGGCATGAGCATCACCTCAAATTATGATCACGTCGTGAATACCGTGGTGTCTCTCCATCAATTCTTTCACGAGGTTGATGTTCTGGCCGCCCCTTCCAATGGCGCGCGGTTTCTCGCGCGGGCCTATGTCCAGGAGGGCGACCTTTTTACCATCCCTCTTTTCAGTGATGTGGACTTTTTTAACCTTTACCCCGAGACTCTTATAAATGTTCCTCAGAAACTCTTCGGGATTCTCCGAGTGCTCGATGAGCTCTATCTCCTTTCCAAGCATGTTCTGAACGCGCTTGACGTTGGCTCCCTTCTTTCCGAGGGCAAGTCCCATCTCGCCCCTCTTGATAACGTAGATAAGCCTGTTCCTGTTGCTGTCGATGAGGCAGTCAAGCACTGTAGCTCCCGTCATGCTCTCGAAGAGGGCTATGTACTTTATCTGATCAGTGTTGAGCTTGAGCGGCATTACTCCTTACCCCCGAGGGCCAGGATTTTGCTCTCACCCGGGTCTACCACTGCCAGAGCCGAGACAGTGTGCGGCCTTCCGAGGATGGTGCCGAGCTCAACGCTTGTTCCCTCAAACTCGTAAACCGGAATGCCGCTGAGCTTGGCGTAGTAGTAGATGTCCTCCTTGATGTCCGGCCTGGCGTTTCTGGCCACTATAATCAGCTTCGCCCCACCCATCTTGGCGAGCTGGATGGTCTTCTTAGCTCCCTTGATTATCTTTCCGGTCTCGTCAGCCTTCCTAAGTTCGAAAGCTAGATCCATCAATCACACCTCCCTACTCCCTTTTCGGTCTCAGGGGGAGATTCATTGCCAGTTTGACGATTCCGGTTCCGACTGGAACCGGCTGTCCTATGAGGACGTTCTCAACGACACCGTTGAGCGGGTCGGTTTCACCCCTCTCAGCGGCCTCGAAGAGGTGCTGAGTGGTGATCTCGAACGCGGCCCTGGCAAGCACGCTGGCCTTCTCCCCAACTATGCCGTGCCTGCCTATGGGCAGTATGACGCCGTCGAGCGTCATCATATCGGCAACAAGCATGATGTGCCTGACATCCACTTCAAGACCCTGATCGCGCATCGTGTTGACGATTTCCTCGATGATGGCGTTTCTTGCAGCCTCGATTCCGAGCACCTCGGCGATCTCGTGGATGTTGTTCGTCCTCGTCCTCGTCGGGTCAACACCGGGAACCTTGAGGATCTGCTTGAAGTTGGAACCCTCTGTGTAGATGACGTACTCGTCGCCTTCCTTCCTGATAATCGTCTTTCCGACGCCCGAGAGACCCTTAAGGCGATGCTTTTTAACCTTTTCGGAGAGCCTCCTAAGGTCGGAGAGCTTGGTTACCTTCTTGGGCCTCATAATGAGCGTGTAGCCATCTACTTCGAACTCTGCGCTCTTGAAGGAGCTCTCCAACTTTTTCTGAATCTTCTCCATGTCGAGGCCACTCTTCTCAAGTCTCTCCGGGTCAATCTCAACGATGAATTCAAAGTTGAGGATGTCGATGCTCATCTCCCTGGCGAGGTTCTCAAGGGTCGTTCCCTCAATGCGCCTCGCAACTTCTAGGGCCTTCTCCCTATCGTATCTGTGCTTCTCGTCGAGGTAGACGGTCATGATTGGCGTGGACGGGTTCTTTCTGGCATCAACAATCTCGATGATTCTCGGCAGACCAAGGGTAACATTTATCTCTGCGACACCAGCGTAGTGGAAGGTGTTAAGGGTCATCTGCGTTGAGGGCTCACCGATAGACTGGGCAGCAACGGTTCCTATAGCCTCTCCAGGCTCGACGAGTGAGTTTTGGTACTCCTTAACGGTCTCCTCTATGATGGCCTCGACTTCGGCCTTCTTGAACTTGTACTTCTTGTTGTACTCGATGAGCTTGTTGTAAAGCTCCTCCTTGATGTTATCGGGGAGGTCGGCCTTATCGACGAGGCTCTTGATAGTCTTGGCAGCAACCATTTCTCTCACCCCTTACTCCTGACCTTAAGCAGGGTTCTCACAATCACCCTATCCACATCCACGGTCTTACCCTGCCAGCTCTTCATAGGATCAACGCCATCCTCACCGTACTTGAACTGGACGATGATGCCTGTTGGATCCCTGACGGTTCCGTCGTAGTCCACCTTGAGATCCTGGAGGGCGTTGATAAGCCTGCGCTGCATGTAACCGCTCTGGGCAGTCCTGACTGCCGTATCGACGAGACCTTCCCTTCCACCCATGGCGTGGAAGAAGTACTCCTGCGGCGTTAGTCCGCTCTTGTAGGAGTTGACGACGAATCCCCTTGCTCTGGCTCCCAGGTCACCAGGCCTGAAGTGGGTCAGAACCCTTTCGCGGTAGCCGCGGTAGAGACGCTTTCCACGGATAGACTGCTGACCGAGCATTGCCGCCATCTGGGTGATGTTGAGCATCTTACCCCTCGCTCCGGTCTTGGCCATGATGACCGCGTGGTTTGTCATACCGAGGTATTTCTCAGCGACTTTACCTGCGTTGTCACGAGCCTCGGCAAGGACGGCCATGATGTTGCTCTCAAGGGTCTCTTCAAGGGTCTTACCTGGGAGAGGTTCGAGCTCACCGTTCTTGTAGGCCTCTATGAGCCTGTTAACCCTCTCCTCAGCCTCGCGTATAATCTCCTTGATTCTGTCAAGAGCCTCGGTCGGAAGGTCTTCATCGTCTATCGCAGTCGTGAAGCCCTTGTGGGTTATCACCCATATGGCGAGCTTGGTGACCTGATCAAGGAACTGTCTGGCCCTCTCAACGCCGTACTCTCTCACGATGATGTCGAGTATCTTACCATCCTCTCTTCCGTAGGCCTTCTTATCAACGACACCGCTAAGGAGCTTGCCGTTGAGGATGTACGTGAAGCCATCATAGGCAAGCTTTCTCACTTCCTCTTCGTCCGGGATGAGCTTCTCCTCGATGAGCTTTTCAAGGGCCTCGCAGCGCTCCGGATCGTCACAGAGCTTGTTTCTGTACCAGATGGTCAAGTCTTCGGGCAGGAGAAGGGAGAATATGGTCTTTCCGCTCCAGAGTTCAACGCCGTTCTCGACCTTGTCTGGCTTGGGGAGCTTGTCAACGTCAACGCCGGCAAACATAAGCATCTGCTCGACCTCTGAGCGAGTGAAGTAGGCTCCCTCGCGCGTTAGGAGGTAGCCGCCGGAAATGTGATCCTGTATTCCCGCTATGAGTGGGCCACCGTAACGCGGCGAGATGATGTGGTTCTGGACTTCCATGAGTATCTTGGCCTCTGCCTGGGCTTCCTCCGTCTGCGGCACGTGGAGGTTCATTTCGTCACCGTCGAAGTCAGCGTTATAAGGCGGACAGACGGCGAGGTTGAGTCTGAAGGTCTTGTAAGGCATGACTCTGACGCGGTGGGCCATGATGGACATCCTGTGAAGCGACGGTTGTCTGTTGAAGAGGACTATGTCACCGTCGAGGAGGTGTCTCTCAACCGTCCAGCCTATGTCGAGTTTCTCAGCGATGATCTCGAGGTTGTTTTCCATGAGCCTGATTCTTCTTCCCTCGGGATCGATAACATAGTTAGCTCCAGGATACTTCTCGGGCCCATTGAGGACCATTTTCTTGAGCTTCTCGTAGTTGAACTCAGTGACCTTTTCGGGAACGGTGAGCTCCATGGCTACCGCTATCGGAACACCGACCTCGTTGATGCTTATCATCGGATCGGGACTGATAACTGTACGAGCGGAGAAGTTAACACGCTTACCGCTGAGGTTGCCCCTGAAGCGTCCCTCCTTACCCTTAAGTCTCTGGGCGAGGGTCTTGAGGGGCCTTCCGCTCTTGTGCTTGGCCGGCGGAATTCCGGAGGTTTCGTTGTTGATGTAGGTAGTAACGTGGTACTGGAGAAGGTCCCAGAGATCCTCGATGATGAGCTGAGGAGCTCCAGCCTCTATGTTGGACTTGAGCCTGTTGTTGATACGGATTATGTCGACGAGCTTGTGTGTGAGGTCGTCCTCCGCCCTAATACCGCTCTCGAGGGTAATGGACGGTCTCATTGTAACCGGCGGAACCGGAAGGACGGTGAGAACCATCCACTCCGGCCTGGCCTTCTCCGGGTGCAGGCCGAGAAGCGGGAGGTCTTTGTCAGGGATCTTCTCAAGCCTGTCCCTGACCTCGCTTGGCATCATCCTGTGCCTGTACTCGTTGCCTTCCTCGTCCCTCCTAAGCTCCCAGTAGATGGTCGGTCTCTCAAACTTGATCGGGAACTGCGGAGCACCACAGTGCGGACAGACCATTCTCTCCTTCGCTTTCTTGTGTATCTCCTTGATGAGCCGGTCCTTGGCTTTCTTTCTGTCGCCCATGACCTCAAACTTCTTCATGTACTCATCTATTTCCTCGTCGGTGAGTTTTATCCTTCCGCACTCCCTACACGTGCTCTCAAGGACACGGTGGATGGTCTTGGCGAAGCCGACGTGGATTATCGGCCGGGCAAGCTCAACGTGGCCGAAGTGGCCGGGGCAATCTCCAGCTCTTGCTCCACAGGTCTCACACCTGAGTCCAGGGTCAATGACACCCAGCCTTTTGTCCATGAGGCCGCCTTCGATTGGGTAACCATCATCGTCGTAAGTGTCTGGAACGGTTATCTCGGCCGCGCTCATCTTCCTGATTTCTTGGGGTGAGAGGATTCCGAACTCAATACTCCCGATGACCTTTTTCATCGACTGCATGGCAATCACACCCTGTCAACGATATTGAGAGACGGCCTTATTCCCATCGCCTTCAGCTCATCGAGCAGCAGCTTGAAAGCGTAGCTCATCTCTACCTTGCTTATCTTTTCTTCCTCTCCACATACCGGACAGTAGACCTTTCCTCTGCGTTTATCCTCTAGGGCCAGATGTCCACAGCTTTCGCAGGCCCATACCTCAGTCTTGTCGCTCTCCTCGAGGAGACGCTCTATGAGCAGCATTGCAGCGCCGTGACCGATGAGGACGTCACGCTCCATCTCACCGAACCTGAGACCACCTTCCCTGGCCCTACCCTCGGTCGGCTGCTTGGTGAGAACCTGCACAGGACCCCTGCTCCTCGCGTGCATCTTGTCAGCGACCATGTGGTGGAGTCTCTGGTAATAGATGACACCGACGAATATGTCAGCCTCTAATCTTCTTCCAGTTATGCCATCATACATGACTTCCCTGCCGCTGTGCTTGAAGCCGAGCTCTTCAAGCTCCTTCCTGAGCCTCTCTTCAGGCTCTCCGATGAAGGCGGTACCATCAACCCTTCTTCCCTTGAGTGAAGCCACCTTTCCGCCTATGGCCTCTATGAGCTGTCCGACGGTCATACGGGAGGGGATACCGTGCGGGTTGACTATGAGGTCTGGCACTATTCCGCTCTCGGTCCAGGGCATGTCCTCCTGTGGAACAATGAGGCCTATAACACCCTTCTGACCGTGCCTTGAGGCGAACTTGTCTCCGAACTCTGGAATTCTGAGATCCCTGACGGTGACCTTGACGAGCTTGGTTCCGTCACCGGTCTCGGTGATGATAACCTTGTCAACTATGCCCTTCTCGCTCGGTCTGACAGCTACGCTGGTCTCTCTTCTTTCCTGGAGGATTATTCCCCCAAGGCCGCTCTGTTCCTCAAGGAACCTCGGTGGGGAGGTCCTTCCGACGAGGACGTCCTTACCCTCGACCTTTGACTCTGGGAAGATTATACCATCCTCATCGAGGTGTCTGTAGTACTTCTCACCGAGATAGCCCTGTATGGTCGGGTCCGGAACCTCGAAGCGATCGGTCTGACCACCGAGGTAGCGCTTCTCCTCGGCTTCGTAGGTTCTGAAGAAGGTACTCCTCGCGAGTCCCCTCTCAATGGAGGCCTTGTTCATTATGATTGCATCCTCCATGTTGTATCCCTGGTAGCTAAGAACCGCGACGACAAAGTTCTGACCTGCTGGCCTCTCCTCGAAACCGACGGCCTTCATTATCCTTGAGTTGACGAGCGGAACTTGCGGGTAGTGCATGAAGTGACCACGGGTGTCAACACGAATCCTGAAGTTGGCCCAGCCGAGACCGAGGCTCTGCTTGGCCATACCTGCACCGTAGGTGTTACGCGGGGCAGCGTTGTGCTCAGGATACGGAACGAGCGAAGCTGGAATACCAAGTATGGCAGCGGGCATCAGCTCAAGGTGTGTGTGCTCTGCAGTTACTTCCCACGGCCATGTTGCAACGTAGGCGTTCTCCTCTTCCTCGGCGTCGAGATACTCAATGACACCCATCTTGATGAGATCACTCCAGGTGAGCGTTCCGTTCTTTATGCCCTCGACGTGTTCGCGGGTGAGCTTTGGCTGGCCGTTCTCGACTATGATAAGAGGCCTTCTCACCCTACCGTCGTCGCTGTTGACATAGATTTCCTTCACTTCCTCATCCTGGTAGATAGCCACGTTGATGACGTCGCTTATCCTTCCGCTCCTTCTGTCTGCCCTTATCCTCTTGACAAGTCTCTCTCCGTCCTCAACTGTTCCAATGAGAACACCGTTTAGATAGACACGCCAGAGCTCTAGACTCGGCCTCTTCTCCTCGATCGGAACGACGCCAAGCCTGTTAAGGTAATCCCTGACTTCCTCCTCAGGAATTCCGGTGGTTATCTGGGCCATCAAAGCCAGGTTCTTGACGAGACCACAGTTTGGACCTTCTGGCGTTTCCGTCGGACAGATCCTGCCCCAGTGGGTTCCGTGTAGATCACGGGCCTCGAAGTGGGGCTGATCCCTGCTGAGCGGAGAAGTGACACGCCTGAGGTGAGAAAGGGTTGACATGTAGTTGGTTCTGTCAAGAAGCTGGCTTACACCGGTTCTTCCACCAGGCCAGGCACCGGTCGCAAGGGCGTGCTCAATTCTCTCGCTGAGAACGTCTGGTCTTATCGAGTTTCTCACGAACCTCTGAATGTTCTCAAAGGTGTAGCGTTCGCCCTTCCTCTGGTAGGTCTTGGTCATCTGGTACTGCATGTCCTTAACAAGCTGGCCGAAGGCGACGCGGAAGAGGTCTCTCAGGAGGTCACCGGCGAGCTTGAGCCTCTTGTTGGCGTAGTGGTCTTTATCATCCTCGCCACGCAGGCCAAGGGAAAGCTCAAGGACCTTAAGGGCCATCATGCCGAGGTAGTATGCCTTGGCGCGCCTGTCTTTCTCCTCGACGCCCATGTGCGGCAGGAGGTTGTTGTCTATGATGTGCTCGGCTCTTCTAAGCCTGTACTCCTTCGGCTGGCCCGGCAAAGCAAGCTTACCAATGTAGTCCAGAGCCTCCTCCCTGCTCATTATGTCGCTGGCATCCTCGAGGTTGTCGAAGAGGACCTGCTGTATCCTCGGGTCGTCGCTTACCGCTTCAACTATCTCCTTGTCGCTCTCAAGACCGAGGGCGCGCATGACGTAGACGAACTTAACAGGTCTCGGAACGTTCGGGATGTTGACGTAGAGAATACCATCCTTTCTTCTCTCAACGGTGATTAGAGCCCTGTATCCGTGTCTGTAGGAGAAGCACTTTGCTATAATTCTGTTCTGCCTTTCGTCTCTCTCGACGAGGGTCTTGTTCGGGGCAAGGTCTTCGATAGAGACAATAACCCTCTCAGAGCCGTTGATGATAAAGTATCCTCCTGGATCCTTCGGGTCCTCGCCGAGCTTGATGAGCTCCTCGTCGCTCAGGCCGTAAAGCCTACAGGCCTTTGACTTGAGCATTATTGGGAGCTCGCCTATGCGAACCTCAACCGGCTCCTGTGCAATGCCGTTGACGACGGGAATGAGTTCGAGGTAAAGTGGAGCTGAGTAAGTCAGGTTCCTTATACGAGCGTCCATTGGGTAGAGCGGCTTCCTTTGCCCCTGAGCCTCCTGGAACTCAGGCTCGCCGAGGCGAATCTTTCCGAACTTGACCTCGAAGTCAGGAATGTCCGGCTTTATGCCGCCGAACTCGTTTATAACCTGCTGCATTCCGTAGTCTATGAATGCGTTGTAAGAGTCAAGGTGCTGTCTAACCAGTCCCTTCTCCTTCCAGTAAGCTTCCATAACGAGCCAAAGATCGTCGGGAGTAACATCTACAACGGTTGGCCCTCTCATGGTCTCACCTCAAGAATCAGTCCTCCACCACGAGGCGATAGTAGTAATAATAGCCCGCCGTTGGGCTTTTCCTTTTGATCTCGAGAACGTCTCCAGGCTTAGCACCGAGAGCGACAACAGCCGGGTCCGAGGCCTTAATCTGCGGAAGCTGAGAAATTTTAATTCTGTACTTCCTGAGGAGCTCCTCCTTCTCCTCCTCGCTGAGTATTCTGTGCTCGGGAACCAGCTCATGGGTGAATATATCAAATTCTTTTTTCGCCGCCACCGAGAATTGCCCCCTTAACATTTTTTAAGAATGATTACCACTACCTCCCACCTGCGGGTTTCGGTATATAAGCTTTTCGAGTAGTAACTGGCTTGTAGGAGTTTATATCGGTTACGAAAAGTTTAAGAACCGTTTTTCGCGCCGAAAAGCGACTTTAGTGTACTAGTATGTTCACCAATACTGGAAAAGACTTATAAAGGCTCTGCATAGGTTCGAGGTTCGAACTTCTGGAAAAACGACCAAATGGCTAGAATTTGTTGGAGATTCGACATTATTGGTGATAGAATATTGGCGCCATACTCGCTTTTTATGGGGTCAATTGCCATATTCAACCAAAACAAGATCAAAATTGGTCAGTTTTTGGTAAGAAACGGAGAACGTTTGAGGCTTTAAATTGGGAGTTAGTTCTTAAAAGGGAGTATTTGGGAGTACTTCTATTTCGTGCTTTAACGTGGGTAAACAAGCTTTATTCTTTTAGATTTGATCAAACTTCGCGCAGACGAATAAACTTTGCATAGCAAAGTTTAATCAAAAGATGCCCGTTATCATAAGAATGCCGAACATCAAGCGTGAACTCTTTTTGTGGCCCATTAGCAAAGGGTTTAACTCCAAAAGTAGCCCTTTAAGAAGTTTGCTTTTTATTCTGGCGTCCGAGGACGCCTTGAGGAGAGCAAACACTATGAAATGGCAATCCGATGAGTAAACCCGCTAAAAATCCAGTACCCTTAGAATAGTACGCCTTCTTTCGCCAGCGCTTGCGGGGGAAGCTTTTGGGGAAAGCTTCACCAAAAGTTTGTAGCTCTCTGTATTGTCGCATTTGGAAAAGTTTTGGTTTTTCTTCCTCTTGAGAACCCTGTTTTTAATTGAGAACAATAAACAAAATGCAGAGCTTATCAAAAAAGTTTGCTTTCTTTTGATGCCCTATGGGAGTCTTTTTAGGGTTAAACCCCTTTACAAGGAGCACCTAGATGAGTTCTCACCAAAACAATTGGTTTCAAGTAGAAAACCCTTCAAGAACCTGCACTTCAAGAAAGAGCTACAAACTTTGATCAAACTTTTGCTCGGCAAGCAAACTTTGCTTTGCAAAGTTTGATCAAAGAGTGCCCTTCTCATCAAAGATCAAAAAGCCAGTCGTGCACTGTTCAAGAAGCAAGTTTAAAGGGGTTTAACTTTTAAATCAAACCTTTCAAGCAGTTTCACATTTTTATCAGCGCCCCAAGGGCGCCTTCCCAGAGTGAAACACTCACCAAAGGAGCAAGTGAGTAAAAACCCATTTCAGAAATGCAACTTGTAGAAAAGGCACCTCCTTTTCCGCCAGCGCTTGCGCAAGCAAGGGCTGTTGTGGTGGGCCCGGGGGGCTTTGAACCCCCGACCACGCGGTTATGAGCCGCGCGCTCTGACCAGGCTGAGCTACGGGCCCACTGCTGGCGCCGCCGCCCGGATTCGAACCGGGGACCACTGGATTAACAGTCCAGCGCTCTACCGTCTAAGCTACGGCGGCACGACCCAATGTAGGGAATACAGGGTGGATTTATAAAGATTACGGTGGTCTCGTGATGACTACGATGGGCTTCTCCAGAGCCTATGTGGGATGAAGATTCATCTTCGAGACTTCGAGAAGAGTCTCGTGAAGGTTACGAAAACTTTATATTTCTCCCCTCGGTCTTTAGACCGTGCCCCGGTAGCCTAGCCTGGCGGGGCGGCGGACTTGTAATCCGCCGGTCGCGGGTTCAAATCCCGCCCGGGGCTCCATATTCTCAGCTCGTCTCATCAAGGCTCGCCTCGTAGACTGGCCACGTTATGTAGCCGTCCTGGATGTAGATCTCAATGATCTCGGCTCCCTTATATTTGATCTCCCTGACTAGGAGCTTCTTCCTGGCCTTTCCCCTAAGGATGTCCTCGTTGATGTCCTTGGGGAGCTCTTCCGTCACAGGGAGAAGGCCACCCCTAACGTATATTCCCTTAAGCGTTCCTCCTTTGAAGAGAAACCCCCTGATGGGAACCTCATACTCTTCTATAATCTCTCTGTATGAAACGAACCCGGACTTTCCCAATACTTCTGCCATTTGTTTCACCCATATGTAAGTAATTTATTACATATTTATTAAGCTTTCGGTGTAAATCTGAGTAAGAAGGATCTCAGATGGAATGCAAAAAATGGTGGGAAGGGACAAAAAGATCAAATATCGACTTCTCCCTTCTCCTTCAGCTCTCTGTACATGCGCCATGTTATTATTGGCCTCTTCGCCGCTAGGACATCATCCACGCGCTTGACCGCTGTATTGTGTGGTGCGCTCTTCACAAGCTCGGGGTTGCTGTAGGCCTCTTCGCTTATCCTCTTGAGGGCTTCAACGTAGGCGTCGAGCTCCTCCCTGCTCACAGTCTCGGTTGGCTCTATCATGAGGGCCTCGTGGACTATCAGCGGGAAGTAGATGGTCGGCGCGTGCAGGCCGAAGTCGAGAAGCCTCTTGGCAACATCAAGGGCTTTAACGCCAGTCTCCTTCTTCATGGGCTCGGCGCTGAAGACCACCTCGTGCTTTCTGAGCTCCTTGTGCGGCAGCTCGTAGCCGCGGGTTCCTTTGAGCTTCTGTGTGAGGTAGTTGGCGTTGAGAACCGCTATCTCGCTGGCTTCCTTCAGTCCGTCCCTCCCCATTATCTTGAGGTAGGTGAGAGCCCTTACCATGACTGCAAAGTTGCCGTAGAGCTCCTTAACTTTCCCTATGCTCTTGGGCACGTTGTAGTCGAGGTAGTACCTTCCGCTCTCCTCATCATAGCCAACGAGCGGAACCGGGAGGTAGTCCTTCAGGAAGTCCTTGACGCCAACCGGGCCGCTTCCTGGACCGCCGCCGCCGTGGGGCGTCGAGAACGTCTTGTGGAGGTTGAGGTGGACGATGTCAAAGCCCATGTCGCCGGGCCTTATCTTTCCGAGGACGGCGTTGAGGTTTGCTCCATCGTAATAGAGCAGGCCTCCAGCTTTGTGAACTATCTTGGCGATCTCAAGTATCTCATCCTCGAAGATGCCGAGCGTGTTGGGATTGGTGAGCATCAAACCTGCAGTCCTCTCGCTGACGGCGTTCTCGAGGGCCTCCAGATCAACGGTTCCGTTCTCGTTCGATGGGATCTCGATGACTTTGAAACCTGCCATGGCAGCTGAGGCGGGATTGGTTCCGTGCGCTGAGTCTGGAACTAGCATCTCAGTCCTCTGTGTTTCTCCACGGTCAAGATGGTAGGCGCGGATTATCATAACTCCGGTGAACTCGCCGTTGGCTCCGGCGGCAGGCTGTAGCGTGAAGCGATCCATTCCGGTGATTTCCTTAAGCCACCCTTCAAGCTCCCACATTATCTTAAGAGCACCCTGGATGGTTCTCTCGTCCTGGTATGGGTGGACGTAGGCAACACCCGGATGGCCGGCTATCTCCTCGTTTATCTTTGGGTTGTACTTCATAGTACATGAACCGAGTGGATATATGCCGCTGTCAACACCGTAGTTCATCCCGCTGAGCCTTGTATAGTGCTTGACGACTTCCGGTTCGCTGAGCTCTGGCAGGTTGAGCGGGCTCTTGCGCTTGAGCTTTTCCGGGACTCTGATCTCAACGTCCTCAATCGGCTTTGGAAGGGTATAGCCGACCCTACCTGAACGGGAAAGCTCGAAGATGAGCGGTTCATCCCACTTAGCCTGACGGAACATTCAGGCCACCTCCCTAAGGGCCTCGATGAGGGCATCGACCCACTCCTTCCTTGTTGTTTCAGTTGCCGCAAAGAGGGCGCTCTCGCCAAGCTCTGGGAAGTGTGGCTTGAGGTAGAAGCCGCCGTGGATGTTTCTCTCAAGGAGGACCTCGTGTATTTCTTCGTAAGATTTCTCGAAGCGGACGAGAACATCTTTGAAGTTCACGCCCTCAAAAGGAATCTCGGCGACCTCACTCAGGCGCTTCTTGAGATAGGCCGTGTTCTTGAGGATTACCTCGCCAAGTTCCCTCAATCCCCTTGGACCGAGGCTCGCGAGGTGTATCGCGGCTGCAACGGCAACCAAAGCTTCGTTTGAACAGATATTGGAGGTTGCCTTCGCCCTCCTTATGTGCTGCTCCCTCGTCTGGAGGGTCATCACGAAGGCACGCTTTCCGTCGGCATCTTTCGTCATTCCGATTATCCTTCCCGGCATCTGGCGGATGAGCTTTTTGTCGTCCCTGACAGCGAATATACCTGCTCTTGGGCCCCCGAAATTCATTGGGTTTCCAAAGTAAGCGGCCTCGCCGACGACTATGTCCGCACCGAGCTCTCCAGGAGCCTCAACTATGCCGAGTATCGTTGGATCAACGCCCACAACGAAGAGCGCCCCGGCATCGTGGGCTATCTCACCTATAGCTCGAATCTCCTCTTCAAGAATACCGAAGAAGTTGGGCATCTCGACGTAAACCCCGGCGGCTCCTTCTACTTTCTCCTTGAGCTCCTCGAGGTCGAGCTGGCCGCGCTCGTTCCAGTTCACGTACTCGATTTCAAGTCCCGGCCCGGCGGTGTAGGTATGAAGGACTTTCTTCTTCTCCGGGCTCATGTGCTCTGGAACCACGAACTTGTTCTTTCTGGTTACACGGGCACTCATTAATGCCGCTTCTGCCATGGCTGTTCCCCAGTCATACATGGAAGAGTTGACTATCGGAAGGCCAACGAGCTCCGCGATAAGGCTCTGGTATTCGAAGAGCGCTTGGAGCATGCCTTGGCTTATCTCGGGCTGGTATGGGGTGTACGCGGTGAGAAACTCGCTCCTCTCGATTAGGTATTTTACGTGAGCCGGAATGTAGTGGAAGTACGTTCCCGCTCCAAGGAAGCTGGGCATTTCGAGGACGGTCTTGTTCTTTGAGAGGACTTCGTTGAGCTCGAGAAAGACCTCGTACTCGCTCCTACCCTCGGGAAGGTTGAACTCCTTGACCATGCCCTTAGGCACGTCGGAGAAGAGGTCTTCAATTGAGTTGAATCCGATTTTCTTCAGCATTTCATCCTTATGTGCTGAGTTAGGCAGGTAGTGCTTTCCCATGCCTATCACCCTCTGAGCTTTACGATGGTCGTTGAAAATATGCCCAGCAGATTATATGCTTTGTGTTTCAGGTAAGATGGTTATAAGAATGCGAACAGCTTGGAGAGGCTTGCAGCCGGCTTAAAATTGGTAAAAGAGAAAAGACTTCATGAGAGGCCCACATCTTCGAAGAACTTCTCCATAAGACCTGCAACGAGCCTAATGTTGTACTGCATGCTCTCATAGACTGCCCACTGGACGTTGCTGTATTCTCTGCCATCAAGGGTCTCGAAGCCGCTCGGGGCGTTGATGTCGAAGTTGGCGTGGAGTTCTATGTTTCTGATGGCCCAGCCATCGACGTCGCTGTCGAACCAGTCGTTTTTGTCGACGTGGGTGTATATGTAAACAGTGTCTCCTGGAACGGTGACACTGGTGTCAACGAACAGGTTTGGATCTTGGGCGTACTTGGCAATGAGGTTCCAGTTCTTGTCATATATTTCGACGTAACCGAGAGTCCTACCATAAACATTCTGCATATCGATGTCCTTGAAGACGATAGTTATCGAGCTGGCGCCCTTGAATTCGAGTTTCAGAACGCTCCAGTCACCCTTCCTAAGCTCCTTCGTCCAGAAGTAGCTGCCAAGGTGTCCCCATTCGCTCCAGAGAATTATGTCCTGACCAGTTGAGTAGAGCATGTATCTCCAAGAGTTGTGTGCTGCCAAATCGGCATAGGCCCAAGCAACACCATTGGCAAGGCTCATGTGGCCGTTTTCGTTATCGGCTATGTAGATGTCCCCACCCCACATGAAGCGTGCCTTCTCGTCCGGGATCTGCCACCACTTTATGGGTGTAAGGTCGAGTGGGACGCGGTTGTTGAGAATATCATCGGCCACTGCTGGTGAAATCTCATTCTCAACGAAGTCGTGGGCGTTTTCAATATATTTGAACTGTTCGAGATCCTCGAAGAGGTGCGGGGTCTGATGAGCGATGAGCATACCCTGGTCCTCGATTATGTGGACCGCCCTACCGAGATAGTACATGGCCTCCTCGTACTTGCCCTGCTTCCAGAGCTGGACAGCAGTATCGTAAAGTCTCTGGGCCATGTCTGCCGCAGAGGTATCTGGGTCTCCGAGTAGATTAACTGTGAAGAGTTCAGCGTGATCCATCGGGTCGAGAAAGTGGTACTGGGACTGGATGGTGTAAACCTTCCCGTCAATCTCTATGCTTCCACCGGTCCAGTCCTCATCGTAGGCTCCGTAGAGGAGCTGATCCTTGTACTGCATCAGTATCTGGCCGAGCTCCGGGTTGTCCTGATAGACGGCTTCAATAGCCTTATAGGTCAGCTTCTGGTGGACGTTCATGGGGTTGTCAAGGGTTGGACCGTCCGTTGGCCAAGCACTGACGAGTCCACTTAGAACCAGAAAACCGAGAAATATTGCCAGCAGTTTTTTCATTTAACTCCCTCCTTGTTGTATGCACTGCAAATCAAACAATAGAGAACCTGAATTAAAAATTTTTCGAGTTACAGGAGTTACAAGAACCACAAGTTTTGAGTCAAAACGTAGCGGGGATTGGGGGAATATTGTGAATTGAGAGGATAAAGCTTAAAGTTCAAAGGGCATCATTCCGCCGGGGGATAGCATGATAATCGCCTTCGACTTTGACGGAACACTCGCCGATACGTACTCATGCATCGAGGAGGCCTTCAGGCGAGCCCTAGAGAAGCGCTACCGCTGGCTCCCATTCAAGGGTTTCTGGGCCAAGGTTCTGACTAAAATCGAGATGTACTTTGAGAGACCAGCCTTCGGGCGTCACAAGAAGAAGTCAGAGCCACCGTTCTTCCTTAGGACTAAGTTCATGGAGACATGGTTTGAGGAGCGGGCGAAGCTCAGTAAGCCTCTCGACGATGCTCCCGAGCTCTTGAAAAGGCTCAAGGAGGAGGGCCACACAGTGATATCTTTCTCGGCCGAGGACTTCATAGATGGCATGAAAGTGAAAAGGCTCAAAGCTATGGGTATCTACGACCTCTTTGACGATGTCATCGTTTTCGGGCGTGATTTGACGATAGACGAGGCGTTTAAGCTTGTCCGCGAAAAGTACGGGAATGAAGTCTTTATCTGGGTCGATGACAAGCCCTGGCGCTTCATCGGACACGGCGATGAGAACACTGAGTACGTCTGGTACTACTTTCCGTCAACTGCGAGGTTCATAGAAAGAAACCGCGAAAGGCTCGCCCTAATTCCACATCTGCACGTGATACGGGATCTGTGGAGCCTCCTTGATATGATAGAACGGGTGAAGCAGGAGCGAAAAGAACTCAGTCACCGCTGAGATACTCCATGGTGTCCTCCACGAACTCGTCAACGTCCCCTTTTTCAACTTCTTCGAGTTTGAGCCCGAAAGTCTTCCCGAGGTTCCATCTGATAGCGACTTCTCCCCTGTCTGTCTCAGCGATGATCAGCCCAAAGGGTGCATCCCCCATCCAGTGGTGCTTGGAAAATGTGACATCAAAGCCCCTCTTCTCAAGCTCTTTCAGAATTAGCTCGTACGTTTTAGCCGGCCCGTAAGGGCTTTTGACGAAGCCTATGTAGGGCATTTTTACTCACCATTGTTCCATCAATGGCCAGATTTAAAACCTTTTCGGTTCCCCTAACAAAGTTTAAAAGCCGGAGGTTGAACCTCCTACCATGAAGCCAGAACCCCTCCCCGACAAGGCCCTCCGATTGGGGAGCGCACTCATCATAGCGGATCTCCATCTAGGCTACGAAGTCAGTATGGCGAGGGAAGGCTTTTATCTTCCGAGGGTCTTCCATGAGGTTGTCGGTCAGCTTAAAACCCTCCTCAAGAGGGAGAAACCAAAAATCCTGATAATCGACGGCGATTTGAAGCACTCATTCATTCCTGAGTGGCGAGAGAGGGAAGAGCTCAAAACCCTCGTGGATGAAATCAGCCCGCTCGTTGATGAGATAGTTCTTGTAAGAGGAAACCACGACGTGGGAACGCTCTGGCTTAAAGAGTCCGGCGTTGAAATCGTTGACGAGCTTGAACTTCACGGCTGGAAGCTTGTTCATGGGCATAAGCTCGTGGAGGGGGAACGATTTATTATCGGCCATGAACACCCAGCAATAAGGCTACGCGACGAGGTAGGGGCGCTCATAAAGGTTCCTGCCTTCATTATGAGTGACAATCTGGTCGTTCTTCCTGCCTTCAGCCCCTGGGCATACGGCAACGATGTTCTGCGCGAGATAGTGTCCCCTTTCCTGAGAGCGTACGATGTAACAGGCTCGAGGGTTCTTGTGCCCTTAGAGGATGACCTCCTTGATTTTGGATCCCTCGGAAGATTGACTCAAGTATTAAAGAACCTTTGAGGTTGACATTTTAATATTCCCATACCCTACTCCAACTAGGAAGCTCTTGTAGGAGGCCCTTGCCAGATGCTAAACCTTTAAATTTCCAGCTTTCCATTCTTTTTTGGTGAGCAGCAATATGGACGTGTTGAGTGCACTTGTGTTCTTCGCCTACGCTCCTGCGCTTGTCATACTCTGGTACTTCTATCACGCGGACAAGTTCGAGCCAGAGCCCAAAAAATACGTCATAGGCACATTCATCCTCGGCGGAACGCTCTCCGTTGGAATAGCGTACATTCTGGAGATGTTTCTTACTATTGGCGGCAGGGTGGATCCGGTACTCCCAACGACTGCCTTCTATGTGGCTCTCGTCGCAGGTATCGTGGAAGAGCCAGCCAAGGCCTTGGCGATTAGGTGGCCGTTCAAGGCAGGCCAGATGGACGGCATAATGGACGGCCTTGTTTACGGAGTCGCCGCTGGCCTCGGCTTTGCCGCCACGGAGAACTTCCTGTATGGCCTCGGTTACGGCATTCCGGTCACGATTGTGAGAGGATTCTTAACGCCCTTTGCCCACGCCACGTGGAGCGCAATAATTGGCGTTGGCTACGGCATGAAGGCCGAAGGAAAAGTGGACTCGGTGGGCCCGTTCTTCCTGCTGGCCATCATCCTGCACTTCGTCTGGGACTACTACGCCTTCCTAAGCTACAACGTGGCGGCATACCACATAATGTTGATTCTGTTCATTATGATCAACTTGGCGATACTGCGCTACTTCCTCCTGATGGGCCAAGCGGAGGATGCCAGTAGGGTATGGTACTACTGGTTCAGGAGGGGTGGGTATGAGTGACAAGCTTAACGAGGCCCTCTTTGAGGCGAGGCCTTACGTGGAGTACTATGAAAAGCTAGAAAACCTTGTAAAAAGGCTCTGGACGGAGGCAGCGACCGAGGAGAACTTCCTTCGGCTCCTGAATGAGGAGATTGAGCGTGCCGAAGAACCCTTCAGAACGGATCTTAGGATATTCCTCCAGAAGTTTGAGGCGCTTTGATTCTTTCTTCCCTTAGACGTTGAAGCTTATTGGAGTGTTTGTCAGGGTTTACTGGCCTTCAACTGATGATCTAAGACAGCTCAACGACCCCCATATTATAGCCATGGAACTCCAGAAAAATCCGAACTCAAAAACATTGGATTTCAACAACGGGACTTTAGTGGTAGAGTTGTCATGGGATGAGGAGGGAGAGTTCTTAATAGTGCACCGCAAGATAAGGGCCATCTACGAAAAAGGAACCCTCGTAAGGGTCTCCAAAAGCATCGTTCATGAGCTCAACTATGATCCCAGCAAGTCTAACGTCCTTGTGGACTACGTTAACACCTACACTACGTATAAGATCGAAGAAACCTACTGTTGGCAGGTCTTCATAAGCTGGTGTAAGTTTGCGCTTAAAGAGTATCTGAAACACAAACTCAGGGAAATTCCGTATCCCAAGCCCCGGGATAGGGAACCTTGGTAGGCATGATTTCACTTTTTGTAATTGAGGAAATACCGAGTGAGGGGCTAGGCGCCCCTCGTTGCGACTATTTTTACCCCTTCCCATTCGGCTATAACTTGACTGATTTCCACCGGAGCCTCCACCTCCAGCTTTGAAAGGAACTCCATCAGCTCTGGGATCTTCTCCTTCGGTACCGGTTCTGCGGTCTTAACACTCACCGTCGGCAGGGCACCGTTCCTGACCTTGATGACGCTCATGACTACTCTCTTCGGATTGGTAACCTCCTCGATGGCCCACTCCTTGCCCCTTGGACAGGTGTATCCCTTGATCTCGCCGATCTTGCCGTTCTCAACCTCGACCTCCAGTGCACAGCCGAGGGGGCAGACAATGCAGGTAAAGCGGTAGGTCTTCTTCATAGCGGCACCACCTCCATGGTGATGCCATCCCTGGCCTTCGCGATCTCCTCCTTTCTCAGCTTCATCCTGAGCATCTCCGCCGGCTTGACCACTGGAAGGCGGAGCTTTTTGCCTATCTCTGGGAAACGAACCTCGACGTTCTCCATCGGTTTTGAAACGCGCGCGTATATCCAGACGTCCCTCTCGCCGCTGAGATAATGTGGAACCAAAAGCCTGACGTTCTCGCCTTTTTCCAGCTTAATCCAGCGCCTCGTTGGTATCCCCTCGTTGTCTATGAAGAGCTTCGCACCCTCCGCGGCAAGTTCACCCTGCTCGGCAACGTAGTCCACGAGGTCGTTTATAATGACCGAGTTTCCAGCGGCAAATATTCCCGGAACACTTGTCTCAAAGAGGTCGTTAACGACAGGTCCTCCTGTTGTCGGATCTATTTCAACCCCGATGGCAGTGAGGAGTTTGACGCTTGGCACAAGGCCGGCCGAGATTATCAGTGTGTCAGCCTCAATCCAGAACTCCGTTCCTGGGATTTCCCTTAGATTCTCATCAACTTTAACGATCTTAACCCTCTCGACCCTCTCCTTTCCTCGGACTTCAACGACCTTATGGCTCAGATATAGCGGAATATCGAAGTCCCTGAGTATCATTATGTTCCTGGCCAAGCCTCCGGGATAGGGCATCAGCTCGATTACGGCCTTGACCTTTGCTCCCTCAAGGGCAAAGCGGCGCGCCATTATTAGTCCAACGTCGCCTGAACCCACGATGACGATTTCTTTTCCCAGCATTACACCGTAGATGTCCATAAGCGTTTGGGCCTCTCCTGCGGTGTAGATTCCCGCTCCCCTGTCTCCGACGATTCCTATCTCAAATGCGTGCCTCTCACGCGCTCCGGCGGCGTAGATTATAGTCTTTGTCCAGACCTGATAGGCTCCGCTTGGAGAACTAAATACAACGACTTTCTCGAGGTCTGAGTAGTTTTTAATCTCCAAAACCCTTGCGGCCGTCCTGTAATCAACGCCGAGCTCCACAAGCCTCTTAGCGAAGCGTGCCGCAAACTCCGGCCCGGTGAGCTCCTCTTTGAAGTAGTGCAGTCCGAAGCCGGGATGTATGCACTGGGGCAGGATACCGCCAAGGTAGTCGTTGTCATCGAGGAGGAGAACTTTAAGTCCAAGTTCCTTTGCCCTTACGGCGGCCGCCATTCCTGCAGGCCCACCGCCAATGACGACAACGTCGTAGTTGAGCATTGGAAGGTCGTTCATGCATCCTCACCTCTGAAGAGAACCTTAACGTCACCTATACCGACCTCGCTTCCCTTTCCTTTCAGTGTAACCTCCCAAGGCCCGACACCGTACTCCCTCGCGAGGAGCTGGATTATTCTCGGCCTGCAGAAGCTTCCCTGACAGGTTCCGGTCGTTGCCTTGGTTCTGAACTTGACGGAATCGACGCTCGGAGTCTTTACACCGATGAACTTCATTCTCTCTATTGCCTCTAGAACATCCCCCTCGCTAACGCGGTTGCATCTGCAGATAACCTTTCCGTAGGCGGGGTCTCTTTTGACGACCTCGTTTATTTGAGCCGGCGAGAGCATGAAGAAGTGGGTGATTTCCTTCCTGTAGGGATTCCACTTCCTCTTTTCAACGAGTTCTATTCCAAGGTCGTGCCGGATTATTTCGGCCACTTCGTAGGCTATCGCAGGGGCGCTCGTGAGACCTGGAGAGCGAATTCCGGCGACATTTATGAAGCCCCAGACTTCCTCTTCGGCCTTTATTATGAAGTCTCCACCCGTTGGTTCGGGCCTCAGACCGGCAAACGTTCTGATAACCTTGCTTCTCGGCGGCAGCTGGGGCCAGAGCTTTTTCGCACCTTCCCAGACCTGTTCAAGTCCTTCCCTTGTGGTCGCCAGGTTTTCCTTTTCCTCGGGTGGCAAGTCTTGGGCGTTCGGTCCTATCATAAGGTGCCCGCTGATCTCTGTTGTGACAACTATGCCCTTGCTTATTGGCGTCGGCGTCGGGAAGAGAACGCGCCTCGGTCCGGGAATGCCCTCATCAAAGAGGAAATACTCACCCTTCCTCGGGTGAATCTCGAAGTAGTCTATTCCAGCCATTCTGGCTATCTCGTCGGCGTAAAGTCCGGCAGCGTTAATAACTATGTCCGCCTCTATGAAGCCGTTCTTCGTCTCAACACCCTTAACCTCACCGTTCTCGACCTTTATCCCGGTAACTTCGGTCTCGAGGTGGGTTTTGACGCCGTTGGCAACTGCGTTCTCGACTATCGCTATAACCGCTGGAATTGGACCTATCTGACCCACTATTGGAACCCACAGCGCTCCGATGGCTTCCTTCGTGAGGTTAGGCTCAAGGTGGAAGAGCTCTTCCTTATCGACTATCCTCATCTCGGGCACGCCGTTCTCCCTTCCACGCTCCAAAAGTTTCTCAAGCTCGTCGAAGTCCTCTTCCTTCGTTGCCACTATCAATGCTCCGTTCCAGACGTGGGGAATTTCTAGCTCCTTGACCCACTGGTGCCAGAGTCTGTTACCACGGATGCACAACTTGGCCCTCATCGGGTACTTTTTCGGATCGTCATCGTAGCCGCCGTGGATTAAGGCTGTGTTGGCCTTGCTGACGCCCCAGCCGACGTCTGGGGCTTTCTCAATCAGATGCACTTCAAGGTTCTCGTACCTGCTCAGAACGCGTGCTATGCTTGCGCCGCTTATTCCCGCGCCGATTATGGCAACCTTGGTTTTCATATTTTCTCCCTCCGAGTTAACTTGAGAAAGGACTTTCACCGTTTTAAAGCTTTCTTTAACCTCAGGTTTGGCCCAAAAGGGAGGAAAGAACAGTTCCGGGCATAAAGGGGGGGAGCATTAGTGGACATCAATCGAATGAACATATATGGCGTTCGGGTTCACTTCTCCTTAAAGATGAAAGAAAAAACGGGCCATGCCTTCGTCAAGCATCCACAACCTTGGCCCAGCCCATAGCCCTCTTTACTGCTTCCTTCCAGCCGCGGTAGAGCTTCCTGCGGGTTTCTTCGTCCATCACTGGCCCGAAGACCTTCTCTGCCTTCCACAGACTCTTTATTTCTTCGAGGCCCTCCCAGTAATCGACGGCCAGTCCCGCCAAATACGCCGCCCCCAAGGCAGTAGTTTCCTTCACGACGGGCCTGACGACCCTCCTGTTGAGTATATCCGCCTGGAACTGCATCAGGAAGTCGTTCGCTGTTGCTCCCCCATCGACGCGGAGCTCCTTTATCCCCACGAGTCTCTCCATCTCCTCGACCACGTCGCGCGTCAGGTAGGCTATGGCTTCCAGCGTCGCCCTGGCGAGATGCTCCCTACCAGTTCCGCGCGTTATGCCAATTATCAGCCCCCTCGCGAACTGATCCCAGTAAGGGGCTCCAAGGCCAACGAAGGCAGGAACGAAGTAAACCCCCTCGTTACTCTGCAGCTTCCGGGCGAGTTCCTCCGTCTCCGGCGCGCTCTTTATGATTTTGATTCCGTCGCGGAGCCATTGAACTGCCGCCCCTGTTATGAAGACGCTCCCCTCAAGGGCATAGGAGACTTTTCCATTTAACCCCCACGCTACCGTGGTGAGCAGGTTATCTGAATAGCGGACGGTCTTGCCAGTGTTGGCCAGGATAAAGTTTCCGGTTCCGTATGTTGCCTTAACCATGCCCGTCTCAAAGGCGGCCTGGCCGAACAGAGCTGCCTGCTGGTCGCCCGCGTCGCCACTCACGGGAATTTCAGCACCGAGAAGTTCTTTCTTTGTGTAACCGTAGATTTCACTCGACTCTTTGACTTCGGGCAGGACGCCCTCGGGAACCCCAAAAATTTCGAGAAGCTCGTCGTCCCATTCGAGCTTCTTGATGTTGAAGAGCATTGTCCTGGATGCGTTTGAGTAATCCGTAACATGCTCGCCCGTGAGGCGGTAGATGAGGAAGGTGTCAACCGTTCCGAAGAGAACCTCGCCTTTCTCGGCCTTCTCCCTTAGGCCAGGCACGTTGTCGAGGAGCCACTTAAGCTTGCTGGCCGAGAAATAAGCATCCGGAACTAACCCTGTCTTCTCCTTGATGACCTCGCTGTATTCCCGCTTTATTTCTTCGACCATCTCAGCGGTTCTTCTGCACTGCCAGACTATCGCGTTGTGGAGCGGCTTTCCGCTTTTATCCCAGACTATCGTCGTCTCGCGCTGGTTGGTAACGCCTATCGCCGCTATCTGAGTTGGCTCGATTTTGGCCCGTTCGATAGCGGTCTTTATCGCCCTGAACTGGGCCTCCCATATCTCGTTCGGGTCGTGCTCGACCCAGCCAGGTCTGGGATAGTGCTGGGGAAACTCGTACTGACCAACGCCGAGAACGTTGCTCTCCCTGTCGAAGATTATGGCCCTGGCTGAGGTAGTTCCCTCATCAAGCGAGAGAATGAACCTGTCCATCTCTGTTCACCAGTGATGAGAAAAGTAAAAGATGGTATATTAGGGCTTCGGTCGTTGCCTTACCTGAGTCCCAATCTCCTTAAGTACTCAATCATCCTCTCAACGTCATTCGCTATGACGATCTCGAAGAGGCCCTTCAGCTTGGCCAGGTTATCGTCTTTGTAGAAGAGAACGTCGTTCTCCGTCCAGAGGGCGACCTTGAGGCCCATCGAACGGGCCCAGTGGAGTGCCTGAACAGTCTTCTCGAGGCCAATTACTGGAATGGCCTCCATTGGGACGTTTATCGACCAGAGGTCGAGCTCTTCCTTGAGCTTCGGTATGAGGGGTACAACTTCCTCCCTGTCTATGAGCAGCCCCATGGCCGTTTCCGTGTCATGCTTCCGGTATTCCCTGAGTGCCTCAATCTCGAAGGAGGATATCATGACCCGCTCGGGATCGTTCTCGCTAACTATTCTGGCAACTTCTCTCGCTGTATCGACGTCCTTGAGCTCGACGTTAATCAGTGCATCCTTTGGAAGAACCTCAAAAACTTCCTCAAGCGTTGGAATCCTCTCGCCCATGCCTATGTCCGCCTTCTTGAGCTCCTCCAGCGTCATTTCTTTCTGCTTTCCGCTTAGGTTGCTTGTCCTATCTATGCTCTCGTCGTGCATAACTATGACTTTTCCATCCTGGGTAAGCCAGACGTCGAGCTCGATTCCATCTGCCCCGGCTTCCACGGCCTTTCTAAAAGCCAGGAGGCTGTTTTCAGGGTATTTGCTCATGTACCCGCGGTGTCCGAGGACGATAACCCTATCACGTTCCCATAGCATTGCCATCGCCTCCAGCGAATAGACCTTTGGGGTAAAAACTTTTTCTCAATCTGGCAGGGTCGTCCGAGATGACTGCGTCCACAAAGGGGAGAAGCCTCGGGACCCAGTAAAGCTCGTCCATCTGGTAGTTCCAGAGGTAAATCCTCGTTCCCCGCTTCCTTAGGGTTCTGAGGAGAACCACCAACGCTTTGTAGCCGACGTAACCGATGGTATCAATCGGCACGTGGACGGAATAGAGACCTTTCAGTCCGGCAAGATGGGCAATAGATGAGTAGCTGACTATGGAAAAGCCCACCTTGCAGGATGGACATTCCTTTATGAGGTGTTCTGCGATTTCTCTGTTTTCTGTTGAAAAAACTACGTTTTCAAGAATCCCAAACCTTTCAGCGAGCCCCAGGGTTCCCTCCACAGCATCTATCTCTTTCAGGTCAGCGTTGAGTAAGGCCCCAGAGAATTCCCTAAAAACGTTCCTGACCGTTGGGATGAGCCTCCCGTTGGGATGTACCCTTCGCAGCTCCCTCAGGCTTAGCTCCCGGATATACTGATAAGAACCGTTAGCCTGAAAACCCTCGTCGTGATGAACCACAAGCTTTCCGTCGCCTGCGACTCTCACATCGAATTCTATTCCATCGGCGTATCTGAGCGCCCTTCTAAAGGCGGGAAGCGTGTTCTCAAGCCTTCCCTTGAAGCCCCTGTGTCCGAGGATCATTGGTGGTACCATCGCCACTCCCACATCCGCGGAGACCAAAAAACCTTAAAAACTCAGCGTTCCGGTTCATTGGAGGCTAAAATAGATGGGTGATGAACATGAAAGACTTCAGGTACAGCAGGATATTTATCCTTGGTTTTGGCTTCTTTGGAATAAGCATCATCTGGGCTCTCTACAACGCTTACGTACCGATTTTCCTGCAGGATACATTCCACCTCAGCAAGACTGTTACTGGCTTTATCATGACGATAGACAACCTATTCGCGGTTTTGCTCCTCCCTTTCCTTGGGGCTTTAAGCGATATGACGCGCACCAAACTCGGAAGGAGGAAGCCTTACATTCTCCTCGGTGCACCTTCGGCCGCTCTTATGTTCGCGCTCATTCCCGTGGCCAGGGAATACGAAAGCCTTGCCCTCTTTATGGGAACTATTATATTCATGAACTTCTTCATGGCCCTCTTCCGATCGCCGGTCATAGCATTCATGCCGGACATAACGCCAAGTGAAAAGAGAAGTCAAGCGAATGGAATAATTAACTTCATGGGCGGCCTTGGTGCCCTGCTCGCTTACTTCGGCGGTAAAGCCCTTTATGATATGAACTACGCCTATCCCTTCTATCTTGGTGCGGCGATAATGCTCCTTGCCAACCTGCTCGTGGTCCTTTTTGTCCCCGAGCCCGAGGAGTACCGCGTCCCTGGGAAGAAGCTTGAGCTCAAGAAGCTTCTCAAGGAAACAACCAGAAAGAGCTCCGGCGAGTTAAAGGAGAACCTCAAGGACGTCTTCGCGAGTAAGGAAAGGAGCCTCTTTGCAATCCTTGTGGCGATATTCTTCTGGTTCATCGCCTTCAACTCTCTGGAGACCTTCTTCACGAGCTACGCCAAGTATCACCTCAGAATTGATGAGAGCACTGGAGCCTTCATGCTGGGGGTCTTCTCGCTTAGCTTCATGATATTTGCCATTCCCGCCGGTTTCATGGGTGGTCGCTTTGGAAGAAAGAGGACAATAACCCTTGGCCTTCTCATAGTCGTTGCTATAATGCTCTTAGCTTACCAGCTCGGTGAAAGCTCGAAGCCAGCCAGCAGCTCCCTCAACGACCCGGTAGTGATGAGCTTCATGGGACTGTTCTTCGTCGGCGGCATAGGCTGGGCAATGGTCAACGTCAACTCCCTGCCGATGGTTGTCGACATGACTACCGAAGAAAAGCTCGGTGGCTACACGGGTCTTTACTACTTCTTCAGCCAGGCTGCAAACCTTGTGGCACCGCCCCTCTCCGGAGTATTCATAGACGTGGCTGGATATAAAACGCTATTGCCCTTCGCGACGCTGTTCTTCATACTATCAATGATAGCCATGCAGTTCGTCAGAAGGGGAGACATTGTCAGGGGGAAGGGCAACATCTACGACTACGTACCCGATATGGACTGAGCCCTTTTCTATTCTTACTTTTCCTTAGTCCGCCAAACCGAAAAGGTAAAAACTCCATTTTAACATAAAGGTGTCAAAATAAGGAGGTGAAACCATGAACAGGAAAGGCTTCAGCTGGAGTGTTGTTCTCGGTCTGGCCCTGCTCGGATTCAGCAGGAGCGTCGGCTGGGCACTGAATAAGGGCCTCTCCTTCCCGCTGCTTTCGAGCTACACACAATCGGCCTTTGTGAAAGGAACGATTTTGGCTTTCGAGGGTTTCATCGGTCTGTTCATCCCCGTTCTTCTCGGCTATTACAGCGATACGCTCAAATCAAGGCACGGAAGGAGAAGGCCATTCATTATGGTGGGTGGTCTTCTGGCAGGAATAGCCGCGTTGATGATCTACACTGCCTACGCCATGGGAGTCCCACTCTGGGGCTTCGCACTGACGCTGGGATTTTTCTACCTCTCGATGCACCTTTACACAGCACAGTATAGGGCTTTGATGCCCGACACCATCGAGAGCGGTCAGAGGGGTAAGGCCAGCGGAGTTATCACACTCCTCGAATGGGCCGGCAACCTCTTCCTCTTCGGCCTTGCCGGCTACCTCATAGCAAAGGCCGTGGCCGAAACTGGTGAGAGCGAAGGGATAAAGGCCCTTGCACAGACGCCCTACCTCAAGGTTCCATTCCTCGTTACGGCTTTCTTCCTCATAGGTGCGGCCCTCTTCGTTTACTTCATCGTTAAGGAGCCCGAAGCACCGGAGATTGAGGAGAACGAGAGCCTCAAGGATTACCTCAAGAGCATCGTCGAAAACCGTGACTTCCTCAAGTTCTACGCGGCCCAGACACTCTGGTGGATGAGCTTCGAGTTCATAGCGATTTTCCTCTACGGTATCTTGGCGTACATCCTCCACGGCTCGGCCAGCGAGGAGAACGTTAAAGCTGTGACCTCCCTCGGTCTCTATCTCATGGCACTCTTTAATGTCACTGTTCTGCTAGGTGCTCTCCCGGGAGGTCTCATCTACGACAAGCTTGGCAGGAGGCTCAGCATAATCCTTGGCGGCGTTATCTTTGCACTACCGCAGCTCTGGGGCTGGTTCATAACAAACCAGACGGAGATAGTGATAGCCCTTGGAATAGCGGGAATCGGCTGGGGAATCCTGATGGCAGCCTCTTACCCTGTTATCGGCGATCTGCTTACCCACTATGAAAAAGAGGCCTTCACTGGCAGATACTATGGCTTCTTTGAGGCGACGCGCTCCCTTCCGGTGCTGCTGGCAGGAATAGTCGGCGGTGCCATAGTTGATCTGGCCGGCGAGAACTACAGAATACTCTTCCCGATAGGCGCAATCCTCGTGCTCTTGGCCATGCCGATGATATGGCACATGAGGAACCTCGAGGTCAGCAAAGCAGAATCAGAGTGAGGTGATAGCATGGGCTGGCTTATTGGCCTTGGGATCCTTATCTTCCTCTTTATTCTCTTCGTCGCATTCGTCGGCTACAAGATGGTGAAGCCCCCCCGGCTTGTGGAAGACTGGACACCCCGAGATTTTGGCTTCGAATACGAGGACGTTGAGTTCACAACTGAGGACGGCCTGAAGCTCAGCGGCTGGTGGATCGACAATGGGAGCGAGAAAACGGTTATCCCTCTTCACGGCTACACAAGGAGCAGATGGGACGACGTCTATATGAAACCGGTTATCGAGTTCCTCCTCGTGGAGGGCTACAACGTCCTTGCCTTCGACTTCCGGGCTCACGGAAGAAGCGAGGGAAAGTACACGACCGTTGGTGACAGAGAACTGCTCGACATCAAAGCCGCCATTGGGTGGCTCAAGGAAAACCATCCGGAAAGGGCCGGGAAGATAGCCCTCGTCGGATTCTCCATGGGTGCCATAGTGACGATACGCTCGCTAGCCGAGATTGAAGAAGTCTGCTGCGGTGTTGCAGATTCACCCCCGATGGATCTCGACAAGACAGGGGCGAGAGGTCTCAGGTACTTCGCCAACCTTCCTGAGTGGCTCTACATCTTCGTCAAGCCTTTTACAAAGCTCTTTAGCGGCGGCAGGGAGTTTCACCCGCTGAAATACTCGGACAGGATCAGAAAGCCACTCCTACTGATAGCCGGCGAAAAGGATCCACTCGTCATGGTGGATGAGGTTAGGGAGTTCTACGAGAGGAACAGGAAAATCAACCCCGACGTTGAGCTGTGGGTTACAGATGCTCCACACGTCAGAACATTGAAGTTCCATCCAGAGGATTGGAAGGCAAAAGTGGAAGAGTTTTTGAGGAAGTGGATGGCTTGAGAAGCTTTTGACCCTCTTTTACCTTTTCCTCGTGAAAAAGTGGCCTCGGCTAACCCTCTTTTCCTCACCGCTCAGCGTGGCTAACGCTCGTCATCGGCCGAGAAGAGTTCGCCTCAAGGTTTAAAAAGAATCCGCCGAAGAAAAGCGGGGGATGAGGAGCGTTTACCGGTCTGAGACCGCGCTCCGTGCGGCACATGATGACATCGGCACTGGCCGACCCCTTACCTCTTGAGGAGCTCGTGCTCGACCAGGGCCACGATGTCGTTGTGGATGTCTTCCACGCTTGCCAGTGCGTTCACTATCCTCATCTCGGGGAACCTCTCCGCGAGCTTGAGATAGTTCTCCCTGACCTTCTTCTGAAGCTCTGCTATCTTGTCGAACTCCGTCTTTATGCTCCTGCCGTTTATGCGCTTCATGCTCTCCTTGACCGGCAAATCAAGCAGAATAACGAGGTCAGGCCTTACGGCAAAGCGGTTTAAGTCAATCAGCCACTCGAGATCGAGACCGCGAGCCCATTGGTAGGCGAGTGAGGAGTAGAAGTAGCGATCTGAAATAACGATCTTCCCTGTCTTGAGGGAGGGTTTTATCAGCTTATGGACATGTTCAGCCCTGTCGGCCGCGAAGAGGAGCGCCTCTGCTTCGTGGCTTATTCGAGCGCCATCTATTATACCTTCCTTACCACCCGTTAGGACGAGCCTCCTGATGAGCTTTCCAAAGGCGGTATCGGTCGGCTCTTTCGTCAGAACAACGTCGTAGCCTTTCTTTTTGAACCACTCCGCCAGAAGCCTTGCCTGAGTTGATTTGCCTGCACCATCGATGCCTTCAATGACAATGAACATTCCCACAGGTGCCACCCCCAAAATGAACGGGAGAGGTATAAGGGACTCCCCTTTTAACGCTTTTCTCTTTGGATTTTTTAAAGGCTTTAAAAGAGAGAGTAAAAAATCTCAAAGGTTCTTCTTCATGTGATCGAGGAGCTTCCACATGCTGCTAAACTCAAGCTCTTCGCCATCTTTGTATAACTCGACGACACCTTCTGGCCTGAAGCGCAGTCCAAAGTCGTAGTCCCCCTTGTTCAGCTTATGAAGGAAGACCTCCTTCGGTTTCGGCGGTAAATAGCTCGTCATCATGTCGTTTATCAGCTCGACCTCGAAGCCGAAGTGGTCGCTTATCCGTGGGAAGAAGAGCACCGCGGGGGTGTTCATTGCATCCACAAGGGCTTTGCCCTTAACGCGGAAGTTGTAGTGCTTGAATATTTCGTGCAGGAAGTCGTCGAGAGCGTTGGGATAATAGACTGTCGCGCCAATGTCGTTGGGCTGCGCTTCTATGAAGCTCTTGCTCTCGAGGATGGCTTTTATTTCCTCGCTGTCTATGCCACTGACGTAAACCCTAACGCCGCCGTAGTAGTAGACGTAAGCCAGAGGAAGACCCTTCCTGTGTGCAAAATCTTTGAGCGCTATGAGGGGAATGAGCCTGACGTCCATTATGGTCGAGCCGGTGCTGACTATTCCGACCACCATTGCCCTCTTTCCGTATCGGGAAATCGCTCTGCCGTCCCTTCCGACGATTATGGTCCCGTGGGATATCGTTCCTATGGCCCTTCCAAGAAGGGCAAGCTCCTCGGGGTTGAACCTCTGGGAGTAATACACTTCCACATTCACCACCTCAGTCAGGCAGTATAATACTTTCCCTACCAATCCTCGACTCCACCCAAACCTTAACGTTGGAGCAGATCTTGCCGAAGTCTTCGATGAGCGTGTTATCACCTATAAGGCTTCCGGACTGGATAATCACGCCCTTACCTATGTGAACATTCTCGCCTATTATGACTTCCTCAATCTCGACACCTTTATCTATGAGTGACATTTGATAATATCACCAAACGCTCTATTTTAACGTTTCTGCCGATTTCCACATCATCCCCGAGTAGGGCGAAGCCCCTTATCTCAGACGAATCTAATGATTCAGCCGTTGTGGTCTATTATGGTTACGCCATACTGCGTTGGATCTTCAACTTTGGACAGTGCTATCGTCGCGAGGCCCTTTTCCTGATGTAGTAATTGTAGAGCGCCTTGAGGTCAAGGTTCGTGAGCACATCACTGGAAACGACGAAAAATGTCTCGTCTATGTGAGTGACCACCTTTTTATCACACCTGCCGTCTCAAGCTTGACGTTCTTGCCGTTGGATTAGTGTATCTCAACTCCTCACTGACTACCCTCGCCGAAGTACTCCATGATGCGCTTCTTGAGATAGCCAAAGAGAATGTATATCTCCTCAACTCCGGCTTTGATGAGGTTCTGGAAAGTGTACTCCATCAGCAGCCTGTTGAAGAACGGTATCATGGACTTTGGTCTGTAGACTGTGAGCGGAAGTAGTCTAGTTCCCTTCCCCGCCAGAATAACTGCCTTCATTCCATGCACCGCTGGACTATCCAGAGGTCGATATACTCTGCGTACGGGGACATGACTGAACTCATAAATACACTGATGAACGAGGTTTACCAAATAAACTATTTAAGACATCGTTCAACTCTTTCTGGAGGCGATAACATGAATGCCCTCGAAAGGCTTGAAAAGCTCCTCGATAAAGAGCAATTTGAGAAGATTAAAGCCATCGACAATCCAGAGCTTCACAAGTTTTTGGTGGAGTGGATTGAGTGGCTTGAACCAAGCAAGGTTTTCGTCTGTACTGACAACGAAGAGGACGAGTTCTACGTCCGCTGGAAGGCGCTCTACTACGGTGAGGAAAAGATTCTCGAGACACCGAACCACACCGTCCATTACGACAACTACTACGACCAGGCCCGCGACAAGGCCAATACTAAGCTCCTCGTTCCTGGTGGAAAGAAGATTCCCTTCCTCAACACTAAGGATAGGGACGAGGGGTTGAAGGAAATCCGCGAGCTGATGAAAGGAGTTATGAGGGGTAAGGAGCTCTTCGTGTGCTTCTTCGTCCTTGGGCCGAAGAACTCGGTCTTCACGATTCCTGCCGTCCAGCTCACGGATTCTGCTTATGTAGCCCACTCAGAGTTCATCCTTTACAGGAAGGGCTATGAAGAGTTTAAACGTCTCGGAAGAAGCGCACGCTTCTTCAAGTTTGTCCACTCAGCTGGGGAGCTCGACGAGAGGAAGACGAGCAAGAACCTCGATAAGAGGCGTATCTACATCGACCTAGTTGATGAGACCGTTTACTCTGTCAACACCCAGTACGGCGGTAACACGATAGGCCTTAAGAAGCTCGCTTTCAGGCTCACCATCCAGCGCGCCGTTAGAGAGGGCTGGCTCAGCGAACACATGTTCCTGATGGGAGTAAACGGTCCCAACGGCAGGAAGACCTACTTCACCGGCGCTTATCCCAGCATGTGCGGAAAGACATCCACCGCCATGATATCCTGGGAGAACATCGTCGGCGATGATTTGACGTTCATCGTACCCATGAACGGAATAGCCCGTGGAGCAAACGTCGAGAAGGGTGTCTTTGGCATAATCCAGGGCGTCAATCCCGAAGACGATCCGATAATCTGGCAGGTTCTCCATTCGCCCGTCGAGATAATCTTCTCCAACGTCCTCGTCAAGGACGGAAAGCCCTACTGGAACGAGATGGGCGTACCAATACCAGGCGAGGGTGAAAACCACAGCGGGGAGTGGTGGCGCGGAAAGAAAGACGCCGAAGGAAACGAGATTCCGCCGAGCCACAAGAACGCTCGCTTCACAGTCAGCCTTGAGCACTTCCCGAATGTTGACCTTGAAGCGCTTGAGGCCCCCTGCGGCGTCGAGGTTGGTGGCATGATCTTCGGAGGCAGGGACAAGGACACATGGCCGCCAGTCAGGGAAGCCTTCGACTGGAAGCATGGCGTCATAACGATGGGTGCTGCTCTTGAGAGTGAGACAACCGCCGCAACCCTTGGAAAGGAAGGAGTTAGAGCCTTCAACCCGATGGCTATACTCGACTTCATGAGTGTTCCCCTCGGCGAATACATCGAGAACTACCTTGAGTTCGAGAAGAAGCTCAGAAAAGCCCCCAAGATATTCGCGGTGAACTACTTCCTCCGCGATGAGGACGGCAACTGGCTCAACCATAAGCTCGACAAGGCAGTCTGGCTCAAGTGGATGGAGCTCCGCGTTCACGGCGACGTCGATGCCATAGATACTCCCATAGGCTACATCCCGAAGTATGGGGACTTAGCAAGGCTCTTCAGGGAGGTTCTCAACAAGGACTACAGCAGGGAGGACTACGAGAAGCAGTTCACCATTAGGGTTCCGGAACTTCTGGCGAAGATAGAACGTATCGAGAAGATCTACCGCGAACAGGTTAAGGAAGCTCCGGAGGAGCTCTTCCAGGTTCTCGAGGAGGAGAGGAAGAGGCTGCTCGAGGCCAGGGAAAAGTACGGTGACTATATCAGCCCCTTCCAGCTTGAGAAGGCATGAGCCCTTCTCTTCTTTTCCTTCTCCGGGTGCACTTTTCTGGGTACTCCCAAAACCCTTTTTAACCCCACTCTCCACATAGTATCACCGAAAATGATACATAGGTGGTCGCCATGGCCGACGTTGAAACTCCCACCCACGATTTAATCAGGGAGAAGCTTCCCCATCCCATCAAGGATTTGGCTGATCTGGCCTACAACTACTGGTGGAGCTGGAACAGGAGGGCAACGAGGCTCTGGGAGTATATTGACCCGGTACACTGGAGGGAACACAAGAATCCGGTTAAGCTCCTTCTCGACGTTTCCGAGGAGCGCCTCGAGGAGCTTCTGAAGGACGACGACTTCATGAACCTCTACGAGCTCGTTATGGAACAATTCCGGGATTATATGAATCCAGATTCGACCTGGTTCTCAACCAACTACCCCAAGTGGGACAAGCCCATAGTGTATCTCTGCATGGAGTACGGCATAAGCAGGACTCTGCCCATATACTCTGGTGGTCTGGGGATACTCGCTGGTGACCACGTGAAGACCGCCAGTGACCTTGGCCTGCCTTTCATAGCAATAGGTCTGCTCTATAAGCACGGCTACTTCAAGCAGGAGATAGACAGAGACGGAAGACAGATCGAGATCTTCCCAGAGTACAGGCCAGAGGAGATGCCGATAAAACCGGTTCTCGGGAAGGATGGAAAGCCACTCCTTATAGAGGTCCCCATAGAGGACAGAATCGTTTACGCGAGGGCCTCGGAGGTTGAGGTTGGAAGGGTGAAGATATATCTACTGGACACCGACGTTCCCGAGAACAGCGCGGACGACAGAACCATATGCGACTACCTCTACAATGCCGAGATAGACAAGCGCATAAAGCAGGAGATACTTCTAGGAATCGGTGGAATGCGCCTGCTTAAAGCTTTGGGCATTGAACCCGGCGTTGTCCACCTCAACGAGGGGCATCCAGCCTTTGCTAACCTTCAGAGGATAGCCTGGTACATGGATGAAGGGTTGACCTTTACCGAGGCGTTGAGTATTGTCAGAGGGACTACGGTTTTCACCACGCACACCCCAGTTCCAGCGGGCCACGATCGCTTCCCAATTGAGGAGGTCAGGAAGAGGCTCGCCAAGTTCCTTGAGGATAAGGACGAGAGACTCCTGGAGCTCGGCCGTGAGAGGGATGAAATCAACATGACCTTACTGGCCATAAGAACTTCCAGCTACGTCAACGGCGTCAGTAAGCTCCATGCCGAGGTAAGCAAGCGCATGTGGCAGAATCTTTGGCCCGGAGTTCCGCTGGATGAGATACCCATCGAGGGCATCACCAACGGCGTACACACCATGACCTGGGTTCACAGCGAGATGAGAAAGCTCTTTGACCGCTATCTCGGAAAGGCATGGCGCGAGCACACGAACATCGAGGGTCTGTGGTACGCCATTGAGAGGATTCCCGATGAAGAGCTCTGGGAGGCCCATCTTAAGGCCAAGAGGGAGTTCATAGAGCTACTGAAGAGGAAGATTAGGGCGAGGAACGAGAGGCTTGGAATAGATGATCCCCTGCCAGAGATAGACGAGAACGCGCTCATCATAGGCTTTGCCCGGCGCTTCGCGACCTACAAGCGCGCCACCCTACTCTTTACGGATATTGAAAGGCTCAAGAGACTTCTGAACAACCCAGAGAGGCCAGTCTACATAGTCTTTGGTGGAAAGGCCCATCCAATGGACGAGGCCGGCAAAGAGTTCCTAAAGAAAGTCTACGAGGCCTCTCAGATGCCCGAGTTCAGGGGCAAGATATTCGTCCTTGAGAACTACGATATGGGAAGTGCAAGGCTCATGGTGGCCGGAGTTGACCTCTGGCTCAACAATCCGCGCAGGCCGATGGAAGCTAGCGGAACGAGTGGAATGAAAGCCGGGCTGAACGGAGTGCTCAACGCGAGCATCTACGAGGGCTGGTGGGTGGAAGGCTACAACGGCAGGAACGGGTGGATCATTGGAGAGGAGAGTACGGAGCCCGAGACCGAAGCCGACGACATAAAGGACGCAGAGAGCCTCTACAATCTGCTGGAGAGGGAAATAATCCCAACCTACTACGGCAACCGCGGGAAATGGATTTACATGATGAAGGAGAGCATCAAGAGCATAGCCCCGCGCTTCAGCACTCACAGGATGGTCAAGGAATACATGGATCGTTTCTATTCCAAGGCTATGAGTAACTACATCTGGCTCACGAGGGGTAACTACGCCGGTGCCAAGGAGATGGCCGCATGGAAAGACCGCGTTATCAGTGCATGGAACAACGTGAGCATCGAAAGTGTAGCCATAAAAGATGGAAGCAGACTTGAGATCCTCGTCTACCTCGATGAACTTAAGCCCGAAGACGTCCGTCTTGAGCTCTACTACGGCGTCCATGCCGAGGAGCAACGCATAGAGAAACCGCATATCGTTGAGCTGAGGCATCCAAAGGAGCTCGGGGGTGGGAGGTGGCTCTACACCTATGAGGGAAGTGCTCTGAGGCACCTCGGTAATTCCTGCTGGAACTATGCGATAAGGATTTACCCCCACCACGAAAAGCTACCCCACCGGTTCTTGCTCGGATTGGTGAAGTGGAGAGGTTTCTTTGAGTGAGTCTTCCCCATTGTTTCATTTTTGGCAAAATTTACTCCATAAACTAGAAGTAAGAACTTTTAGACGTTCCTCGTGGGAAGTCATATTTTTAACCTCAAACGTCCATTGTGGGATATACAAACCAGGGGGTGAAACCATGGATGAAATTAAGAAGTGGACAATATACCTGATATTCCTTGTTGCCGGATTCGCCACTGGAGCAGGTAGCATCGGTCTATTCCCGCAGTTCTGGCTCCAGTACGGTTTGACTGGAATGGTTGTGCACTTAGTATTCCTTGCAATACTAACGTATGTCGCAATACTCGAGGCTGAGACCGTCATGAAATCCGGCTACTACTTCGTTGAACTCTACAACAAAGTCTCAAAACGGCCCGCTATGGTGCTCTCAATCTTCGCTGCCATTGCAATGTTCCTCTCGTACTACACCGCCAACACCATGCTGACCGTTCTCTCACCGGTTCTTGGAACAGGAACCGTCGCCAGGCTCATAGCCAAGATACTGATGTTTGCTATAGCCTTCGTTATCCTCACTAGGGCTAAAGAGAAGACCTTCGCAATCATGGCGATAGGTTCTGTGATATTTGTCGTCGCGGTTACAATAACTACGGTTGCGTTCAAGGTACAGATATCTGAGGGTGCCACCTACCTGGCAATGGCCAAGCACATGCTCGTTGCAAGGCACCCAATAACACTTGACCTCATAAAAGCTGCCGCTGAAAGGGCAATCTACGGTGTTGGACTTGGATTTGCATTCTACTTGATGCTCGGAAGCTTTATCAACGAGCGCTTCAACGCGAAGGTAATCATTGGGGTTGGAATCCTGGTTCAGCTTTTCATCGGGATTCTATCAACGATAACTGTTGTCTATGCAATTGCTCCCACCACCCCTGACAGGCTTCTCCAGTATGTCCATGGTGGTGAAGAAGGTGCTATTCAGCTCATGGGCGAACTGCCACACATCCTTGCGGACTATCCGACGCTGATACTCCTCATAGGAATCTCTGCGTTCTTTGCAGGTATCACCAGTCTGCTGCCAACTGCGGAGATCGGTCTCCAGATAGTTGAATCAACCCTTAGGGTGAGCAGGAATAAAGCTGCTGCCTATCTTGTAGCTGTGGCCCTTGCAATAGGCGTAATAGACTCCTCTCCATCAACAGCAGACATGGTGCTCAAAGCAGTGAGTGTGACAACGTTCTTCACGGCAATTTTTGAGCTCTATCCAGTGCTGGCTTCCAAGGAAAAACCATCAACTTCAGCCCTCGCAATGGCTGGAATAGCAGCGGTGCTGTTCCTCGTTGGTGGTCTCTACGCCCTATTTGCAGTCTTCAGGGCTGGCGGCGTCTACGTTGTCTCGGGAATCATTGCCGCGGTAGTGATTCTGTTCGGTCTCTTCGGCGACAAACTTGTGCCCGAAAAGGCCTGAATAGGCCCCATATCCTTATTTTTGTTTTGCCATGGAAAATAAAAGAAGAGGTCACTTGTGGGCGAATATCGCCACCACTTTCTCGGGTGTCACATCATCTATCCTTACAAAGCCGAAACGCTCAAACTGGACAACGTCATCAACCTTGACGTTGGCGTCACTCTCGAGCAGGCCTTTTCTGACTATCAGCTCGTCGCCCTGCGGAATGAGAACCCCACAGGCCCTGCCTTCAGTGACCCAGTGCACCATCCTCCAGCGGTTTTCTCTGGCGATTTCGTACTCAATACTGTGGAACCTGGCTTTTATGCCTTCCTCTGAAACTTCAAGGATTTCCACATTGAAGAGATCCTTGAGACGGACGAAGCTACCCGGTTTGAACAGTTCCATATCATCCTTGGAAACGTAGACGGGCCTGCCTGGCTCGAACTTAAGCTTTCTGACTCCCCTGTCCGGATGATCCGGATGCAGCGGTATCTCTGCCACGAATTCTTCATCGTAGCCTTCAATATACATCGGTATCGGGTCGGCAACGAAGAAGTAACGGTTGGCTATTGGCTCGACTATGCGCCTGTTTATGGCAGCAAGATTGTCCCAGCTTATCGTCGTGTCGCTCCTCTTAAGGCCGACTTCTATAATAAGCTCTCTTATAGCCTCCGGCCTTATACCGCGCCTTTTGAGCGCCCTTATGGTTCCAAGCCTTGGATCGTCCCAGCCGAAGTATTTGCCTTCATCTATTCCCTTTCTAGTCTTAGACTTGCTGAGAATAACACCCTCAATTGAGAGCCTGCCGTGGTGAACGGTGACAGGATATTCCCAGCCAAAGTAGTCATAGATGTAGCGCTGTCTTGTCTCGTTCTCGGCGTGCTCCTGACCGCGGAAGATGTGCGTAACGCCTAGTTCATGGTCGTCTATGGCTGAGGCGAAGTTGTAAAGCGGCCAGACGCGGTACTTATCACCGGTTCTTGGATGGCTCGGGTTGTCGATTATCCTAAGAGCGGGCCAGTCGCGAACGGCTGGGTTCGGATGCTTAAGATCTGTCTTTATTCTAACCACAGCTTCGCCTTCTTTATATTCGCCGTTGAGCATCTTTCTCCAGCGCTCGAGTTGAACCTCTACCGGCTCTTCCCTGTGAGGGCAGGCGATTCCATTGTCCCTCAGCTCGCGGAACTTCTCCGGCGGGCAGGTGCAGACGTAAGCCTTACCCATCTTGATGAGTTCTTCTGCGTACTTGTAGTAGATTTCAAGCCTGTCGCTGGCTATGTGGATTTCGTCAATCTGGAAGCCAAGCCACTTGAGGTCTTCGATGATCCACTCGTAGAACTTAGGTTCGGGTCTTTTGACCTTTGGATCAGTGTCATCGAAGCGGAGGATGAACTTGCCGCCGTAGAGCCTTGCGTACTCGTGGCTTAGGATAGCAGCACGAGCGTTACCGAGGTGGAATGCTCCGTCAGGATTAGGGGCGAAACGGGTAACCACCTTACCCTTCTCTGCCTTCGGGAGGGGCGGAAGGCCTTTCTTTTCCTCTTTCTTTTCCTTCTTTGCCTCGAAGAACTCTGGATAAATCTCCTTCAGCTTTGCTTCCTGTTCTTCGATGTCCATTCCATTGACCTGCTCCACTATCTGGTTGACGAGTGGGATTATCTCCTTTGCTTTGGGCCTAAGTTCCGGGTTCTCGCCGAGAACCTTCCCTATCACAGCCTTTGGGTTGGCCTTACCCTTGTGGCTGATCGCATTGATGAGCGCGTACTTCATAATCAACTCTTCCACGTTCATTCTCCTCACCGGGAGAAGAAGGGAGGGAGGAGTTATAAAGTTACTCCCCTTCGCAACGTGGTTCTTCCTTCCGTTTCTCTTGCGGCAGGAGTATCTCCAGGAACACCATGGCTAAACCGAGGATTCCGAAGAACATGCCTCTGTTATTGCTCATTAGTATCCCAAAGAGAATGAAACGAAACTCCCAAAGAGCATCAGCTCAAGACCCTCATCCATGGAACCACCAGAAGATTCTACCCAAAAAAGTTGAAAGTTTTGTGATGGGAAATAAGAAGGTGCGGAGCTCACTCCGCAAAGGTCACTATCTTGAGATTGACAGGCCTTCTGACGACGTTGTACTTCCTCGCCCCGACAAGGTACTTTACCCCGCTCTCGCTGACTGTGTCGATGAGCCTCTGGGTTATGACGCCGTTGAAGACGACAGCGTAAACGTCCTTTCTTTCCTTGAGCTGGTTGGTGAGCTCTCTGACGGGTATTTCCGCTATGACGCTCTTGTCTTTGTCGAGTAGGAGCGCCATCGAGTCTTTGGAGCTTTTGACCTTTTCGATGAACTCGCCGAACTCGTCCAGCTCGCTCGGCCTGGGCTGCTGAATCGGCTTGACTATCTTCTCCTCCCTCTCCTTAGGCTCAGGCTTTTCTATTGGCTTTGGTGCAGGTGCTGGAGCTGGTGCAGGTGCTGGCGGTTTGACCTCCCTTACCTTCTCCTCCCTGCCGTTCTTGGCCCTTTCCTTCTCCTTTATGACTTCGTAGAAGTTTCTACCCTTGTAGAATATCTCGGTTATGACCTGCTCAGCAGGCACCTTGCTCCTAAGTGCTTTCACTATCTCCTTCTTGGTGAGCTCCTCGACTTCTTTGCCCTCTGGTGCTCTGGCGACGTAGTCAACATCTGCGACCTGAAGGAGCTCCTTAAGGATGAGCTCTCCACCGCGATCGCCGTCGGTGAAGGCGGTAACGATGCGCTCCTTGCTGAGCTTTATTATGGTCTCCGGAACTGAGGTGCCTTCGACGGCTATGGCGTTCTTTATGCCGTGCTTGAGCAGGTTTAGTACATCTGCCCTTCCCTCAACGACAATGATTGAATCAGAGAACGGTACATGCGGTCCGGCGGGAAGCTTCTCCGGCCCATACTCTATGAGCTCCTTAGCCCTTACGGCCTTCTTGACTTCCTCTGTGAGCTCCTGGGTCTCTGGGATTTCCTGCTCCATCAGGGTCTCGAGGATCTCCTTGGCCCTCTCGATAATATATTTCCTCTTGGTTGCCCTGACGTCCTCTATGCGGAGAACCTTTATCTTGGCCTCGGCTGGACCGACCCTGTCTATCGTCTCAAGAGCAGCCGCCAAAATGGCCGTCTCAACCCTATCAAGGCTCGAAGGAACGGTTATCGTTCCGTAGGTCTTTCCAGCCTTTGCGTGAACCTCAACCCTTATCCTTCCGATCCTTCCGGTCTTTTGAAGCTCCCTTAAGTCCAGATCGTCACCAAGAAGACCTTCAGTCTGACCAAAAATAGCACCAACAACGTCGGGCCTTTCAACAATTCCGTTTGCTTCAAACTCGGCATAGATTACATATTTGGTCGTTCCAAATTCATCTTTGGCTGACATACTACCACCCTCTTTCCGTTTTTCAAACTTCTGCTTTTCAGCTAAAATGTGGTGAAGCACTGTCTTTTTCCTCTTCATCGAATTCCCTCCAAGTGGGGGTCAGAAACGGAGATGACCTTAAGATAGAGGCCATAGAGGTCCTCAATCCCCTTAATGTCCTTCTTTGCTATCCTTTTGAGCTCCTTCCGCGTCTCTGAATCGACTCTGCAGGGATACCCCTCCAGATAGCGGAGGAGCTTCCTTGCAAGCTCTTCGCCCTTTCTGTCGAAGTCTGTAAGTATCATGACCTCTCCATATGATGACGCGATGAGCGCGATTTCTGATAGTGGGAGGCGTGAAAGTCTTATTATCTCCGCCCTGACCCCCAAATTTCTCAGAGCCACCTCGTCTCGCGGGCCCTCAACTATGATGGCCCCTTCAAACTCTCGCAGTTTGTCTATAAGCTCCTCGAATCTTTTATAGTTTTCGGCGTACATGTTGCCGTCGTGCTGATAACGAACGAATGGGGTTATAAGTTTATTGGATAATTTTTGACGCTTTTCTGTCTATTTCAGCAAACCTTCCGCACGGTTCCAATGTAGCTCATAGGTTCCTCGTAAAACTCATCCATAAGATTCTGGAGCTTTCTTGAGAGCTCAATCTGCTTGCCCCACGACCCCTCTATCTTGCCCTTTGCTGCCATCCTGCCCAGAAATTTCTTCATCTCCTCACTCAGAGGTGAAGGCTTGCACCGTGCCCACGGGGTTCCTGGAAGGGGCATGAAGTAGTGTGCTCTGACCTTGCCGCCCTTCTTAATGATCCACTCCATAAGCTCGATGCTCTTCCTCTGGCTTTCAGGCGTCTCGTTCGGCAGGCCAACGATGAAATCAACCACAGGCTCGAAGCCGTACTCCAGCATATACTCAACGGCCTTTTGGACGTGCTCCACTTTGTGGATCCTGTGCATGGCTCTCAGCATTGCGTCGTCACCGCTCTGAGCGCCGATAGCCAAGCGTCTATTATCAGCATAATCAATCAGGAGTTCCAAAGTCTCTGGGAGGACGAACTCCGGCCTGACCTCACTGGGAAACGTGCCGTAGAAAAGCCTCCGGCCTTCCTTCCTTAGGGGCTGAAGGGCCTTGAGAAGGGCCTCAAGCTTATTGATTTTGAGTATTGCCCCAGGACTTCCGTAGGCGAATGCGTTTGGCGTTATGTAGCGCATGTCCTTCATCCGGCGAGAGTACTTCACTATCTGGTCTATCGGCCTGTGCCTCATGCGGAGGCCTTTTATGTATGGGGTCTGACAGTAATAGCAGCCGAAGGGGCAGCCACGGGTTATTTCTATCGGCGAGATAAGACGAACGCTTTCTGGATACGGTGGAAATCGCCAGAAGTCCTCAACCTTGGAGAATCCGGTAAAGACGAACTCGCCATTGAGGTAGAAAGCAAGACCAGTAATGTTGAGGAGCTCCCTGGTGATTTTGTAGTTCGTTCTTTTGAGCGTCTTCAGAAGATGATACAGAACCTCCTCCCCCTCGCCAATGACTGCTATATCGAAACCAAGCTGATCTAGGGTATGTTTAGGCATGGCTATAGCATGGTATCCACCGGCTATTAACAGCACACCCCTTTCCTTGAGAAGCCGGACCTCCTGAGGAAGACTCCCCCATATTTCCTCCGTGAAGAACGAGTAGAGAACGACCTTTGGTCTGGCCTTCAAAATTTCGTTGAAGTCCTTCGTTATTAACATTTCTCCGAGATCAAAACCTTGACTCTCTAGGGCTCCGAGGAGGTGAACAAAGGCATTGTGGTTGCGCCTGGTCATTCTAACGGCTATCTCCTGCATGATGAACAATCAGAAGAGCGGTTTAAAAAGCTGATGAGTTACAAAAGCAAGAAGAGAGAAAGACCTTCAGGTCTTGATAGCGAGCTTGATGTCCTCGGCCTTGACGGTCTTCCTGCCAGCGTGCCTGGCGAACTCGGCGGCTCTCTTAGCAAGATCCATAGCGTACTCCTCGAGGTACTCGGCGAGGACCTTGGCAGCCTCCTCGCTGACCCTCTCAGCACCGGCCTTTCTAATCAGCCTGTCAATCGGGGCAATCGGCAACTCAGCCATCCACAACACCTCCAGGAAAGGTTTTTCACTATTTTCTAGGCGATTGGAGATATATAAACCTTTCGGTAAACGGGGCCATCTACGTCGATTAGATGCCTACTGCGCCCTTAGACGCAACCAACTTGACGAGATTGATTTTCTCGTGAACCTTGAGGAAGATAGATAACCAGTTAAAAGCACAGTGCTCAATAGGAGGCATTACCCAGATGATGCCTTTGAGAAGCTATAGTTCCCCAGTACACTTTTTAATGGCCCTAAAGTTCTCGGGAAAAATTTATTTGTTCATTAGTTGTGCTTGAATGGCACAAGAAATAGAATAGGGCAAAGTGTTGAGCCTGATTTCATAAGTCTCACTTTTTCCTCCTCTTCGACAGCGCTAAATGCTGGCTTCCCTGATAGTTGCCCCTGTACGGGTTCTTTGCAGACCCTTCAAGCCGGATGAACGCTATCTGAACAAAGCGTTCTCCGTAAGCCAGCTCAACCGGTTCGTCAGAGGCGTTAAAGATTCCGAGGGTGAGGTTGCCATCCCAGCCGGGATCTACCCAGGCGAAGGAGCCCATCAGTCCTTCTCTTGCGAGACTGCTCCTGAGCTTCATGTCACCCATGACGTCATCGGGGAGCTTTATCCTCTCAAGCGTTAGAATGAGAGCATAGTTCTTGGGAGGGATTACAACCTTCCCTTCCCTCTCAACGTCTATGAACTCTCCGTTCACCATTGCCTCCTTTCCAACCCTTAAGTCGTAGCCGGCCGGCTGAAGGGATTTCTCGTTGAAGGGCTCGATTAGAATCTCCTTTCTAATTTTCCAGTCCGGGAGCATCACATTAATCACCCCAAGGTTAAACGAGGAAGTGCTTAAAAAGCTGACCACAGAGACTTTGCGGGACAAAGTTTCATCAAAGTTCGTGGCTCTTTGCTAGCCTGTCCAATTCGCAGTGTTTTCCAATTGAATCTTGCGGTTTAGTAAGGGAGAATCACGGGAGTTTAGCTTTTGAGATAGGGTTTAACTTTGGAGTTAGGTGCCCGAGTGCGTCGAGAAAGTGTAAACCCCCGGGAAACGGCCATATAATAGATTCTCCCCATTAAATAGGGGTTGGCACTAGGAAAATTTGACAAACTGGAGTTCACGCAAGGAGCCACGACCTTGATCAAACTCCGCGGGACTGTTGTTCCCTGCGTCGAGCAGAGTTCGACGTCGGGCAAGCGAGCAGGCTCTTGGAAAAAGCGTGCACTCTAAAACTCGCCCTCAAATGAGGGTTTAACTGCAAAAACATGAGTGGGTAAGGTTTTACTTTTTTTCTTAACGCCCTTTGGGCGTTATTCTCGCAGTGAAACACTGTAAAACCAACAATTGAAGAGCAAACCCCCTCGAGAATCAAGCACGTCAGAATCGCACGCAATTTTTCCGTCAACGCTTTGCGAAGCAAAGGGTTGCTATGGCGGGCCCGGCGGGATTTGAACCCGCGACTACCGGCTCCGAAGGCCGGCGCCATATCCCCTAGGCCACGGGCCCACGATGGTGGTTCATAACGGCCAAAGATAAACCTTGCGGTCTTTTTCGAAAATCTTTTAGGTTACCATGCCCGATGTTAATCTGGTGGAGGACATGAGGAAGAGCGTAGCACCGCTCGCGGTAAGCGCCCTGGCGATAGTGGGGTTCTTTGCCCTCGCTCCGGCGTTTTCGCTTTATCCAGTTCTCGCGGGCAGGTATGGGGCAGAGACAATTGACGCGGTGACGGTGATACTCGGCATTGTAGGACTCTTTTCCCTGATGGCTGGCATCGCCCTCTGGAAGATGGAGACCCTACCCAGAAAAGTTGCCATTTATGAGATTATCGAGTTCCTGACGATGTGGTTCGGTGGGGTGGTGTGGATAAACGTCGTTACAAGCCTTAATGGTTTCACCGAAAAGGCCCTCGTCACGATCGTGTTTTTCCTGGCCTTGGTGGCGTTCCTTGAGATGCTCAGGAGAAAGCTCGACCCAGGTAGATACAAACGGATATGGACTGCGTTCTGGATCATTAAGAATCGCGAAGAAAAGTTTTGAGATGTCCGCCCGAGGGCGGACAAAAGAGGAAGGGAGTTCAGCCGAAGAGGGCACCGAGTCCAGCGAGGGCCTCCTCCTCGCTGGCCTCCTCCTCTTCTTCCTCCTCTTCCTCCTCAGCCGGAGCGGCCTCGGCGCCAGCAGCTGGAGCAGCGGCAACGGCGACCGGGGCGGCAACCGGCATGGCGGCCTTCTCGATGACCTCGTCGATGTTGACGCCCTCAAGGGCGGCAACGAGAGCCTTTATCCTGGCCTCATCCGGGCTGACTCCAGCAGCCTCAAGGACGGCCTTGAGGTTCTCCTCAGTTATCTCCTTACCAGCGGCGTGGAGCAGCAGAGCGGCATACACGTACTCCATTTTTCGCACCTCCAATCATCTTCATTTTTTCACACGGTTTTATTCAGGGATACGAGGGAAATGGAAAGTTCAGCCGAAGAGCGCGCCCAGTCCAGCGAGCGCGTCCTCCTCGGAGGCTTCCTCTTCTTCCTCCTCTTCCTCAGCCTCCTCAACCTTCTCCTCCTGCTGAGGCTGAGTTGCAACGGCTATTTGTGCCTGTTGGTTTAAAAGCTCTTTGGTCTTCTCGTCGAGTAGCTCCTCAGGCAGGTTCTGGGCTATGAGCAGGACAGCGCGCAGAGCTCTGCCAAAGATGTCCTCGACGGTCTCTGGGGTAATATAGCCAGCCTCGACTGCAACGTTCTTGGCTCCAAGGTAGGCCTTCTGGATGATGGCCTCGATGGTCTGGCTGGTCGGGTAGGCAGTGTTGACGGACAGGTTGAATGCGTGCATGTAAGCCTGCTGGAGCAGGTTGATGTACTCTTCCTCGTCGATAGCGAGGACTTCCGGAGTGTAGACAATTCCGTCCTCGTAGGCAGCGAGCAGGTTGAGACCAACCTCAAGGGGCTCGATGCCAAGAGCGTTAAGGATCCTCGCGAGCTGCTCGGTTATGACCTCACCAGCCTTGAGCACGGTGTAGTCCTTCTGGATGCTGACCTTACCCTTCTCGATTCTCGCGGGTATACCAAGAGCCTGCATCTCACCGACGAGCGGACCCGGTGAGATCGAGGTCGGACCGGCTGGTATAACGACGTCCCTTGGAACCGGCACACCTGGCTTGGCCGGAGCAGGAGTCTTGCTCTCCTCAAGGAGCTTGTAGAGCTTGAACGGGTTCATCTCGGTGGCGAGGATTCCAGCTCCACCCTGGATGTGGTCAATGAGCTTCTCAAGCTCTGGCTTTCCAAGCTCCTGGGCGGCCCTCTTTATGGCGAGTTCAATGAGTGTGTTCCTTGAGACTCTGAGGAGTGCCTTGCCCCTGAGCTTCTCACGCATCTTTGAGAGCGGGTAAGCTGGGACATTGGCAACGTCAACGAGTGCTATCACTGGATAGCTCTTGATGATGTTGGTGAGCTCTTCAACTTCCTTCTTCTTCCACTCAGCGACGTGGGCCATCTCCCTCACCTCTCCACCTTAACGGCCGGTCCCATGGTGGTCTTAACGTACACTGACTTCACTTGGTTCTCTCCGCGCTCGAGCTTGTTGATGATGGCATTGAGCACTGCTTCAGCGTTCTCAGCGAGCTTCTCATCGTCCATGTCCTCGGTTCCTATCGGAGCGTGCACAACCGGATTGTTCTTGAGCTGTATCCTGACGGTCTTCTTGAGCCTTGCAACTATGGGCTCCAAGTTGGTCATGGTCGGTGGAACGACCTGCGGCATCTTGTTCCTTGGACCGAGGTACCTACCGAGGTACCTACCGATCTTCGGCATCAGCGGAGCTGCCGCAATGAAGAAGTCGTAGCTCTTTGCCAGTTTCCTTGCCTGCCTCGGGCTCTTGGCAAGTTCCTCAAGCTGCTCTCCACTAATTACATCCAGCCCGAGCTTTTTAGCCGCCTCGGCAACGGCACCATCAGCGATGACCGCGATCTTGGGCTCCTTCCCACGACCGTGGGGCAGCACAACCTCAAGCTTAAACCTGTTCTCCGGCTTGCGGAGGTCTATATCCCTGAGGTTGACTGCCACTTCGACGGTCTGTGTGAAGTTACGCGGCTTAGCCCGGGCCTTCGCCTCCTTCACCGCTTCCACGAATTTCTGCCTGTCAAAGGCCATTTACAGCCCTCCCTTCATTTTTGATTTAAGCACCGAAAAGTCAAAAATGCGTAAAAAGAGGGATTTTTAAACTTTTCCCTCACTCTTCGGCGTTCGCAAAAATCTCGTCGTAAACGCCTTCGTCAATCTCCTTCTGGACTTCCCTAGGGTCCTTGCCCTCGACGGTAACACCCATACTGAGCGCTGTACCGATGACCTCCTTGGCTGCAGCCTTGAGGTCAGCGGCAAGCATCTGGTCCATCTTGGCCTTAGCTATCCTGATGACCTGCTCCATGGTCAGGTTTCCGACTGGGCTGTGACCGGCCTCGCTGGAGCCCTTTGGTATGCCAAGCTCCTTCTTGATTAGCTGGCTGACTGGAGGAACACCAACCTCAATGCGGAAGGTCTTCTTCTTGGGATCCTCCACGATGATCTTGACTGGAACCTGCATCCCCTCGAAGTCCTTGGTGGCCTTGTTTATCTCGTCAACAACCTGCTTAACATTAAGTCCGAGCGGACCAATAGCGGGACCGAGTGGCGGACCTGGTGAAGCCTTTCCTCCCTCAACGAGCACCTCAACAACCTGCGGCATCTTTCTCACCTCTAGTTATCTGAGTCCGTTCACTCCTTCTGGCGTTTGCTTATAAGTCTAACGTATTCGCCCCTCACCGTAACCGGAATCGGGACGATTGAACCAATAAGCTCGACGACTATTTCGTCCTTGGCTTCGTCAACCCTGACAACCTTAGCCTTTTCACCCTTGAACGGGCCAGCGATGAGCTCAACTATGTCGCCAGGCTCGAAGCCGCTAACGGCTGGCTTCTCCTCGAGGAAGTGCTCAATCTCCTCGAACCTGACCTCGCCCGGAAGGGTACCCTTAGCATGCCTTATACCCTTGATGGCTTCATCGACTGCGCTCTTGCTGGGGGCCTCGACGAATATGTATCCCTTCACCTTTGACGGAGCCAATATGGCATAGACCGGGAGATTGTATGTTTTAATCTTGCTGTATATCAGCTTGGCAGTAGTTTCTTCTTGACCAACTGTGACACGCACTGTGAATATCCTGCCGTCGCTCATCTCTATCACCCGTTGCTGGCTCAGGCGCCAGTAATAAGGTAGCCGATCATACGGATTACGAGGCCTATGAGGCCAATTAAAATCATTCCGATGCCGGTAATCTTTGCAGCCATCTTAAACTCTTTCCAGCCCGGTTTTTTTGTGACCAGTAAAACCCTCCGCAACTCCGCGAAGAAGTTTTTAAGCTTTTCCGTAGTTGTTGCCACACTCGTCACCCCTCTAAATTTTGAAAATGAAATGGTTATCAAAGCTCCTCAAGGTCGAGTTTAATAACTTTTCTCTCGGGCTCCTCACCGTAGTAAGTGGGCTCCTCCTCGGCGACAGCGTATGGGGAGCTGACTCCAGTAACCACGATGAGGATCCTTATCATCTTTCCGAGTTCTTCGTCAAGCTGTATTCCCCAGATGACCTGAGCCTCTGGGTCGAGTTTACTCGTGACCAGCTCTATTATCTGCTGGGCCTCCTCGAGCTTGACGTCGCTTCCGCTTATGCTTATGAGCGCTCCCTTGGCACCGCTTATGTCAACGTCGAGAAGCGGGCTGTTGAGTGCCTGCTGGGCAGCTTCGAGGGCCCTCTTCTCGCTGTCGCTCTCGCCAATACCTATCATCGCAACGCCGCCGTCCTTCATGACAGCCCTGACGTCGTTGAAGTCGAGGTTAACAAGTCCTGGCTTGGTGATGAGCTCAGTAATGCCCTTGACGGCCTGGACGAGTATCTCGTCGGCGACCTTGAAGGCCATGTGTATCGGCAGGTTAGGAGCGACCTCCATGAGCTTGTCGTTCGGGATGACAATAACGGTGTCGCTGTTCTTCCTGAGCCTCTCGAGACCGTACTCGGCGTTCTTTATCCTCCTGATGCCCTCGACGGTGAATGGAAGGGTAACGACTGAGACGGTGAGAGCGCCCATCTTCTTGGCTATTTCGGCAACAACTGGAGCGGCCCCAGTACCGGTTCCGCCACCGAGACCACAGGTGATGAAGACCATGTCGGCACCTTCAAGGGCGTCGCGAATTTCTCTCTCGCTCTCCTTGGCAGCTTCCTCTCCCATCTTGGGGTTGTTTCCTGCACCGAGACCACGGGTAAGTTCTTTACCTATGAGTATCTTCTTGTGAGCTCTAACCTTGAGGAGATCCTGAGCATCAGTGTTGATAGCGATAACCTTCGCACCCTGGATGCCGACCTGCATCATTCTGTTTATAGTGTTACAGCCGGCACCCCCAACACCAATAACATAAATCTTAGCTTGTATCTGCTCCAGAATCCTCCTAAGCTCCTCGTCGATGTCGGTCTGCGGAGCCTGGGCCTCCGGAACCTTGTTAAGGTCGGAGGAGGTTCTTTCGATAGCGTCCTCAATCAGCTTCAGCATCTTTTCACCCTCCGGGCAATTTAACATCTGTTTCACTTTGTAGGCAGGTAGTATATAAATTTAGCTAAAGTCGAGTGCTGATTTTAAAATCCCGCTTAACATCTTTAAAGATTTCGATTATCAGTCCCGTATGAACTCCAAGCCGAGCTCCTCAGCCAAAGCTTTCGCCATCTGCCTCGTTTCACCTTTGCTGCCCTTCCAATCAACGTATATGGCATCCACTTTTTCGGCGGTTCTCTCGATGGCCTTGAGAATGAGTTCTTTCTTGAGCGGATGGACATACTTTGGTGCTATGTGGCTGAATGCCAGGTCTGTCTCTAGCGCCCTTTTTGTCTGCTTTGGGGCGTAGTGACCGCCACCTATCCCTATGGCAACTGGGAACTTGGTCTCTCTGTATTTATCCAGCACATATGTTATTGTCTCTGCTAGTATATCTCCTGCCCTGTCGTTCACCCACTCCTCCTCGCTCGAGCCTATTTCGATGAACAGACTCGGGACGTTCAGCTCACTCGGGCCGTGGTGTGTGGCCTCATAGCAGATGATCCAGTTCAGATCATTGAGCTCATTCATCTTGAGGAGCGCAAGCTTCATTGCGCTCGGTTGGGCTATGGCCAGGCTCTCGTCCTTTCCACCATACATTGCGTTGCCCCAGTTACCGGTTATATGAGTGGTAAGTGCAGGCAGCTTCTGTTTGCTGGAGTGCCTCGAGGCGAAGACTATGATTTCAGGGACGAGACCGAGCTGGTGCTCGATGGCCTTGTCGAGGTTGTCGTAGTAAATCATCTCGTCGTTGGTGGTCAGAATGAGCGTATCGCCCTTTGAATAGACGGGATTTCCATCGAAGAGCCTGTCAGTTTCTTTAAAGCCGAAGTTCTCCACCAGTTTTTCCATTATGTTCATTGAAGCTAGGTCTGTCTTCGTCGTCATTATTACCTTCATCTTGCAACCCCCTTGATGCTCGGCTCGGGAATTAAAAGGCTTTACCCGGTCCGAACCTTTACTTTTGTCTAGTGGATACCGAGGGTACGACGTTTCGTGCCCAAAATTTCATAAGGAAGATTTACGAAAAAGTAACGCAAACTATATAACCCGAAATATACTCCAATATCCTAATGTGGTCGTTTGACCATGTATGCACATTAAGGTTTGGGGGTGCACAAAAGATGAAAAAAGTGATGTCAATCGGGCTCGTTGCCGTTTTGGTTCTTGCAGTGGTTATAGCTGGTTGTATTGGCAGTGAAGGAGGTCAGACGACGCAGACCCAGGAGATAACTATCTACACCGGTGGAACCAGCGGAGTTTACTTCCCACTGGGCTCAAAATACGCAGAGATACTCAGCAAGAACGGTGTCAATGCTAAGGCTGTTACCAGCGGTGCGAGTGTTGCCAATGCTAAAGCCATTGGTGATGGAACTGCCCAAGCTGCTATAATGCAGAATGATGTTGCATATTATGCATATCACGGTCTATACATGTTTGAGGGCAACAAGATTGAGAAGCTCCGTGGTGTTGCAGCGCTGTATCCTGAAACCGTCCAATTTGTCGTGAGGGCGGACAGTGACATAAAGAGCCTCCAAGACCTTGCAGGCAAAAAGGTCGCAATCGGCGCCCCCGGAAGCGGTACTGCTGTTGCCGCGGAGCAGATACTCAAAGCTGCAGGGGTATGGGACAGCATCCAGAAAGTTAACCAGGCCTTTAGCGAAGCTTCTCAGAGTCTCAAGCTTGGTCAGGTTGATGCTGCAGTCATAGTCTCGGGTGCTCCAACACCTGCAGTCAATCAGATTGCCGTTCAGACTCCCGTCAGGATTCTCCCGATTCCAGACGACATTCTAAACAAGCTTAAAGATGAGGGATACATCTTCTATGTGAGGCAGGTTCTCCCCAAGGACACGTACAACGGAATGACTGAAGACACTCCGACAGTTGCAGTTAAAGCTGTTCTCGTCGTCAGTGCCGATCTCCCAGAGGACGTCGTGTATCAGATGACCAAGATACTCTTTGACAACGTTGCCGAGCTCCAGAAAGTCCACGCCAAGACCCAGTACATAAGCCTCGAGACTGCACTCGATGGCATGAGCATCCCGCTCCATCCTGGAGCCGCTAAATACTACGAAGAGAATGGCATGACTATCCCGTCAGAGCTCAAACCTTGAATGGGTGAGCATCCTTGAGGAAGTCTTTTATTTTTTTGACTTTCCTGCTATCTTTAATTCTACTCTCCTATCCCCTGAAGGTTTTCATGATAAGCGATGGAGTCTCAAAGAGCGTCTTCCTTTTGGGGGATGTTAACGTAACCATAAAATACGTCCACAGTGTCCAAAGAAGTGAAGTCATCGAAGTCCTGAAAGTGAATAGGAGTGGCATCTACGCGGAGGAAATGCGATGGAGGGATTTCGGTGCGGGTCTCCCGGAAGATATTCAATCCACAGAAAACGGTTACTACGTCAAGAAAATCAACATTCCCCTTGGGGAGAGCTTGGACTTCTGGTTCATCCCCTTGAATAGCGCTGAAATCTGGGTAAATGGGAAGTTAGTTTTTTCACCCAGACGAGAAACCCTTGTTGAATTTGAGGTTAAGGAATGCAGTCTGTTCGAGATAGCGATTGGGAGGTGTTAAAATGGCCGTGGAGGATAAAAAGCCTAAAAAGAAAGCGGAAGAAGTCGAGGGGGTTGTGCTCGAAAAGATCCGGGTACTGCCTCCTTCGCTCGAACGCCTCGTAACCATAGCAGCGATTCTTATAGGCATCTACGAAATACTGTTTATATTCAACTTCAATTACACACTATACGACATGTTTTCCCGTATGGGTATCGAAATAAGTTTTCTGAAGACGACGTTCCAAACAAAACAGGGAGAAGCATTTGTTTTGGCCATGATACTCTTTATTACGTTTATGCTCTACCCAATTCGTAAGAAAGAGAAATACCTGAAAAAGGTACCAATTTATGACTATGTACTGGCAGCTCTCGGAGTTATCTCATCACTATACCTGTTTGCAGTTTACCAACGCTACGCTGAGTTCGCCGAAGTAACACAGACCGATGTCATATTTGGCATTATGGCAATAATTCTCGTCCTTGAAGCGACACGTAGAGTCCTCGGATGGGTTCTGCCACTCGTTGTCACAGTATTTCTGCTATACGGAATCAACAACATAGGCTTCAACTGGATACGATTTACCCAGCAACTCTACTTTGATGAAGGAATCTTTGGAATTCCGTTCTTCGTCATGACAATATACGTATTTGCTTTCGTGTTCTTTGGAGCATTCCTTCTCAGGATAGGCATCAGCGACTACATTACCGAATTCATGATAGCGCTTTTCGGTTCCCGTCCGGGTGGACCTGCAAAGGCCGCCGTTGTTTCAAGTGGCCTCATGGGAACCGTCAGCGGATCTAGTGTTGCAAACGTCCTCACAACTGGAACTTTCACGATACCCCTCATGAAAAAAGCTGGATATCCCCCCGAGATAGCCGGTGCCGTTGAGCCGGTTGCATCAACAGGCGGACAGCTGATGCCTCCAATAATGGGTGCAGCAGCATTCATAATGGCCGAGTTCCTTGGAATACCATACAACAAGTTGATAATAGCTGCCGTCATCCCCGCTCTCGTGTATTATTCCGGCGTCTACATCTTCATAGACCTCGAGACTAAAAGGCTTGGACTCAAGAGCATGGCAGTTGAAGAGTCAAAGAAGCTCGGGTATTTCCTCAGAAAGCTCTATATCCTCTTGCCCGTAGCAGTCATTACAGTCGCTCTCGTCTGGGGAATCCCACCCCACATATCTGCCATCTCATCCCTTGGAATTGCCATTTGGGTAGCCTGGATCGCTAGGGACGAGATAAATGGTCACGAAGGGTTCTATGTCGGCATTGTCCTCCTAACGACTCTCATGATGTTTACAGGAAAGTCAATGACAGGACTTGTTGCGGGTCTTTTAGTGGTTCTCTCGCTTGTACTGGTGGGCCTAGCGTTTATGACGGACCTAGTAGACTTCAACGAAAAACTCTATATCAGCCTGATGTTCATACTTTTCATAGCCCTCACCAAGCATCTCGGAATGACCAAGGAGCAGATACTGCTGATGAGCGGTGTCATGGGAATTGCCTTCTCTCTCATCGTGGGATACATATCCAATAGTGAAGAGGGCAGGCGGATGTACTCGGCGACTTATGAGTCAGTCATTGACGCAGGCAAAACCAGTACCAGCGTCATGCTAGCAGCAGCTTCTGCAGGCTTGATTCAGGGAGTTCTAACAATGACCGGCCTCGTTACCCGCATTGGATATCGCCTCGTTGATTTGACTGCCGGGAACCTATTACTGCTGCTGATCCTTACTATGGTATTCAGCCTCATCCTAGGAATGGGAGTTCCTACGACCGCCAACTACATTATCACCTCTCTAGTTGCGGCACCTGCTATTTTCAATGCGGTTCAAAGTGTTGCCCCGTACGACCAGCCAGTTCCAGGCTTCGCCACTGCGATAGCTCTTCTCGCGGCGCACTTCTTCGTCTTCTACTTTGGTATACTAGCAGACGTCACTCCACCGGTTGCCCTAGCAAGCTACGCAGGTTCAGCTTTAGCTGGTGGAGACTTTTGGAAGACTGCCATGAACGCGGTCAAGTACGCCTTAGCTGGCTACATAGGACCCTACATCTATTTCACTCACCCGGAGATGTTCCTGATAACGGTTCCAGAATGGAACATTGCAACGGCAATCAGGGTGCTCTATTACCTCCTGGCGACTCTGTTCATAATGTACCTGCTGGCGATAGCACTGACTGGATTCTATAAGACACACCTGAAGAAGTGGGTTAGAATAATACTAGTGGTCATTGGGCTAGCAGGAGTGACACTGAACCCAATAATCATTGGGACAGGAGTCGCTGCTTGGCTTGGCCTGAAGTTCTACGGAGTCAGAGTTTCTGCGGGGGCATAGCCCCCTCAATCCTCTATCATTTCGTTCATTGTTTTTATTATTTCCTCGGAGGTTCTCGTAATCTGAGTGGCGGCATCGCTGGCCGTTCTTTGGGCTATCCTAATGGTGAACATGGCCATCACTAAGGCAAGTGCCGTCATCATGAGGTATTCTACCACAGCCTGGGCTCGCCTCATGCTATCACCCCCTTTCACCTCTCAATATATATTAAGTAACTTTTGGTTAATAAAATTTTGGGTGGGTAACTGTCCAAAAAGAGGTAGAAAAAAATACATTATGGACATCAGTACAGCATGACTTCAAAGCCAAGTTCGCTGAGGAGATCCGCCAGCTCCTCGCTATCCACATAAACCAGCAGATGGTGGTTGCCCAGGGTGCCGTCTATGAAGTCCCTAGCTTCTTCTATCCGGAGCTTCATCTGGGTTCTGCAGCGGTGCTCGCTGCGCTCCCTTCCAACGACTTCAACACCGGCAACGACGGCTTTTCTGCCGCGTATTTTGAGGAGTGAGGCTTTGCCCTTTGGCAGCTCGACCTCAACGCCAACTCCCATTCCGCTCTCAAAGTGTGACCTTATGATGTATCCACTGATGAGGGGAGCGGTACAATGGGCAAGGATGATGTAGTCGTCGCCGTAGTCAGCTATGTTGCCCATGAATGCTGGCTTGTCGAAGAAACGCTTCACTATCGCCATCCCTAGGAGTGCGTTCAGCTCTCCCTCGCATGCCGCTGGAATTCCCTCCGCATTGAACATCGCAAGGGCCAAGCAGGGTGTGGCCTTTATCTTCATTATGAGGTCAAAGCAGCCTATTGTGAAACCATCCAGGTGATAGTCCTCAAGGATGCGCTTGATGGCTAGATAAATCCTCCCGGCTTTGACCAGATCCTCCCGCTTGGGTTCTTTTATCTCTCTGGCCTTTGCCACTATCTCCTCGACAACCTTCCAGCCCTCAGCGTCGGTCGTTGCCTCATAGTACTCGTAGAACTTCTTGAGGCTTATGCTGGTGTAGGGTAGCTCGAACTTCTCGTTTATGAGCCACGGCGAGACACGGCCTATTATGCCAAGGCGCATCCTCAGGAACTTGTCGAGGGTCTCTTTCATGTCCTCGTAACCGAGAAGGGCCGCTTTGAGTCCGTTAAAGTCCTTGACGAGGGTTGAGGGAACTAGTCTGTCCCTGAAGTATTCGCGCAGCTCTATTCCCGCCGCGAGGGAGTTATTGAATGTGTCGCCGTAGATTATTATCGGCCTTCTGTAAACCGCGAACTCCTTTAAGGCTCCTTCGGTTCCACCAGTCAGAGGATAAAGGACTATCGCATCAACCTCATTGAAGTTTACCTCTTCCTTGGCTTCCTTGAAGTCCCTCTTGGTGGAAATAAAGAAGCCCCCAACGACGTCGAACTCCTTCGCGAGCTCGGTTATGAACTTAGATGCTTTCTTCTCAAAGGTCTTTGGACTTGCCAGCTCGCTTACTCCAAAAACGACTCCGACTCTCATACTTTCCACCTAACTGTTTTAAACTTCCCCGCTTAAATAAGCTTGTGGTGGTCATGAGGTTCGTGCTCGATACGAGCATCTTTGTCAATCCAGAAATAAGGCGAAAGTTTGGGGACAACCCGACCGAGGCTATGAGAACATTTCTTGGATATGCTGAGATGCTCTTCGGTAGGGTGGAGTTCTACATGCCCCCCGGTATCTACCGCGAGGTTATGCATTTCGTCGATGAAGACGAACTCCTGCCTGAAATCGAGCTCTACATCATAAAGAAGCCCCCCAACGTCCACGACATTAAGATTCCCGCCTTTGTAGTCTACGAACTGATTGACGACATAAGGAGGCGCATAGACAAGGGCCTCCGCGTCGCTGAGAAAGCCGTCCGCGAGAGTGTAATCGAAACTGACAACGTCGATAGAATAATCCAGAAGCTGAGGCGGAACTACCGCAAAGCCCTCCGTGAGGGCATCGTTGATAGCAAGGAAGATTTTGAGCTTATCTTACTAGCAAAAGAGCTCGATGCGACGATAGTTTCTGCTGATGTCGGGATACTCACCTGGGCTCAGAAGATGGGCATCAAGTGGATCGACGCGGCCAACTTTCGTGAGGTTCTTGAGGGCCTCGTGGCAAAAATGGGCGAAGGGAAAAATTTATAAATGCTCACCTGCATGGTATCATCGACGCCCCGGTGGCTCAGCCTGGTGGAGCGGCCGCTTGGTAAGCGGCAGGTCGCGGGTTCAAACCCCGCCCGGGGCTCCAAACTTCTTGAAGGGCTATTCTGGGCAGGGGGCCGTGGGGTAGCTTGGTCCATCCTGCGGGCTTTGGGAGCCCGTGACCCGGGTTCAAATCCCGGCGGCCCCACCAGTACAGCACTTGCAGAGCAAGCGCTGGCGGAAGGATTCTAACTGCTTCTGAAATGCTGAACCCAGGGTTTTGTGCACTTAACAGTCCCAGATCATTCACAGAAGGCCAACATAGAAGAGACGCATAGAAAAGACAAAATCGAAGAATTCAGCGCTCCATCCTCTTAACTCCTTCCCTCGTACCGACGAGGACAATGTCAGCTATGTCAGCAAAGATGCCGTTCTCGACGACGCCGGGGATGTTGTTTAGCTCTATCTCGAGGTCGAGCGGGTCGTCTATCCTGTGGAACCTCGCGTCGAGGATGAAGTTACCGTTCTCTGTAACGACCGGACCGTCCTTCTTGCTCGCCATCCTGAGCTCAGCCGTGGCGTTGAAGACCTCGAGCTCCTCTGCTATTGCGCGCCAAGCGGCAGGAATAACCTCTATGGGAACCGGCATCTTCTGGCCGAGCCTCTCCACGAGCTTGCTCTCATCAACGAGGACGAGGAAGGTTCCGGCGCGGTACTCGATGATTTTCTCCATGGTCAAAGCCGCACCGCGCCCCTTTATGAGATTGAGGTACGGGTCAACCTCATCAGCGCCGTCGACGGCTATGTCTATAGCATCAACTTCATCAAGGTTGACCACCGGAACGCCGTACTCGAGAGCGAGAAGCCGTGCCTGATAAGAGGTTGGAACACCGTAGACGTCCTCAAGCTCCTCCTCCATGATGAGCTTGCCAAGGTACTCGATGAAATAGGCGGTTGTTGAGCCGGTACCGAGGCCCACTACCATATCATCCTCGATGAACTTCAGGGCCTCCTTTGCGACGGCTCTTTTCAGTTCTTCCATACGCTCACCCCGCCACCGCTCCGTTCTGCGTGAGTTGATACAGCAGGCTCTGGTTTGAGTAGAACTGGGGCTGGAAGTTTATCACTAGCGTGTAGCTGAGCATGGTGAAGTAGAGCCAGAACAGGAACCAGCTCCAGAAGGCCTTCTTCAGAATCATGCGCTCGTCCTCTATCTCTGGTGGCAGCTCTTTTATTAGAGCGAGCACGAACTTGTCGATGACGAAGTATAGCGCGATGCCGAGCAGCCAGCCGTACTGAACCTTAGCTGCAGCTATTCCGCTGATTAATCCGGTGATCAGTCCCCATAGATACACGGACAGTGAAAACTTATGCTCAATCGTCAGCTTCACATTCTTCACCTACGGTTAGCTTTTAAAAGATGTTTTAAAACCTTTCCGTTAGGCAGAGAGCGTCTCGAGGAACTTCCTACCCTTCTCCGTGAGCCCGTAGTACACGCGCCGTCCCTTCTTGTGAGATTCCTCTATGAGACCGAGGCTTTCGAGCTCGCGCAGGTGCTGATAGACGGCCTGATACTTGAGGGGCTTCTCCAGTGCTTCCCATATCTCGTAGCCATACATGCTCCTTTCGCTGAGCAGCTTTAGGATTTCGAGCTTGGTTCCCCCAAGGGTGAACTTTTCCCTGCCCTCCGAATAGTGGCCTTTTAATCCGGAGCTCGTCACGATTAGGGCTATTCTGTCGTCCCTCTCAAAATAGCCCTCCTCGGCGAGCTTGAGGAGTGCCGGAACTATTACCACCGAAGCGTACTCGGCAAAGATACCCTCCTTCGCGAGGAGCCTCTCGCCCAAATCAAGCTCGTCTTCCCCAACGAGGACTGCAGTTCCGTCCGTCTCCCGTATAGCCTCAAGGGCGAGCTCTTTCGTGAGGGGGTTCTTGACGTAGAGAGCCAGAGCTTTGGTCGGCTCGGCCTTAGGCTCAACGCCGAGAACCTCGCTCGCTATAGGGGAGCATCTCTCAGTTTGAACTGCTATGAGCTTGGGCATCTCCTCGATTACGCCAATCTCTAGGAGTTCCCTAAAACCTTTGTAGATGCTGTAAAGGTTGCTGCCGCTTCCAGTAGGCACTATCACATGGGTAGGGTTGAGCTCCTCCCAGAGCTCGAAAGCCACCGTTTTCTGGCCCTCAAGACCAATCAGGTTGCTCTCGGGGGTGATGTTGTACAGGCCCTTACCTTCGGCCAGCCCCTCAGCGTAGCTTATGCCCTCGTCAACGCTCTCGCCGTAGCGTATGATTTTGGCCCCAAAGGCAACAATCTGAGTTAGCTTGCACTTCTCTATGAGCTTGGGGACTACCGTGTAGGCCTCTTTGCCAGCTCTGGCTGCATAGGCCGCGAGGGAAGCCGCCGCGTTCCCGTTGCTGGCAACGACGAAACCGTTCTCAGCATGGGGTAGGCCATAGGAAACGGCAACAGTGATGAGCCTGTCCCTGAAGGAGCCGGTCGGGTTCCTCGTTTCATCCTTGATGAAGACGTTTAGTCCGAGTTCCTCACCAAGTTTGGCTCTCAGAAGAGGCGTTCCACCCTCGTGGAGGCTGATAATCTCATTAACGTCTGGCAGAAGCTCCCTGTAGCGCCAGACGCCCTTATCCCTGTTTCGCCATCTTGACACATCAACATTCTCGTAGTCGTAGGCTATCCTAAGTGGCTCGCCGCAGGAGCACGTGGGGGGAATAAGAGAAGAATAGAGCCTCCAGCAGGAGGGACACCTAACGAACATACCCATCACTTCAGCCGGATTGCGTCGAGGTTGTTTGGGGCCCTCGTGCTGATGCCGAACTTCTTGTGGATGCTTGTTGAGAGGTCAAGACATTTGTGAGGCTCTCCGTGGACTGTTATGATCCTCTCGGGCCTGGGTCTCAGCCTTGCTATGTAGCTTATGAGCTCCCTCCTGTCAGCGTGACCTGAGAATCCGTCGATGGTGTGAACCTCCATGTTGACCTTGACGACCTCGGTCTTGCCCCCCTCGCCGACGAGCGGGATTTCTCTGAGTCCCCTCTGCACCTGTCTTCCGAGGGTTCCCTCTGCCTGGTAGCTGACAAATATCATGCTGTTCTTTGGATCCGGAGCGAGCTGCTTGAAGTACTCCACGCTTGGTCCGCCGACAAGCATGCCTGAAGTAGCTATGATTATCGCCGGCTCACCGCTGTCTATGATGTCCTGCCTCTCCCTGGAGTTGGCGACGGGCTTGAATATCGGATTGAGGAATGGGTTGTAGCCCTCGTGGAATATCTGCTCGCGGAGGTGTCTGCTGAGGTATTCTGGATAGGCCGTATGTATGGCGGTGGCCTCCCAAATCATTCCGTCGAGGTAAATCGGCACCTCTATGCCACCAACCCTCGCGTACTCCTCGAGAACCATCATTATCTCCTGGGCCCTACCGACGGCCATGGCCGGAATGAGAACCTTGCCCTTCCTCCTTATTGTCTGGTGAATGACCTCAATCAGGCGCTTCTCAGCTTCCTCACGCGGCATCTGATGGTCGTTGCTTCCACCGTAGGTAGACTCCATGACGAGGGTCTCAAGCCTTGGGAACCTTGAAACGGCCGGTTCGAAAAGCCTCGTTGGGATGAACTTGAAGTCTCCGGTAATTGCTATGTTGTGAAGTCCGTTTCCTATGTGGAGGTGAACTATAGAAGAACCAAGGATGTGGCCGGCGTTGTGGAGCGTTAAACGCATGTCTGGCGCTATGTCCCTGACCTCGCCGTAATCCAGGGTTATGGTGTGCTTGATGACCTCTTTGATGTCCCTAGGTCTGTAAAGCGGCTCGACACCGTTCATCTGCTGAATCTCGATGAAGTCCTGCTGGAGGAGAACCATAAGGTCCCTGGTAGGTGGAGTCGTGTATATTGGCCCGTCGAAGAGCTTGTAGCGGAAGAGATATGGAAGCATACCGCTGTGGTCGAGGTGAGCATGAGTTATGATTATCGCATCGAGAAGGCCTGCATCCAGGACGTAACGGAACTCCGGAGCATCGAAGTGGGGAAAGGCCTTCTTGGGGTCACGGAGGGCAGCTATGTTAACACCGAAGTCAACCAAAACATAACTCTCGTTGGTCTGGACGAGAAGGGCACTCCTACCGACTTCCCTGAAGCCTCCTAGACCGGTTATCCTTATCCACTCGCTCTTGAGTTCGGGCTTGCGGTAGATGTTCCTGCCGACCTGACGGAGGAACTTCCTCCTGTCCTTGCTCTCGGTCTGGAGTATCTGCCTGATGGAGTATATCGTCTGGCTCTGGAGCGGAGGAGTTCGTATCACCTTGGGAGCCCAGTGAACCTTCTGGGTTATTGAGCGGAGCGTTTCACCGTTCTTACCTATCACTAGACCCGGCTTCTTGGCTTCTATGAGGACCTCACCCACGGACGGATCAAAGCTGATGCTGGTTATCTCTGCCTCCGGCGGAACTATCTCCTTTATCATTTCTTCGGCCTTCTCCGGCGGGAGAAGAACTTCCGGATCAGGCCTGACACTTATCCTTTTCTTGAGAACCTTGGCGAGGTTCTTGATGAGCTCTCCATCCTGCATTATTGCCTCGGGGTTCTTGACGTAGATGACGAGCTCCGGTCCCTCGAACTCGATGTCTGTTATTCTAGCCTCCCTCGGAACCATCTGCGAGATTACCGCTTTTATATCACGTAGAATGTCGTCAACGAACGTCTCTCTCCTTATCAAAGTCACCACCTCACTTCAGAAGAGCCTCTATTTCCTCTCTGTTCAGCTCCCTGTAGCCCTCCTCCGTCACGGTTACGAGTGTTATTCCATCGCCTGTGAAAACATCACGCCTCGTGGCAATTTTTATAGCCTTGAGGGCAAGCTTAACGCCCTCTTCAACATTAATGTCGTCCTTATACCCATCTTCAAGAACTGCGAAGGCTAGCTCCATTCCAGAGCCGGCTGCGGTGAACTTATCCTCTGTAACGCCGCCCGCCATATCGAGGGAATACAGTGCGGGCTTCTCATCATAACCGGCTATGAGAAACCACCCAAAGTATGGCATGAATCTGCTCCCGTGGAGAATGTTAGAAGTAAGCGTTGCGAGGGCCTTAACGCTTATCTCTCTCCCGACCTTGGCCCTGTAGAGCTTAACCTCAGCCCTCAGAAGTCTAACGAGCGAGAGAATGTCCCCGACGCTCCCAGCTCCAGCTAGAGCCAGATGGTCGTCTATCTGAAACACCTTAGTGACTTCCTTTGACAGCACCATGTTGCCGAGCGATGCTCTCCTGTCCGCCGCTAGGACAACACCGTCCTTACATACAATGCCGACCGTAGTCGTTCCCTTTAGCTTTTCAGCCAATTACAACACCCCTGCTGGTATGCTTTTAGAATAGAAGAACTTCTACAAGTGCGGTTTAGGGGAATAGTATTTAAAGGTTTCGTCCTAAGGGGACTTCTAGGGTGGTAGAATGAAGGAGGTAATACTCTTAACAGGCCCCCCTCTCAACGGCAGAGACGAGTATATAACCGAGGCCCTCAAGATTGCAAACGGAGAGAGCTACACATACTACCACGTCTTCGACTACATAAGGGAAGTCGGTAAAGAACTGGGCGTTAAAATAACCCGGAAGAACGTTTTGGATTTCGCAATAAGTCACCAAGATCTGATGAACGAGATAAGGGACGAGGCATTCAATAGAATAAGAAAGGAGATAGATGAGAGCGATAAGAAGTACCACCTTGTCTCAACTCCTAGCCTCTTCCGATGGGGAAGCGGAAGTGTTATAGGCTTTACTACCAGCAACCTCAAGCTCCTGAAGCCGAACCGCGTTATAATAGTCCTCGACGACGTTCTCTCCGTCAGGAGGAGGATAATAAACGACCCTGAGTGGTTCGAGCGCTTCGGCAAAGACCCCGAGAACATAAAGCTCACGACTCTCGTCATGTGGCGTGAGGATGCCATAAACCACGTGAAGACCCTCGTCCACGAGCTGAAGAAAGAAGGCCTTGAAGTCCGCTACGTCCTCCAGTTCGGCATAAGGCATCCACATGAGGTCTTCCTCAACTTGATTTTCAGGGAGAACGAGAAGCCCATAATCTATCTCAGTTACCCGATGACGGGCCACGAGGATGAGTACTACCACCGCGTCAGGGACTTCTACGACAAGCTGAGCGAGCACTTCACAGTCCTTGACCCTGGCGCCCTCGACGACTGGTGGGTCGTTGCCGAGTATGATAACCAGGTGAACAAAGATCCCTCGATTAAGAGGATCAAAATCAAACACCTACTCGACGGCGAAGAGGTTGAGGAGCTTGACAGGGAAGACATAGAGCAGGCTACCGACATCCTAAGAAGACAGCTTGTGGAGAGGGACTTCAACTTGGTCGATGTCAGCAAAGCTATAGCCGTCTATCATTACGCTGAAGGTGTCTCAGCGGGAGTAATCAGTGAAATGGCAGAGGCCTATCGGACGCTTGCTGCAATATACCTTTACTACCCGTTCGAGAGGAGGCCAAGCCCCTTCATGGAGTTCTACGGCATGCAGAATCCATCGAGAAGAACCATGTTCAAGGACGAAGACGAGATGATAAGGGCAATGGTCGAAGAGAAAGAATACTGGGCTAAGGCATGAATACAAGTATTCCATCCCCCATGTTTTTCTGATTATGCCGACAGTGTGCACCCATTTGGACAACGACATTTAATTTATTCTGATTTATAGTCAAATTATAATTATACATGTTGACAGAATGTCAATCATTTTTTAAGGAATGTGCACGATCCTAATATGCATGGTCGCAAAATATTAGGAATTTTGTCATAGATTCAAAAAAACCTTCGATAAACATTTAACCTTGGTAAACTTGATAGGCGGAGAAAAATTCAGGAGGGATCACCATGAAGAAGTTGGCAGCACTCCTCTTGGTGAGCCTGCTGGTAATTGCAGCGGGCTGTATAGGAGGATCTTCCCAGTCTCTAAGCCAGTCCAGCCAACAGTCTAGCAGCTCTTCGGTTCAGATAATCAAACTCGGTGCCCTGCTTGACTTGTCAGGACCGATAGCATCGGACGGAAAGAAGATAAAGAACGCCCTTGAGCTGGCTCAGGAGGACATAAACAGGTACTTTTCCGAGAACAATATGAATTTTAAGGTCGAAATTTACTTTGAAGACACGAGGACTGATCCCAAAGTTGCATTGGAAAAAGTCCAGACTCTCGATGCCCAGGGTATTAAGGTGATAATTGGACCCACATCAAGCGGTGAGCTTAAGAACATGAGGAGCTACGTGGCTGCCCACAAGATTGTGGTTATCTCCGAGGCATCGACCGCGCCACCAAAGTTCATTGGATTCGCAAGTCCCGAGGAGAAAAAGTACGTGTTCCGCTTCGTTCCAACAGACTTATTCCAGAGCGAGGCTATAGCGGCAGAGCTGAAAAGCAAGGGAATCAAGGGGCTCGTGATCCTCTACCGTGGAGACGCTTGGGGTAAAGGACTGCACGATGCGACGATCGAACAGATTAAGGGTGATATCGAGATCGCCGAGGACATAAGCTATCCCAGCAATCCAGAACCAACAGACTGGTCACCGTACATCTCAAAGGCAGAGGATGGAATTAATTCTCTATTATCTAAGTACTCGGCTGACCAAGTGGCAGTGTGGGTCATCGGGTTTGACGAGATAGCGACGCTTCTCTCCCAGATTCCTGACGATTCAGAACTGCTTAGCGTCAAGTGGTTTGGCTCGGACGGAAACGTGCTCAGCGACAAGATAGTTGAGGAGGCAGGAGACAAGGCCTCAAAGGTTGCCTTGTTCTCCACCCAGTTCTACGCCCAGAGCGATGCAGGAAAGAAGCTTATCGAGAGGTTCAAAGAGAAGTTCGGAATAGAGCCCAGTGAGTATGCCCTCATAGCCTACGACGCGGCCTGGGTTGCTGCTCTCTCCTATGCCGAGGTCTTGAAAGAGAATGGAACCTACGATCCTGACTTGATGGTCGAGAAAATAAAGGAAATACTGTCAAAATACAGCTCTGGAGAACTTAGCGTTTCATCAGTAACCGGCGACATAGAGCTCGACGAATGGAACGACAGGGCTAGTGGCGACTATGCCATATGGGCTGTTAAGGATGGAAGCTGGGAGATGGTCGGGCTCTGGAAGTCCTCGACCGGAGAGGTTGAGTGGCACTAAAGCCTCTCCCTCTGTTTTGTTTTATCGAAGTCCATCGGGGGGTCTAGATGGGTGGAACTATACTGAGAACTGAAAATCTTGTCAAAACGTTTGGTGGGTTAAGGGCCGTTGATGGAGTGAGTATTAAGGTGGATGAGAGAACCCTGACACTCATAATAGGTCCCAACGGTTCAGGGAAATCCACGCTGATAAACGTGATAACGGGCTTTTTGAAGGCTGATAGTGGCAGGGTTCTCTTCAAAGGAGAAGACATAACCAACATGCCTCCCAACGAAGTGTATCGCCAAGGTATCGTCAGGACTTTTCAGACTCCCCAGCTACTTAAATCACTCACTGTCCTCGAGAACATGCTCATAGCCAATGTCCACCCTGGTGAGGGAGTCATCTCAGCCCTCAGAAAAAGTCAGTGGTTAGAGACGGAAGAGGAGTACGTAGAACGTGCGTGGGAGCTCTTGAAGTTCCTTAAGCTTGACCATCTCTGGGACAGACCAGCAGGGAGCCTAAGTGGTGGTCAAATGAAGCTCCTCGAGATCGGGAGGGCCTTGATGACTGAGCCCGAGTTGATAGTCATGGACGAGCCCGTTGCAGGAGTTGCACCGTCCCTTGCCCACGACATACTCCAGAAGCTTGTCAGCTTAAAGGAGCAAGGGATAACCGTGCTCCTCATAGAGCACAGGCTCGACATAGTCCTAGGATACGTAGACCACCTCTATGTAATGTTCAACGGCAAGGTTCTCACCGAGGGCAAGGGCAGAGTGGGTATTGAAAGGGTTGTGAACGATCCTCGCGTGGCCGAGATATACATGGGGGGTTAGACATGCTGAAGACAGAAAAAGTTAACGCCGGCTATGGAAAGCTCCAGATACTCTTTGACGTGAGTATCGAGGCAGAAAAGGGAAAGATCACCACGATAGTTGGCCCCAATGGCTCCGGAAAGTCAACATTCCTGAAAACGGTCTTCGGGCTGACGACGGTCTACTCTGGGAGGATACTGTTTAAAGGCACCGACGTCACGAAACTACCCCCCTTTAAAAGAACAAGGATGGGAATGGCATACCTGCCCCAGACCAACAACGTGTTCGCTAATCTAACCGTCATGGAGAACCTCAGGATGGCCGGCTACATACTCTCTGAAGAAGAATTCAAAGACAGGCTAGAGCTTGCTCTCTCGGTGTTTCCGGAGATAAAAAACCTGTTGAAGAGAAAGGCCGGGAACCTAAGTGGTGGTCAGAGGCAATTCCTGGCCATGGCGACTGCATTAATTAGAAACAGTGAACTTTTACTCCTCGACGAACCGACTGCCCAGCTCGCTCCCAAGCTTGCCGACGTAATATTCGGAAAGATAGTGGAGATGAGGGACGATCACGGGCTTACGGTCCTTCTCGTAGAGCAGAACGCAAAGAAGGCCCTGGAGATAAGTGACAAGGGGTACATGCTCGTTAGTGGTAGGGTCTTCTACGAGGGAGACCCAGTTAGGCTTATAACGGATGATAAATTCCAGAGACACTTCCTCGGCATAATTGAGGACGTTGAAATCGTTGGGGAAAAGACGGAAAAGCTTGAGGCGGGTGATGTCGATGGGTGTTCTTGAAGGTGCGCTGACCTACGCCAACCTGTTGGCCCTCTTGGCCCTAGGGCTCACGCTCACCTACATAACCACTGGAGTTCCAAACTTTGCCCACGGTTCCTTCGCGGTGATAGGTTCGTATCTAGCGTACACGCTCTACGTAGGGCTCGGGCTCAACCCCTACTTGGCTCTCATTCCGGCTCCTATTACAGGAGGTCTATTTGGTATAGCTGTCTACCTGCTCACGCTGAAGCCCTTAATCCGAAAAGGTGCTTCGGTTGATATGCTGATGATGGCCACACTGGCGGTGGACATTATCCTATACGGCCTACTCGGTGCCTATTCAGACGTCATAAGTTCTGCATTCAAGAGAAACGCTAGCAAATTTGTCTTTACGAACGCTGACTTTGCTGTGTCAGGAATTCCCGGCAGGTTAGTCGTTTCCAGCCTCCTTGTAGTTGCGACGCTCGTCGCACTCTACATCCTGCTGTACCGCACCAAGTTCGGAACCGCTCTAAGGGCGTCGATGGAAAACCCTGCCCTAGCCGAAGCAATGGGGATAGACGTCGAGAGGACGAGGCTGTTTTCCTGGTTTCTGGCGGCGGCACTGGCGGGCATGGTTGGTGCAGTCTTGCCCTTCCTTCAGGAGACAGTACCCGGAACTGGAGGCTTTATAATAGTGTCAGTCTTCGCGGCCAGTATAGTCGGTGGACTAAAGAACATCAGCGGTGGTCTCATTGGCGGGTACATAATAGGCCTTTCCGAGTCACTTGTTACCTTCGGTCTCTCAGACGTTCTCGGGACTGGGATTCTCGTCTACGGAAAGGTGGTTTCTCTCATGATAATGATAGCCGTACTACTTCTGATGCCCGAGGGGATTACCGGCACAAAGGTCTGGAGGAGGTTGATGAGATGATCATGGAACTGCTCCAGCTCATACTCGTCTGGATTGGGATATATGCGGTAGTAAACATAAGCCTGAACATTGAGTACGGTTACACAGGAATACCAAACTTCGGAAGGCACTTCGCCGTCCTTATAGGGGCGATTATGCTTGGTGGAGCTGTAAATCGTATCCTCATGGCTATGCTCAGAATCGACGGCGATCTTATAACTGGAACCACCGATCTCGTCTTCAAAGCCAACAGCCTCTTCGCAGTCCACCCCATCTATGGACTGGTTTATTTCTTTGGCTCTCTAACATTGGCTTTCCTGTTCGGGGCCCTCTTGGGTGCCCTCTTCATACTACCGAGCGCTAGGCTCAAGGGGGATTACCTCGGAATGACGCTCTTGGCCATAGGTGAGGTAACGTTTCTGCTGGCCTACTACACTCCATCTTTAATGGGCGGGTACTATGGAACAGCGGTTCCAGACCCACTAGCCTTTTTGTCGGGAAGCAACAGGGAGTGGGTATTCATAGGGCTTGTTCTCCTGGTAATGGTACTGGTATTCATATTCGCTGAGAAACTTCTCAACACACCCTTTGGAAGACTGTTGAAGGCCCACAGGGAGAACGAGGAAGTTGTGAAGGCTTTCGGTCGGGACGTTATGAGGATTAGGATTAAAGCCTCAATTATTGGCTCGGGAATAGCAGCTCTCGGCGGAGTCCTCTATGGCTTCCATGCTCTTAACCTGATAAGTAGCGCATTCACTAGGATTGAGTGGGCGTTCTACCCATTCATCATGATACTCCTAGGGGGAAGGGGCAATAACAGAGGAGTTCTCCTTGGAACAGCTATCTTTGTGACGCTGAAAGTTCTAATAGAGACTTACAAGTTCCAGCTGGTACAGCTACTACACATACCCTTTGAGCCAGTATGGCTAGAATACATTCTATTTGGTGTTTTAGCCCTATTGATAATCTACTACAGGCCGGAGGGGTTAATAAGAGAGGGTCAGATACTGACAGGGCCAATAAAGCGGTTAAGAGACGGAAGGTAAACCCATAGTCCCCATTTCTGTCCCTAGCTGCCTCGGGGACAATCTCCTCTTTTTATCATTAGCGAAAAATGCCAGCAGGTTTACGTGATGGAAAGAAGGCCAGAAGCTGGTAAAGGTGTAAGAAAAGAGAGAAGGATCACTTCTTCACCCATCCGCGCCACTTCATGGCGTCGTAGACCCTCTGGACAGCGACGACGTAGGCGGCGTCACGCATGTTGATGTTCTTCTCCTTGTGGGTGTTGTAAACGTCCCAGAATGCCTTGGTCATCTTCTTGTCGAGCTTAGCCCTGGTGGTCTCAAGGTCCCAGTAGTCTCCAGTTATGTTCTGGACCCACTCGAAGTAGCTGACAGTGACACCACCGGCGTTACAGAGGAAGTCCGGTATGACAAGGACACCCTTCTCGTGGAGGATCTCGTCGGCCTCCGGGGTGGTCGGGCCGTTGGCGAGCTCAGCAATGATCTTGGCCTTGATCTTGTCGGCGTTGTCCTTGGTGATAACGCCCTCGATGGCGCTCGGGGCGAGGACATCGACCTCGAGCTCGAGGAGCTCCTCGTTGGTGATGTTCTGGGCACCTGGGAAGTCCTTAACGCTGCCGTTCTTCTTCTTCCACTCGAGAACCTCGTCGGCGTTGAGTCCGTCCGGGTTGTAAATGCCACCCCTGCTGTCGCTGACGGCGACGACCTTCATACCGAACTCCTCGCTCATAATCTTGGCCATGTAGTAACCGGCGTTACCGTAGCCCTGGATGGCGATGGTCTTGTCCTTGAGATCCATGCCGAGGGCCTTAGCTGCTTCCCTGACGGTAAAGGCAGCGCCCCTGGCGGTGGCATCCATCCTGGCAACAATACCACCGACTCCAGGCGGCTTACCGGTGATGATACCAAAGCTTGGAACCTTCCTCCTGCTGATAGCCTCGTACTCGTCCATCATCCAGGCCATAATCTGTGGGTTGGTGTAAACGTCAGGGGCAGGAACGTCAGTGTACGGGCTGATAATGTCGTAGATAGCCCTTATGTATCCCCTGGCGAGCCTCTCCTTCTCTCTGTCAGAGAGCTCCTTCGGGTTGCAGATGATACCACCCTTACCGCCGCCGTACGGGAGGTCCATAACGGCGGTCTTCCAGGTCATCCAGGCGGCAAGGGCCTTGACGGTGCTGAGGGTCTCCTCAGGGTGCCACCTTATACCACCCTTAGTCGGGCCGCGTGCCCAGTTGTACTGGACACGGAAACCGGTGAAAACCTTAACAGAACCATCATCCATCTCGACGGGGATGCTGACCTCAAGAATCCTCTGGGGCCTCTTAAGGAACTCAAGAGCCTCTTCACTTATGTCCATAAACTGGGCAGCCCTCTCAAGCTGCTTAACGGCCATCTCAAATGGGTCAATCTCGACCATTTTTCCCACCTCGGGTTTCGGTAATTTGCGATACCCAGTTAGACGTTTGCATATATAAACCTTTCGCTAAAGGAGGCAGGAGAACGGTTAATTTCAAACAAAAAGTTATATACGGAAATTTTCGGCCAAAAGAAAAAATCTACCGAAATTTTAAGGCAAAAACAGGGCTGTACATCCAAGATTTTTTATACATTAACGAACATAATAAAGCAGCGCTGAATAAAAACGAATGAAATGAGGTTAAACTGAGGGGGTCTCAGCGAGAAGTCGGTCATCATGCCTCAGCTCACTCTCGTTCCAATCATCGACCCCTCCCTATTTATTGTTGACCACAAGTTAAATCTTTGCCTTAGGTCTTGGGATATTCTTTGTCATTAGCATCCTTAAATTGGGGAACTATTGTCATAATGTCAGATATCTACTTACGTTATTTTGACGTACTAACAAAATGACAAGAAAAGAATTTCAACCATTTTGTGGCCAAGTAAATCGTCTTTTATCGAAAAGAGGCATTAGAAAGCTTTTTATAGAATGCAAGAGCCCATACATAATGCCCCGTTATAGTACACGGGGTTTCGTTACCCACGCATTTAAGAACGGGGGTGAATAATGTGGAACAGAGGGATCAGTGGGCAACCAAGATTGGTTTAATTTTAGCCATGGCCGGAAATGCCATAGGTCTTGGAAACTTCTGGAGGTTCCCATACCAGCTCGCTAGCAACGGTGGCGGCGCATTCATGATACCGTACTTCATAGCGTTGGTGTTCCTGGGAATCCCTGTGATGTGGATTGAGTGGACCACCGGTCGCTACGGTGGTAAATACGGACACGGTACAATCGGACCAATGTTCTACCTCATGGCCAGGGAGAGCCTCAAGCCAAGGACAGCCATGATCTTCGGTATCATCGGTGGAATGCTGGCCTTCTCGGTCGCTTCCCTGCTCAGCTCATACTACTATCAGGTCATAGGCTGGTCCGCGGCTTACACCTACTACAGCCTAACCGGAGCCTACTTCGGCAAGGATACAGTGCAGTTCTTCCTTGACTATGTCGCCAACACCAAGGCAGTGATATTCTTCTGGGGACTGACGATGCTCTTCCTTGGAATAGCAGTTGGGCAGGGAGTTAGCAAAGGTATCGAGCGCTGGGTTAAAGTCATGATGCCCCTCCTGTACGTGTTCGCTGTACTCCTGGTTCTCAGGGCACTGACCCTTGGCTCACCCGTAAAGCCAGAGTGGAGCGCCATCAAGGGTCTCGAGTACATCTGGAAGCCTGACTTTCAGACACTCAGCCAGAACTTCTTCAGGATAAGCCTGGCAGCGGCGGGACAGATATTCTTCACACTGTCCCTCGGTATGGGTATCATACACAACTACGCAAGCTACCTCGGTCCTGAGGACGACGTTGCCCTCTCAGGTCTCGCCACAGTTTCACTCAACGAGTTCGCAGAGGTCATCCTCGGTGGTTCTCTCGCCATCCCGATAGCCTTCGCCTACCTCGGTCCAGAGCAGGCCGTCAAGGGTGGTGTCGGTCTCGCATACATGGCCCTTCCGAACGTCTTCGCCAACATGCCGGCAGGTCAGATATTCGGTGCCATGTGGTTCCTCCTGCTCTGGTTCGCGGGATTCACTTCAGCTATAGCCACCTACAACTACCTCGTCGCCATGCTCGAGGAGGACATTCACATTGAGAGGAAGGTTGGCACCTGGCTAGTGTTCATATTCCTGTTCCTGCTTGGACTGCCAGTTGCCCTTGACAGCACCCTAGCGTACCTCAGCGAGCTCGACATGTGGGTTGGTTCCTACTTCCTCGTGCTGCTTGGTCTCTTCGACATCATAGTTGCAGTTTGGCTCTTCAAGCCCGACAACTTCTGGGAGGAGCTCCACAAGGGTGCTTACATTAAAGTTCCAGAGTGGTACAGGCCAATAATGACCATAATAGCGCCGCTGTTCATGCTGTTCCTCCTCGGTGGCAACACCCTTGACTACATCAAGAAAGGAGCCTTCAGCGTCTCAGAGGCCTACGTCACTCAGGTTCTCGGCTACGACTACACCCCAGAAATCATCAGCCTCATCATTAGGGCTAGGATAGTTATCATCATAATCCTCGTCATCGGTGCTATCGAGGCTTACCTGGCCATCAAGAAGAAGTACGGCGAAGAGCTCGCAAAGAACGAGGTGCTCATAAAACTCTGAGGTGATGAAAATGGACACAGGCGCTCTGGTATTCCTAATATTTGCGTGGGGTTCAATATTTACCCTGATGTACTGGAGCATTACAAAGCTACTTCGTGCCGAAAAGGAGCAAAAGGCTTAAAGCTCCCTTTTATTTTATCTTTTGGAGGTGCTTTTATGAAAAGCCAAGAGATTCTGCGAGATGTAGCGCAGACCATTGAGGATATTGAGAAAAAAATTAACTCCCTTACCAAGCTCTCAGATAAGAATAAGCAGAAAGCCCTAAAGCTCCTCGAAGAGGCGAGGAGAAACTTCATGGAACTGTCGGAGAACGTTGCCGTGGACAATCAGGAGCTTGCCAACTTCTTCCTCAAAAGGGCTGTCAAGATCAAGAACAACACCACCGACAGATACCTCGAAAAGATGGGGGAAAAGGAATACATGAAAGACATTGTGGTCCTCAACAAGTACTCAAAGGCCGCTCCCTACGACTTCGCTGGGGAAGTTAAGGTTCTCCACAGAGCCTATCGGGCGTTCTTATTTGGGATGATCCCGTTCTACATTGTCTCAGGAATTTTTGGACCGGTTTACGCCGTGACAGCCCTTATATTGATAATTCCAACACTCTTAGCAATGCTTAGTATGAGGAAGAGAGGAAATCTCGGACTCATGCTCGCCTTTGCTGTTATGCCCATACCAATGGTCATGGGAGCGTTTTCGATAAGGTATGGGATATACGCACTGACTAACCAGGAAGAGCTCATGAGGATAGCTCAAGAGCTCGGCAAGAGCCTTGCCTTCGCTCAGGCTATAGCAGCCATAATATTGCTCGCGGGAGCGGCCAGCTTGATTCTGCTTGGCTACGCGAGCTACGCCCTCTACAAGCACAGGCACGCGTTCCTTTAATATAGGGCCTCGTTGCCCCTCTCCCCTGTTCTTATCCTAATGGCATCATAAACGGGCAGAACAAATATCTTTCCGTCTCCGGGAATGCCCCGCCTAGCGTTTCTAGCAACAATCTCTATGACTCGCTCAACGTCCTCGTCCTTCACGACGAGCTCGATCTTCACCTTGGGCAGAAGATCATATGGGGGAACACCACCCTGAACGCCCCTGCCCTGGACGGGGTAGACCGTCATCGGGATAATACCGGCACTCTTCAGGGCCTTCTTGACGTTCTCAAAATCTTCATTCCGGATAATTGCTTCGATTTTTTTCATGGCTATCACAATAGTACTTCGAAGAAACTCCAAAAAAGCCTTTTGGAAGAGCAAAGAATAAGAGCAAAAAGCTGGTTTTACTCAATCTGATCCACGAACTCCTTCAGGCGCTTGATGGGGATGAGGGTTTTCTTCGCCAGCTCCTCGAGGCAGTATCTTAGCCATGCTTTTGGCAGATATTCATTATCTTAAGCAGGTTACTTTTGGGCTTTCTGATAGTTTTCTTGTTCTCTCGCGGATCTGCTTCGCCTTTTGAGGACAGCTTTTCCCTCTTTCCCGGATAGCACTGCGGCTCTCAGTCCCTCTTTTGGGCTTCCGGGCGAAGGTTTCGGCAACCTCCGTCGCATAGGCACTTTACTCTTCCATCTTGACGAGTTTTTCGGGTTTTTCCTCCATCTTCTCAGGCGGAACCTCAGGTGGCTCAACGTATTCCGGAACCCCAGGAGGATTCCCGCTCAAGTAGTGAGCAACGATAATGGATCTGAATAGATTGTCGCGCTCTTCGAGCTCCTCGAGAAGCTTGAAGTTAAACTGTCTGGTCTCCATGTACATCTCAAGCTCATTGGCTAGCCTGTGGAAGTCACTTACGTGGAGGAGGATCCTTCTCTTACCGTACTCCTTCGCCTGACCCGTAGTGATGAGGAACTGCCAGTCGCTCGCCTCCAAGATGAGGAGTTCCCTTGCGAGTTGCTCCAGAATTCTGTCAGCTAGCCGGTCTTTACCATAGTATTTAGTCGCCAGCTCCACCATCCTGTCCTCCGCTGAATACACGTACTCCCAGGTCCATTCCGTCTCCTCGTTCCACCATATCGAGTGATCCGCATTTTTGCCCCAGGAACCCTCGGGGAGTTCTATCTCGTGCCTCTCACCGGAGTAGCTATCGAGAAACTCTGAAAGCGTCGTCGTCCTTATCTCGCACTCTGCCATGAGCTCAAGAACCCTTCCAAGCCATTTAACCCCCTCAAACCACCAGTGGCCGAAGAGCTCAGTGTCATACGGCGAGACGATTATCCCCTTCTCACCGAAATTCTCCTCATGCTCCGCCAGGAGGCGCTCAATCAGCGAAACGAAGTGTCTCGCATGTTCCTCAACACGCTCCATAGCCTTGTCAGGGTCGTAGGACTCCTTATCATCGAGGCCAACGTCCCTACCCGTTACCCGCCAGTATTGGCCGCCACTCTCCTCGGCCTTCTTGTGGAACTCCCTGTACCAGAAGTCACCGGGGTAGCCGAAGTGGGCACTCCAGACCCGGTGGCCAGCCTCGCGGTTTCTGGCGAAGATCGCAATGTTGCTTCCTTTGATCCAGTAAGGCCGGAGTGTGCTCTTCTCCGTCTCGGCCAGAGGCACCTCACCGTACTCCCTCGTTACGGGCCCCTCATCAATTAGGCTGCTCTCCACGAAGAAGTATTCCAGACCTAACTCCTCGAGAAACTTCTCGATTCCCCGTCTCCACACGTTCTTTCCGCCGGGCAGTGGCCATTCTCCCCCTGGCCTGTAGGCGCATTCGGGCAACCATATCCCCCTAGGCTTCCTGCCGAAGTGCTTCTCATAGGTTAAAATGCCGTTGGCGAGCTGAGAACGTATGGTCTCGTCCCTGCCAAGCAGGGGCAAGTAACCGTGGGTCGCGGCTGAAGTTATCACCTCGATGTAGCCCTCCTTTTGAAGCTCGCGGAGCTTCCCTATGATGTCACCATTGATAGCTTTCCAGTAGTAGTGGACTTTTCTGAAGTGGTCGAGCATGAAGCTTACAGCTTTCTCGTCGTACTTTCCACTCCTCAGGTCTTTCTCCGTTGCTTTCAGTTTGTGTGTCAAGTACCCCTCAAAGCTATGTTTGATATAGTCATCGGTCAGCTGCTCGGCGAGAACCGGTGTGACGTTTATGACCAGACTGAACTTCACGCCTTTAGCCTTCAGCCTCTCAAACTCCATAAGCAGGGGCAGATAGGTCTCGCTCATAGTCTCGTAGAGCCACTCCTCACCGAACGGCCATTTTCCGTGCTTCCTCACGTAGGGGATGTGGGTGTGGAGAACAAAGGTTAGATATCCTTTCACTATATATCACCTAGAGTGTTATGTACGGCCAACTATTTAACCTTAACCTTTAATTTTTCGTTTGGAAAACGAAATCAGCCAGCAACCCTTTAAACTTCTCTGAGAAATCTCAACGGGTGAGAGAATGAAGGAGGAGATGAGCAGCGTTGATATACGCTATGTCGTGAGAGAGCTCCAATCGTTGGTCGGCTCTCGCGTTGATAAGATATATCACGACGGCGACGAGATAAGAATAAAGCTCCGCACTAAGGAGGGCAGGCAAGATCTCATCCTTCAGGCAGGGAAGCGATTCCACGTCACGACTTACGTAAAGGAAGCCCCCAAAATGCCGTCAAGCTTCACGATGCTTCTGAGAAAGCACCTCAGCGGCGGCTTCATCGATGCCATAGAGCAGCACGACTTCGATAGGATTGTAAAGATACGGGTTGGCGATTACACGCTCATAGGCGAGCTCTTCAGGAGGGGAAACATCATACTCGTTGACGGAGAGAACAGGATTGTCGCCGCTTTACGCTATGAAGAGTTCAAGGACAGGGCGATAAAGCCGAAGGCAGAATACAAGTTCCCGCCAGCAAGGGAGAACCCGCTCGATGTTGAGTGGGAGCGCTTTAAGGAGTTAATCCTGGAGGAAGAAGTTGAAGTCGTCAGGGCATTGGCTAGAAAGCTCAACATGGGCGGCCTATACGCGGAGGAAATTCTTCTTCGGGCAGAGGTGGACAAGAAGAAAAAAGCGAGCGAGCTGAGCGAGGAGGAGCTCAAGCTGATTTTCGAGACTATGAAGGCCCTCTTCACCGAGGATCCGAAGCCAAACATCGTCTACAAAGACGGCAACATGCACGATGTAGTACCGGTAGAGTTGAAGGTTTATGAAAACTTCGAAAAGCGCTATTTCAGCACCTTCAGCGAGGCCCTGGATGAATACTTCGGGAAGGTAACCCTCGAGAAGGCAAAGATTGAACAGACAAAGAAGCTCGAGGCCAAGAAGAGGCAGCTCCTCATGACGCTTAAGAAGCAGGAGGAGCTGCTGAAGGGCTTCGAAGAGCAGGCGAAGGCCAACCAGGAGATAGGCGACTTGATATACGCCAACTTCACGATGGTCGAAAGGCTTCTGGATGAGTTCAGGAAGGCAACCGAAAGGCTCGGCTGGGAAGAATTCAAGAAGAGAATAGATGAAGGCAAGAAGGCAGGGAACAAGGCGGCGCTTATGGTAAAGTCCATTGACCCTAAGGAGAAGGCCGTGACGATAGAGCTCGAGGGGAAAAAGGTCAGGCTCTACCTCAACAAGAGCATAGGCGAAAACGCGGAGCTCTACTACGAGAAGGCCAAGAAGGCCAAGCACAAACTTGAAGGCGCACTTAAGGCCTACGAGGATACTAAGAGAAAGCTGGATGAAATCGAGAAGCTCATAGAAGAGGAGATGAAAAAGGAACTTGCGGTAAAGAGAATAGAGCGCAGAAAGAAGAAGTGGTTCGAGAAGTTCCGCTGGTTCGTGTCGAGTGAGGGCTTCCTCGTTCTGGCAGGAAAGGACGCGAGTACCAACGAGAATCTGATAAAGAAACACATGGACGAGAACGATCTCTACTGCCACGCGGACGTTTACGGAGCGCCGCACGTCGTTATAAAAGATGGTCAGAAGGCTGGAGAGAAGACTATCTTCGAGGCCTGTCAGTTCGCCGTTTCGATGAGCAAAGCCTGGAGCCAGGGGCTCTACAGCGCCGATGCATACTGGGCGTATCCAAACCAGGTGACAAAGCAGGCGCCTAGCGGAGAGTATCTCGGCAAAGGTGCATTCATGGTCTACGGAAAGAGGAACTGGCTCCGCGGTCTACCACTTAAGCTGGCCGTTGGTGTCATCGAGCACGAGGGCGAAAATTACGTTGTCTGTGCGCCGGTGGAGGCAATAAAAGCCCACACGGATAAGTACATCATCATAAGACCTGGTTCACTGAAGAAGAGCGAGCTCGTGAAGAGGATCAGGCGCATCCTCGAGAAGTGGGGCTACAAAGTTAAGGAAGAGGACATCATGGCTACCCTGCCCCCCGGGAACGGCGATATAGTCGAGGTCATCGGCTAGAGACTCCTCCCCCCACCAGCGACAAAGCCGACGATGAAGCTCAGTAGCGCTATTACGTATCCCTCAGCGAGCGTTCCAAAGAAGCCCTGCCCGTATATGTGCCACGCGGTGAGGGTAAACACAAGCATTCCAACCACTCCAATGCCCGGCCCAAGCCTGCCGCCGAGAAGCCCGAAGAGTATCCCGATGAGTATCATGAATATACCCGCGAAGAACGCTATGAAGAGAAAGATAGTGCCCGTAGTGTTAGGGTTGAGCCACCAGAATGCACCTTCAAATCCATTGGAACCTGCCAGGATCTCACGGAGGATGCCAAGAAACGTTATTTGTCCATCCCAGGGCAACCGGAACCATGGGAGAACAAAGGATAGAGCAGCGACGATTGAGGACAGGAAACCGAGCAGCCTCATACCCATTCCCTCCGGGATTCAATCACACCAGTTCCCTCCCAGTGGTCGTCATCACAAGCTTTCCGTGTTTAACGCCTTTCAGACTTATGAGCCTCTCGGCGATCTCCTTTATCCTTCCTGCCTTACCCTTGACGACCACAACCTCGAGGCAGTTGTGTTCATCCATGTGAACGTGAAGGCTTGAAACGATTTCATCAACGTAGTCGTGCTGGAGTTCGAGAAGCTCTTTAACAACATCCGCTTCGTCGTGGTTATATACGATGGTTATTGTACCAGCAACTTCCCTGTCCCCTTCCTCCCACTCGTGCCTAACTATAAAGTCCCTCATTAAATCCCTGATCGCCTCGCTCCTGTTGACGTAGCCTTTCTCTTCTATGATTCTGTCAAACTTCTCGAGCAACTCGTCCGGAACAGAGACACCGAAGCGCGTGATCTTCATAACACCACCGTGATATTTTTGAAGTTCATCGTTAAAAACGTGACGCGAAACCCTTTTATCCCCAGATAATGATGGAAAATCATGAGGATAGAGAAGCTTTACACAATAGCGCAGAGGGAGCTTGCGAAGGACCTTGTGTTCGAGATAGAGGATGAGCCTGTTACGCTCTCAATACGGGGAGTCCTGCTTGCGAGAGTCGAATCCAAGAGCTACAACTTTTCGTTCTTCGAGTTGAGTGAGAATGAGTTTGTCCTTGCTGTCCAGATGAAGGGCTTCACCGTTTACCTTGGCATAGAGGCCGACGAGGAACTGGAGGAGGAAGCCTATTCCGAGCTCGTTAGAATCCTGCTCGAACATCTCACACCGCAGATAGCTCTCCTCATAACGAGGGCAGAGAAGGATTACAGAGGCAGAGCAGACTTGCTGCTCGATGACGACATGAGTCCCGAAATGAAGGAGTTCTTCTACAGCCTGCTTGTCAAGCACAGGAAGGGTGAACCTGTCTATGAGCAGACCGAGGTTGCTTAGCCCGGAACCATAAGTTCAAGGAGAACTATCAGGGTTATCATCAACGCTAGGACGAGCATGGTCCTCTTTGTGTAGAGTCTCGCCGCTCTCCTCTCATAGTAGCTCCTCGGCGAGACGTTGAGGATATACAGCCCGAGCAACGAGCCGGTCAGCAGGCCAAGGATATTCTCAAGAGTTAGGATCAGCGAGCCGCTGAAAACATCCCACCAGCCCATGACGAGGGATATTCCAATGACCGTCGTTGGGGGGACGAGGGCGGCAGCAATGGAAACGCCAGCCAGTATCTCGGGTATCTTGCTGACTATAGCCACGATACCCGCGTAGCCGAGTATAACGGCCAGCAGGATGTAAACGAGGCCAGAATTTCCGCGAATCGCTATCTCATAGGTTGGCTGAGGAGGCATAGTTCCAGCCAGCTTGAGAAGGAGCGTCACGATGGCGGCAGAGAGAAATATTACTACCAAGAGCTTAAGGATGGAATAGACGGCATCTAAGGCATCTCTCCCTCTACCCATGACGACGTTGAGAGAGAATCCGTAGAGAGGGCCAAGGATAGGAGAAAGGAGCATGGCAGAGATTATCATCACGATGCTGTCGTTTATCAATCCGAAGAGGGCTATTATGGAAGCGACCGCGCCGAGGGTGAGCTGGATCGGATCAACCGTTGCCTGGTTATTGGCGTCTTCTATGAGATTCTCTATAGCCGCAAGGCTCCAGCGGCGCTTGAACTTCCTGAGCGACTTGAGGGAGTTGGCGTACTTGACGGACTTGCCACTCACCTGTGACCACGTTATCGCCGAGTGCCCTTTTCTAAGGTCGATGACCTTCATGAGCTCGTCTGCAAGGTCGTTTATGATGAAATCCGGGACAAAGGCCACGAACTTGAGGACGCGGTTATCGTTGCCCCTAACCTCTTCCACGTAGAACTGGACGTTCCACTTACCGAGAACCGCGGAAACTTGCTCTTCCTCGGTTTCATCACAGTAGACCTCAAGCCGGAGCATTAGGCATCATATGATATTGTAAGGGGAGGTTAATAACAGTTTCCGCTACGATTGCCCTTGCCGCAATCAGTGCGGTTGGATCCTCACGCGAAAATGCATCCCGTCCATGGAACGGTCTTTCAAGATGTATTTGGCCTCAATACCAAACGGGGCAATCCTATCCAAACCCGGGCGAAAAGTTTTGGCAGGCATGTATCTAGAACATCCCTTCGCAGCCCAGAGCTTGCAAAAATGTCAAAAATCCCAACATATTCATGGAAATAATCGTCATTTCTCCAGTCAATTTGAAGAAAAACATTTAAGGATTACAATCTTTTGAACTCCGATGCACCATGATGACTAGGAGTGATTGTTTTTGGCGTCTCTGAGGTCCCCCTGAATGTTCGGGTTAGCCTAACAGCTCAAGGGCGGGATCGTTTTTGGCCTGACTGATAGGGGGGCTCGTTTTTGGAGGTTCTAGAAGATTGAGCTTATACTCCTACCCAGCTGGAACTTTCTGCTCTGGGTTAGTCCTCACGCTCATTATTCCCTCACCTTTGGGACTTCTTCCAAAAATCAGGAGGTGGTTTGAATGAAAGCCGTTCTGCCAGATTCCAAAATGCCAAAGAGGTGGTACAACATCCTGCCAGACCTACCGGAGCCTTTGGCACCGCCCCTCGACCCGGAGACGGACGAGCCCATGGAGTCAGAGAAGCTGCTCCGCATCTTCGCATCTGAGTTGGTGAAGCAGGAAATGAGCATGGAGCGATACATCGATATTCCAAAGAAAGTTCGTGAGCTCTACGCTAAAATAGGCCGTCCAACGCCCCTCTTCAGGGCGACGAATCTCGAAAAGGCCCTCGAAACGCCGGCGAGGATATACTTCAAATACGAAGGGGCTACCGTAACGGGCAGCCACAAGATAAACACCGCATTGGCCCAGGCATACTACGCGAAGAAGCAGGGCATCGAGAGGCTCGTAACAGAGACAGGTGCAGGCCAGTGGGGAACTGCCCTGTCTCTGGCAGGGGCACTAATGGGGATAAACGTTCGTGTTTACATGGCTAGGGCCAGCTTTTACCAGAAGCCCTACAGGAAGACTATAATGCGTCTCTACGGTGCCGAAATCTATCCCAGTCCAAGCGACAGGACCGAGATAGGAAGGAAGTTCCTGAGCGAAGACCCAAACCACCCAGGTGGCTTGGGAATAGCGATAAGCGAAGCTATCGAGGACGTTCTAAGGGACGAAAAAGCGCGCTACGCCCTCGGAAGCGTGCTCAACCACGTTTTAATGCACCAGACGGTCATAGGCCTAGAAGCCAAAGAGCAGATGAAGGAGTTTGAGGATCCAGATGTCATAATTGGCTGCGTTGGGGGAGGAAGCAACTTCGCAGGCCTGGCATATCCCTTCGTCAAGGATAGACTAGACGGCAAAGCTGACTACGAGTTCATAGCGGTTGAGCCAAGGGCGGCACCGAGCATGACGCGCGGCGTTTACACCTACGACTACGGCGACTCTGGAGGGCTAACGCCGAAGATGAAGATGCACACCCTCGGCCACACCTACTACGTCCCGCCGATACACGCTGGCGGCCTGAGGTACCACGGCCTGGCTCCAACGCTCAGTATTCTGATAAACCACGGGATAGTTAGGCCAGTAGCCTACCATCAGACGGAGGTCTTCGAGGCGGCCCGGCTCTTTGCCAAGACGGAAGGCATAGTCCCAGCACCCGAGAGCGCCCACGCGGTCAAGGCTGCAATAGACAGGGCCCTCAAGGCGAAGGAAGAAGGTAAGGAAGAAGTCATCCTCTTCAACCTCAGCGGCCACGGCCTGCTCGACCTCAAGGGCTACGAGGATTTCCTCGACGGAAAGCTCGAGGACTACGAGCCAGAAGAGCTTCCAGCTTTGAGGGGGGAGGTTTAGCTTTTCCTCCCCAAAATCATCCTTGGATAGAAGTTCAAGCTTGCCTTGGCCTGGGGAATTTCCATGCCAAGCGCTATTCCGAGGCTCATTAAGTCCCTCGGCCCGCGGACTTCCCATCTATTCTCGGCTGAACTTGTGAGGAAGCGCGGGACGTCGTACTTGTTCACCAGCTGCCAGACCTTCATCATGAAACGCAGAGTATGGGCCCTCTCGTAGGGAGAAGCGCTGAGAAGGGGTGATAGGGAAAAGCCTATGGCGACATCCCTTTTGGCCGCTATCCTGGCTAGAACGTGGTCGAAGCCGGGGTCTTTCCTTCCGAGCCACGGGCTTATAAGGGCATCAACGCCGGCCTCTAGAGCGAAGCGGTTGATCCTCATGTCGCCGCCCTGGACGTAGAGGAGAACCTTGAGGTTGCGGCTCTTCACTTCCCTTATTAGGCTCGGCTTTTTCGTGACGATGAGGAGGGCAACCTTCCCGTACCTCTCTTTTAGCTCCTTGATTTCCGCCTTCAGAGCGTCGAAGTCGAGGCTCTTTTCCAGGACGAGCCTTTTGGTGAAAACTACCTCGTCAAACCACCCACTGGCCAGCTTGTAGGCATCCTCACTCCTTACGTCCATCTCAACCCAGTGCTCGCGGGAGAAGGAAGCTTCCTCAGGCTTGGGGGTCATTCCTCCAGCCACTCCTTGACGGCTTTCACCACCGCGTCCTTTCTCATCGGGAATGCTTTGACCTTTATCCTGACCTGGATGACGTCTTCTCCCTCATCAACCTCCGCGTCGCCGAGGTAGGCCCTCTGCTTGTTAAAGCGGACATAGAGCGTCCCTTCCTCGTCAATCTTCTCGTCAAGGTGGTCAAGGAGGTAGGTTTTATCCCGATCGCTCAGGAGCTCCTTGAAGTAGTCAATGAACTTTCTAACCGCCTTGCTCCGCTTTATCTCGACGTTCACGACTTTAATAGGGTTGCCGAAGAAGCCCCGCGTTTCCACTATGTCAAAGAGAACGTCATCGTCGTCAATCTCCTCCGGGATGAAGGTGCCTATAGCCTCAAGAACCTTGTCCTCATCCTCAGTCGCGTGGATGAAGGTGGTCAGCCTGACGTGATGTGCCTTTATCTTTGCCATTTTTCTCACCAGAGAAGAGAAACGATGAAGGGTTTAAAAAGTTCGCCTGGACTGGGGACAAAAAGCTGAAGGAATAGAAACAAAAGGGCAGAATCACTTGGTCTTGCCCTTGTTGGCCCTCACACTGGGCCTGACCTTCTCGGCGCCCTTGCCCTTGTTCCTCAGGCCGCGGCTCTTCCTGCCGGCGCTGGTGAGGCCACGGAAGACCCTGCCCTTGTGGGCCTTGCCGGCGATCCAGGCGATCTTCGGATCGCTCTTTATAACCGGGTGGTGCGGGTCGACCATGATGACCTCAAACCACTTGTACATTCCGTCCTCGCCGACCCAGTAGCTGTTGAGGACCTCAAGGTTCGGGAACTTGCGAGCGGCCTTCTCCTCGGCAATCCACTGAAGGCTCTTCTTGGGTGAGTACTTGACCATACCCATCTTGGAGGGCTTCCTACCACCCTTCCACCTGGGCCTCTTCCTTCCGCCGCGCCTGACGCGAACGCGAACAATGACGTAGCCCTGCTTGGCCTGATAGCCGAGGCTCCTGGCCCTGTCGAGCCTGGTCGGCCTCTCAACGCGAACGACGACCGGCTCGCGGCGCCACTTTATCATCCTCTTTTTGAGAAGCTGCCCGACGTAGCTCTTCTTCGGGCTCTTCCAGGCTTCCCTAATGTACTTGTACATTCCCATCTTGCTCCCTCCTTCCTCGTTTGTGGTTCTCCCTTACGGGAACATCCCGCGGGTTTGCCCCGCCTAGTCGGGCGAAGTTCGAGATTAGGTTTTTAAAAGTTGCGGAGTAGTCGAAGCGGTGAAAACCATGCGCCTCAACAAGCTCACTTCTCTGCTCAAGGAAAAAGCCTTCGACGGAGCGCTGATAAGCCCGGGGACGAACCTCTACTACCTAACGAGCCTGCACATCCACGAAGCGGGAGAGAGACTAACGGTTCTAGCCGTCAATTCGAACGGTGAGTACCACCTTTTAGCGCCAAGCCTCTACGAGAACGTCATCAGGGATTTCCCTGCTACCTTCTGGCGTGATGGAGAGAATCCCTACGGGAAGCTCGCCGAAATCCTAAAGGAACTCGACCTATCATCTGGCAGGATCCTTGTGGAGAACACGATGAGGGCAGACTGGCTGATAGGTATTCTCAAGCTTGGAAGCTTCGAGTTCCATCCGTTAAGCATTCTGATGCGCGAGCTTAGAATGAGAAAAGACGCTGAGGAAATTAGGCTCATGGAGAAGGCGGCAAAGATCGTCGATGAGGTCTTCGAGGAGATAATCGGCATGGACTTAATCGGAATGCGCGAGAAAGACCTTGCCCTGAAAATTGAGCTCCTCATAAGGGAGCGCTCCGACGGGATATCCTTCGAGCCAATAGTTGCCAGCGGTGAGAATGGGGCAAATCCCCACCACGCGCCCGGCGAGAGGAAACTGGGGGAAGGAGACCTCGTTATCCTCGACTACGGCGCAAAGTGGGAAGGCTACTGCTCAGACATAACGAGGACCATTGCGTTAGGAAAGCCAGACAAGAAGCTTCTGGAGATTTATGAGGTCGTCAAAAACGCCCAGGAGGGCGCCTTCCAGACCGTCCGCGAGGGCCTAAAGGCGAAGGAGGTTGACAAAGCGGCAAGGAACTACATAGCGGAAGCGGGCTATGGCGAGTACTTCACTCACAGAACTGGCCATGGACTTGGCTTAGACGTCCACGAGGAGCCATACATCGGGCCGGACGGCGAGGTAATCCTCAAGAACGGCATGACCTTCACGATAGAGCCGGGCATCTACGTGCCGGGCCTGGGGGGAGTTAGAATAGAGGACGATGTGGTCGTTGAGGGCGGAAAGGGAAGAAGGTTGACGAAGGCACCGAGGGAGCTGATAATCGTGTGAGCTCCCTCATAAACCCTCAATCTTTCCGTCAAAGTGCACGATTCCCTTGTGTATCGTGAAAGTAACTCTATGTGTTTTGATGAACTCTTCGAGGTCCGGGTTCTTCTTTCTCCATTCTTTGTATCTATCGTTGGAGATTATATACGCGTCAATGTCAAGGGCGTATTTTATTATGTACTCATCTGCCTGCACTTCGGCAGGCATTAACTTCACAATCTTGGATACAATCAGCTTCTCCAGTAATCCCCTGTCCTCCACTTGATACTTTAGACTGGCATCCACAAAGACGTATATTTCTGAGTACCCAAGTTCCTTCAGCTTCTCGACGACGAGTTCAATGTTCTTTGCTAATGCCCTTTCCCCGCCCCTTTTATCCCTGCCTTCCCATGCCACGTTGCTTCCATCAACAATGACAGGGGGCAGTTTCGGTACGAACAACTTGCTCTCAGGATCGTAGGTTCCGAGTTCATCGTGCCTCTTTAACAGAGTGATGAGGTATTTTTCCAGCTCTTCCTTACTGGTGAAGGTTCTGTAATTCCTGCTTTTTCTACCAAGGTGATACCACAGTGATTCCCTGCTAAAATATGTGTACTCGCACTCCTTTAGCCATCTCCACAGGCTGTCCAAGTCAATCTTCCGTTTCTTCTGCTGGAGCGTACGGAGCAACCTAAAGACCAAGGCATCTCCGTAGGTCCTAAGTTTGTAGGTTTCCTTGAGTTTCTTAAGCTCCTCATAATCAGCATAAATCTCCCGTATCAATTCCTGTCTCCTGGAATGACCCAATCCTTTGGAAATCCAGAACTCCAGTATGCTCTTGAACTTGCCCTTCTTAGCAGCAAGGTACTCCTCCCGTTTCAGGGTTCCAAGTTTAAGGGACTCAAAAAACTCTCCAAATGACTCAAAGCCGTTATCAACGGCATATCTATAAAGCTCAGCCTCGGTTGAGATCCCTAGATCCTTAAGCGTCAGCTTCTTCCACTCACCAATTCTCCCCGATTTTATCTTGCACTCTTCACCAAGGTTTAAATTGGGAGTTCCTGAAACTTTGTAGGTTGTTTCAAATATGGTGAAGGGCTCGATAGACCGTAACTTATTAAGGGAACCAATGAAACCTCTTTTCTGGGCATCTAAGTATTCACGCCTATTCCTGTACCCTCTAGAAGTTGCATCTTTGTATTCGTCTTCACTTAAAAATCCTCCCGGCAGAATACGCACAAACAACTTGGCTTTCTCATCGTACTTTCCAAACTTCCGTATAATCTTCGACGAGACCAGATACTCCTCAAGTGATTTTGGGCTGATCAGGATTTCCGGTTCTCCATACCAGTTCGTATTCCGATTCCATATGTTGTATCTCCTCAATACCTTTGTCCTTTCAGAATGCAGACGATTCCAAAGAGACAGAAGTGAAGCCCTCTCACCAACAGGCATGTCGCATATAATTTTAATGAGATGAGCCTCTTCTATCGTTTTCAAAGAGTACTTTTCCTTTATCAGGCTGAGTTCCTTAAATAGGTCGTATTCCCACTTGGAGGGAATATTAAGCCGCCTAGCTTCGTCGTACTCATCAAATCTAGTGAACCCTCCCTCAATTGCATCAAAATATTCGGATGCGCCTGCGAATCCTCCCGATAAGGCTTTTCTGAATGATTCACCATCAAGGAAACCAAGCTTCAGGGCGTCCACGAATTCATTAAAATCTTCAAATCCGCTGTCCATTGCATAATAGAACAATTCACCTTCGGAGTTAAACTTCAGAGTCACCTGTTTCCCCTCTTTGTTATATCCGCGTATTATTATCTTCCCATAGTCGATATCAACTTTCTCCCCAATGGACTCAATAGATTTTAGATTTTCCGATGCATCCCAAAACCCGAGCTTCACCGACAGCTCCAAATCCCTAAACGTCTTGTATCCTCTCCTTCTGAGTGCATAAAACTTGTTGCCGTCCCAGAAGTAGAAATATCTGTCAGATGCATACATAACGTCCGGTTTGTATTTATTTAAGAGGGACTTATAATCCTCATACTTTCTGACCACGATGACGGGACCACCCTCAATGTCATCAACATAAACTAACTCAGGATTCCCCAGCATATCTCAATCACCCAAACAAGTTTAGATGGGAAACTAAAATCTGCGGATACTTTGCTACAACTTGCTTAAATAATTTACCATGCCGAGCTGAAAGTGGACAAAAAGTCTGTCCGCTTTTGAATGTCCAAAAACCTTAAATACTCAAAACCGTTATTCGGTGCGATGCCTATGAGGGGGGAGTGTCTTCTCCACCGTTCAAATCGCATCGATAACTGATTTCCCCGATAACCCCCCTATTCTGGACTACCGTTCAAGCTCTTTTGGAAAAACTTTGAGGAGGTATGAGCATGGCTGAGCTTAACTTCAAGGCCATTGAGGAGAAGTGGCAGAAGCGCTGGATGGAAGATAGGGTCTTTGAACCCGATAGAAATGCCAAACCCAAGGAGAAGAAGTTCTACATAACAGTCGCTTTTCCATACCTCTCAGGCCATCTTCACGTTGGCCACGCGAGAACATATACGATTCCCGACGTCATAGCGCGCTTTAAGAGAATGCAGGGCTACAACGTGCTGTTCCCCATGGCATGGCACATCACGGGAGCCCCGATAGTCGGAATCGCTGAGCGCATAAAGAACCGCGATCCAAAGACCATCCACATCTACCGCGACGTCTACAAGGTGCCCGAGGAGATACTGTGGAAGTTCGAGGACCCAAAGGAGATAGTCAAGTACTTCATGAAGGCCGCGAGGGAGACCTTCATAAGGGCCGGCTTCTCCGTTGACTGGAGCAGGGAGTTCCACACGACTTCACTCTTCCCGCCCTTCAGCAAATTCATAGAGTGGCAGTTCTGGACGCTCAAAGACATGGGGCTGGTCGTTAAGGGCGCCCACAGGGTTAGATGGGACCCTGTTGTTGGCACCCCGCTCGGCGACCACGACATAATGGAGGGCGAGGACGTTCAGATACTTGAGTACGTCATCATCAAGTTTATCCTGGAGGAGAACGGCGAGGAAATATACATGCCGGCCGCTACGCTGAGGCCGGAGACGGTCTATGGCGTAACCAACATGTGGCTGAATCCAGAGGCGATCTACGTCAAAGCAAAGGTCAGGCGCGGCGATAGGGAAGAGACCTGGATAATCAGCAAGGAGGCAGCTTACAAGCTCTCCTTCCAGGACAGGGAAATTGAGGTCATCGAGGAGTTCAAGGGCGAGAGACTCATTGGTAAGTACGTGAAGAACCCCGTAACGGGCGACGAGGTCATAATCCTGCCGGCTGAGTTCGTTGACCCTGACAACGCGACCGGAGTTGTTATGAGCGTTCCTGCTCATGCTCCCTTCGACCACGTGGCTTTAGAGGATTTAAAGAAGGAAACCGAGATACTGCTGAAGTACGACATCGACCCGCGTGTGGTTGAGGAGATAAGCTACATCTCGCTGATAAAGCTTGAGGGCTACGGCGAGTTCCCGGCGGTTGAGGAAGTTGAGAAGCTCGGTGTAAAGAGCCAGAAGGACGAGGAAAAGCTCGAGGAAGCCACCAAGAACATCTACAAGGCAGAGTACCACAAGGGAGTCTTCAAGATTGAGCCCTACGCAGGCAAGCCCGTTCAGGAGGTTAAGGACCTAATAGCGAAGGAGCTCCAGGAGAAGGGCATCGCCGAGATAATGTACGAGTTCGCCGAGAAGCCGGTCATTTCAAGGTTCGGCAACCAGGCGGTCATCAAGATAATCCACGACCAGTGGTTCATCGACTACGGAAACCCCGAGTGGAAGGAAAAGGCGAGGGAAGCTCTAGCCAACATGACGATTTACCCAGAGAGCAGGCGCACACAGTTCGAGGCGGTAATAGACTGGCTCGACAAGAAGGCCTGCGCGAGGAAAGTTGGTCTTGGAACACCACTTCCATGGGATCCGGAGTGGGTAATCGAGAGCCTGAGCGACTCGACCATCTACATGGCCTACTACACCATAAGCAGGCACATCAACAAGCTGAGAGAAGAGGGCAGGCTCGACCCTGAGAAGCTCGACAGGGAGTTCTTCGACTACCTGTTCAGGGAGGAGTTCAGCGAAGAGAGGGAGAAGGAGCTGGCTGAGAAAACGGGCATTCCGGCAGAGATAATCCACGAGATGAAGGAGGAGTTCGAGTACTGGTATCCGCTTGACTGGCGCTGCTCGGCGAAAGACTTAATCCCGAACCACCTGACGTTCTTCATCTTCAACCACGTGGCGATATTCAGGAAGGGGCACTGGCCGAGGGGCATAGCCGTAAACGGCTTCGGAACGCTTGAGGGCCAGAAGATGAGCAAGAGCAAGGGCAACGTGCTGAACTTCATCGACGCCATCGAGGAGAACGGCGCAGACGTTGTGAGACTCTACATAATGGGTTTGGCTGAACACGACAGCGACTTCGACTGGCGCAGGAAGGAGGTCGGCAAGCTCAGGAAGCAGGTCGAGAGGTTCTACGAGCTAGTGAGCGAGTTCGCGAGCTATGAGGCCAAAGAGGGCGTCGAGCTGAAGGACATCGACAGGTGGATGCTGCACCGCCTGAACAAGGCCATTGAAGGAGCCACCAAGGGCCTGGAGGAGTTCAGAACGAGAACGGCCGTGCAGTGGGCGTTTTATTCAGTCCTGAACGACCTGCGCTGGTATCTAAGGAGAACCGAGGGAAGGGACGACGAGGCAAAGCGCTACGTGCTGAGAACCCTCGCCGACGTATGGGTCAGGCTCATGGCCCCGTTCACACCGCACATCAGCGAGGAGCTCTGGGAGAAGCTCGGAGGAGAGGGATTTGTCAGCCTGGCGAAGTGGCCTGAGCCGAACCCGGCCTGGTGGAACGAGACCATCGAACTGGAGGAGGAGTACGTCAAGAACCTCATCGAGGACATCAAGGAGATAATCCGCGTGGCAAAGATAGAGGACGCAAAGAGGGCATACATCTACACGGCTCCAGAGTGGAAGTGGCGCGTTGCTGAGGCCGTCGCTGAAAAGAGGGACTTCAAGGCAGCCATGTCCGAGCTCATGAAAGACCCTGAGATGAGGAAGCACGGCAAGGAGATAAGCAAGATGATACAGCGCCTGATAAAGGACAGAGCCTTTGAGATCAAGCGCATCGACGAGGAAAAGGCCCTGAGAGAAGCCAAGGACTTCATCGAGAAGGAGCTTGGCTTGGAGATAATCATCAACCCAGAGGAGGACAAGGGCGGAAAGAAAAAGGCCGCGATGCCAATGAAGCCGGCGGTGTTCGTGGAGTGAAATTTTATTTTTCTTCTGAAACCTTTACCCTTCAGGGCGGAGAAGAGGTCACCTATCTTTTTCCCATCTAACACCGGGGGTCAATAGCTCATCTTGAAGAATTGATATCTCTGTCAGGTAGTTAGTAAGATTACAGGAGACTTGGTACTCTATAAACAGTCTCGTGATGTTCTGTTCAGGAGAGAGAAGAAATCTAAAAGTATTTTTACCTTGTGTAACCTGTTTCCTAAGACAAGAAGGCGATATACTGGCATTCATTGGGTTTACACATATTTCACAAGTTCCGCTGAGCTTTGAAATTATATTGACCTCAAACTCATTTTGGGAGGGAGTTACATAAACTGTATCATACGGGGAGTTACCGTTGATAAGAACTTTTGTCTCGATGGGATTTTCAACAGTAATCCATTGAGAAGTTATAAAAAGAAAGATAAGAACAAAAAGGGAGACAATGATTTTTTCATTTCCAAGTCACCCCTTTAGAACTCCGTCTGGGTCTATTTTAAACGATACGTAATCAGATTTTTCCCATTCATCTCCCAAATGTGTTTGATAACTAACACTAACATACTTATATCCAACAGTAACGCTAAGATCTCCCCCTATTCCGTAGGTATGAACATAGGTCATTGACACTCTTGTCCATCTTCCAGACACTGATGGAGTTTTTGGTACAAAATATAGTCTTACGTATCCAGAGTGGAGACTATCTGGTGTATAATATGCTATTGTTCCGAGATCGGATCCTGCTCTTCTCATTTCTGGGGAGGCATACACGTCTTTAAACAATATTAAATCATCCGCCTCGTCCCATTTGTAGTAGACTACATCATCAGATCCTCTATAAAGAGTACCCTCGAGTTCTTTCCATAAATAATTTCCCCATATCATAACGTAATACGGCATCTCCGGATCGTTTTGGTAAAAGTGAGCACCTCCAACATCCAACAGTAAATCGTTGTAATCTCCGCTCATTGGCTGGATAGGAGGTTTTTAATTGGAACTACACGATCTCCTAAGAATTGGGCTAGTTTTATGATAACTTCCGGATTGCCCCCACTCCTTGAGGCTACAAACTCCATCAATTGTATCTTTTTTATAAATCTTAGTATGCTAGATTCTGAGGTTGCTAACCCCAGAGTTTTTAGTTCCTTGACTTGTTTGATGTCTTCAGGTGTTATTCTCTGAATCGTAAGAAGATCCAGATAACTCACAGGCACGCTTAGATTGTTATTGAGAAAGTCATGTAACTTTGCTATCGATCTCTGGTTTTCATAACTAGCAATGTCAACTGAGTCGAAGCAAGATCCCGTTACTTTAGCGGACAGAGCACTCCCCACAGTCGTTCCGACCATCAGCAGTCCCAGTAGGACTGCAAACAACAGCTTCCACTTCATATGGTTCACTTCCTCTGTAGTTTTGCACTCATTTTTAGAGCGAACTCCTTTATAAGTTTTATTATTAGTAAAAGTAAATAGAAAAATTAGCAAAGTAATTTAATTAATACCACTTAAATTTGGACTTTCTGAGAGAAATAGAGTCGGAGTAAAGGAGTTGCATGATTATACACACAAACAAAAATGCATCCTCATAGAGCTTTACTGGAAAAGCAAAAAGACACCTAGCGGATTTCGACCTATTATAAACTCGACCCTAACTTATAAAACTTTTTCTCCGAAAACGCCTTAAAGAAAAGAGCTTTAACCATTTTCGGTGTTTTCCATGGCTCTTACTGAGGAAGCATTTAAAGAAAACGTCCTCTCAAAAATTCCGCCCCGGGACGAGTACCCACTCCCTCCAGACTGGCTCCATATCGAGATACTCGAACGCTTCCGCGTCCTCCAGCACGCACCGCTGAGGAGGGGAATGAACGTCCTTGAAATCGGGTGTGGTGCGCACGCATTAACAACAGTCCCCCTGGCTTACTTCGTCGGCGAGACCGGCAGGGTCGTTGCCGTTGATCTGAGCAGGTGGCGCTTCTTTGAGGAGATATCCTCCGTAGCTGGCCTAAAGCATAGGATAATCCCCTTCAAGGTGGACGCGAAGGAACTGCCTTTTCCGTTTAAGGCCTTCGATTTAGCCGTTCTCGTTCATGGAGTTAGAAGCCTGAAAAATGAGGAAACGATGGTTAGGGTCTTCTCCGAGATGCTCCGCGTGGCAAACATGGTTTTCATAGCGGAGAGTCTTCCTATAGCGAACAACGAGAGGCAAAGGGCACACCTTGAGCTCTACAACCTGCGTGAGGGAATTTTTGAAGCTCTGTTTGGCGGGAAGGACGACCTGCACTATCCCCCGCTGGAAAGGCTGAAGAAGCTGGTGGAAACGGCCGGTGGAGAGATAATCGAAAGCGGAACCTTTGAGCCGAGCCTGCCGCACTACTTAGCCTACATCCCACGGGAATATGTGGAGCAGATAAAAGATGGGAAAAAGCGCGCCGAACTTCTGGAGCGGTGGGACAGGGCCTACGAGAAATGGAAATCTGGTGCGGAGCATCCGCCGGTCGGCTGGCTCATCGCAGAGGTAATGGGGTAACCGGTTACACAACCCTCGTTTCACTTCTCAATCACCACCTCAATCCGACCGAAAATGAGGATAACTAAGAAGGCCAATGCTATCACGACCTTTATGGCGGACGAAACCCAGCGCGGGTAGGGTCTGGGTATTTCTTCATCGGAGCGGAGGACAGTCCCGTCGTCGAAGACGGCTGCATCCGGGGGCATTCTGAGGAGGGCAAGAGCCGTGAGGAAATCCCCTGCCATTCCGGCGGTGTTGAAGACGTAAACCAGCGCCCAGAGGTTGGAGCGGAGTAACCAGGCAAAGGAGAAAGAAACAGCCGACAGAAGGAGGGGAGCAAGGGAAAATAGAATCTACCTTCTAACGGACAAAGGCGTCTCAATGGCCACGTAGGGAGCGATGATAACCCTATCAATGACCGTCACGCCGAACCGAACTTTCGCCCCCAAAAGCCTCGCGGTTAGCGCATGCAGGCCCTCGTGGAGGGGAATTATTACTACAAACGGCAGAACCAGCAGATAGAAGAAATCCCGGAAGGAACTTATTGAAACCTCCACCCAGGGAACTGCCAGAGCCGAGACAATGAGAAGGAGAAGAGAGAGGATAACGATATCAGAGGAATAATCGGAGAGCCGCAGCTCCCCCATCAGAACTCCCTCTCTACAAGGAACTCGGCGAGAAGCTCCAAATCCCTGCGTGCTTCACTCTCGGGAAGGATCTTCAGGGCATCGTTGGCCTCCCTGACGAGGTTCTTAGCGTATTCTGCGGCATAGTCTATGCTGCCATACTTCCTGAGGAGCTCGATGGCCTTAGCCACTTCCCCCTTAACGTCCTCGTGAATCAGTGCGTCGTCCTTGGCGTCGCCTGCGTACTTTCCAAAGACTCTCATAAACTGAGCCTTGTCCTCTTCGCTGGCGTTCTGGAAGAAGTGGCTGACTATGAGGGTCTTCTTGCCCTTTCTTATGTCGCTGCCGACGGGCTTGCCGAGCTTTTCCTCATCGGCGATAAGGTCGAGAACGTCGTCCCATATCTGGAAGGCTATTCCAACGTTCCTGCCCCACTTAGAGAGCGCCTGAATGTACTCCTCGTTGTCCGTTCCAACGATAGCACCTATCGTTGCGGAGCCGTCAAAGAGTGCTCCGGTCTTGCCGCTTATCATCTGGAGATATTCATCAACGGTGACCTCTTCCCTCGTCTCGAACTCGATGTCGAGAGCCTGTCCCTCACACAGCTCGTTGGAGGTCTGGACGAGGACTTCTAAAATCCTCGCTTTCTTCTCGGGACTGATCTCGGCCCTGGCAACAGCCTCGAAAGCCTTGCTGAAGAGCAGGTCGCCGGCGAGGATTGCCATGTTGATGCCCCAGACCTTATGGACGGTCGGTCTTCCGCGCCTGAGCTCGTCCATGTCCATTATGTCGTCGTGGACGAGGGAGTAATTATGTATAAGCTCGACCGCGGCCGCAGGATAGAGTGCTTTGCTTGGATCACCGCCAACGGCTTCAGCCGCCCTCAGAACGACGAACGGGCGAACCCTCTTGCCGCCGGCGAGCGGATAATGTCTGGCAGCATCGTAGAGCTTCCTCGGTTCTCTCTCCGGAATGAGCTTGAAGAGCACATCATCAACGCTCTTTGCCATCTTCTTAACCCTTGCAAACAGCTCATCGTACTTCGTCATTCTATCACCTCGTGAGCGATGAGAGCAATGTCAAAGGGAAAAAGGGGTAACTCTTTATCAGTTTTACCCCTACTTAATCTCCACAGTGTAGCCGTTGCGCGAGACGAAGACGTCCCTACCTATGAGGTAGCCCTCCTCCTCAGCCAGCTCGGCGTAGTGGGTGAGCATCCTGAAGTCGCCGTGGCCAGGGACGATGTTCTCTGGATTGAGAATTCTCAGCAGGTAGCGGTGGTCCTCCCTGCTGGCGTGGCCTGAAACGTGGAGGTCCTTTATCATCCTAACGCCCCTCATCCTGAGCTTGGTTTCGAGAACGTAGCGCTGGGCCCTGTTGAGTGGGTTGGGAATGGTGCCGGCGGAGAAAACGACGGTATCGCGCTTGCCTATGTCGTAGAGCTCCCCATTTGCCATCCGGGTTAAAATGGCACCGGGTTCACCCTGATGGCCGGTGACTATCAGCAGGTAGTTCTCCCTTGCCTGGGAAACTTCTTTAAGGACTTTTCTGACGGCATTTGGGCTCCTCACGGCCTTGGCTCCTTTCATTTTGATGAGACCAAGCTGCTTGGCTATCCCAGTGTACTTAGCCAGGGAGCGACCAACTAAGACAGCCTGCCTGCCCATCCTGTTGGCTATCCAGATGAGCTCCTGAAGGCGTGCTATATGGCTGGCGAAGGTTGTGGCTATCAGTCCATCAGATTCCATACCCTCATAGAGGAAGAAGTCCTCGAGGAGCATCTGAGCAACTGCCTCGCTCGGCGTTTTGGTAGGTTCAGCAACGCGCGTCGATTCTGGAATGAGAACCTTGACACCCTCCTTCCCTAGCTCTTTAAGCCTGTCGTAATCGGGCCTTTCGCCGAGAGGGTTGTTGTTGTCGAACTTGAAATCCCCAGTGTGGACAACGGCGCCTTCGGGCGTGTGAACTACAACAATGGCAGCTTGAGGGACGGAGTGGGTAATCTGAACGAACTCGATTGCTAAGTTCTCGCTAACTTGAACTATCTCTCCATATTCGGTCTCGTACATGGGGTTCTTGACCTCGAAGTACTGCTCGCTTTTGACCTCGCTCTTGGCGAGCTTTATGGTGTAGGGAGTTCCATATATCGGCACGTCGGGATAATGGGGAGCGAGCTTGCCGACGGCACCTATGTGGTCAAGGTGGCCATGGGTAAAAGCAATGGCGACAACTTTTTTGTTTCTGATTGGTGAATCGTCAGGAATAGCCCCAAGCTTCTGGAGCTCCTTCGCGGGGAACTGCTGAATATTTACATCCTCGTGGATGAGAACCCTGTCAAGCCTTATTCCCATGTCGATTATAACGACTTCTCCATTGTACTCGACGGCGGTCATGTTTTTACCGACTTCCTCGTAACCGCTGAGCGTGTAAATCTTTATCATGCTCTTTCCTCCTTCGGCCTCTAAGCTCATAAGAGCATAAGGCCCCGTTGGTCATAGTTGTTTTTGAGAGTTTAAAAAGGTGTGCATTGAGAAAGAGTGCATCAAGAACGTATACACAGGCATAACCCAAAACGTGAAAATAGAAGGTTAAATTCGCCTGTCCCGTAGGTAAACAGGCAGGTCAATCCTTTGCTCGAGCCATTCGCGGGTAAAGCCAGTGATTACGAGCGGAACTTTCCTAAGTTCCTCAACGTTTCTGGCACCGACGAGGAACATAGTGTTCCTTATCTCCTCGATGTAGCGCTCCAGTACCTTGATGACGCCCTCGACGTCGCCCTTGACCGCGGGTCTGAGAAGAGGCAGGGCAACGCCGGCGAAGGTGGCTCCCATCGCTAGCGCCTTCGCCATCGCTATTCCGTCGCGCATTCCCCCAGTGGCTATAATAGGCAGCTCGGTGGCGTATCTGACTTCAGCCACGCTTATGGCAGTCTTTATACCCCAATCCCAGAACTTCAGAGCGAGGTTCCTACCAAGCTCGTCCTTAGCTCGGTAGTACTCAACGCCGCTCCAGCTCGTCCCACCGAGGCCGCCGACGTCAATCGCGTCTATTCCAATGCTCTCGAGCCGTATCGCGACCTCCATTGAAACTCCCGCGCCGGTTTCTTTAGCAATTATCGGGTAGGGGAACTCGGCCTTGAGCTCGGCCAGGGCCTTCAGCACTCCGCGGTACTGTGTGTCGCCCTCCGGCTGGACGCTCTCTTGGAGGGGGTTCATATGTATGGCAAGAGCATCGGCCTGAATTGTCTCGACTGCCTTCAGTGCTTCCTCAATCCCGTATCTGTCGGGCATCGTCTCGGCGAACTGCGGTGCGCCAAGGTTGCCGACGAGGAAAACGTCGGGGGCAACGTCTCTAACGTAGTAGCTCTCCCACGTTTCTGGCTTCCTTATCATGGCCCTCTGACTTCCGACGCCCATCGGGATGTTCAGCTCCTGGGCGGCTTTTGCGAGGGTCTTGTTTATCTTTCCGGCGAGCTGAGAGCCCTTCGTTCCGCCGGTCATGCCGGCTATCATTATCGGGTAATCGAACTTCCTCCCGAGAAACTCAACACTGAGGTCGATTTCATCCTTGTCAATTTCAGGCAGGCTCATGTGGACAAAGTGCACGTCCTCAAAACCATTGCTGACATGAGCCTGAACGTTCCTCTTGAGGCAGTGTTCGATATGTTCAAACTTCCTGATGATCGTGAGCTCTTCCTTATCGAAGGCCTTCATCTCAACCACCAGAAGAGAAAAGGCGGGGGAGGTTAAGAGATTTTGGGTCGCCGGGAACTACCCCTTAATCCTCGTCCCGAAGCCGTCTCCCATTATCGCTCCGCTTAGCCTTCCAGCTATTTTGCCGTTCACGAACCAGACCTCTGAGAACTGGGCTATTTCTTTGGCCTCCCTGAGCTTGTTGACTATACCACCGGTGACATCTGTCCCGGCTGCACCGGAGAGCCTCTCGATTAGACTGTCAATCTCCCTGACCTTGAGCTCCCATATGAGGCTTCCCTCGCCAGGTTTGCCATCGTAGATGCCGTCCACATCCATGAGGAAGACAACCTTCCTTGGCTTCAGCATTTTGGTCAGGTATGTAATTATCTGGTCGCCAGAGAGTACGTCAATGCCCTTTTCAAGGTCAATCGCCACGTCGCCAAAAAGGACTGGGATGAACTTCAGCTCCACCAGTCTTTTGATGACCTTCACATCACCATAGGCGACTGAGCCACCCTCAGTTATGAAGACTGAGGAAGTAGAGACCGAGAAGGCCGGAAGGTTTTTCTCTAGGAAAAGGTCGATTATCTTTTCATTAAGCTCCAGCATCACCTGATGAGTTTTTGAGAAGCCAATGCGCTTACTATCTGGATTCGGCTCGATGCCCTCCCTGAGGTTGTACTCCTTCGCGAGTGGATGACCGTAGCTACCGCCACCGTGAACGATTACGAAATCTTCCTTGGGATAAAACTGGGCTATCTCACTTGCTATCTGACTCACAACGTCCTCGTGGAAGGACTTCTCCACATTCTTGTCACTTATAACACTTCCACCAAGCTTGACAATTATCATGGCAGAACCTCCTCTATCCTCAACCCTTCGTCACTGATTTTAGTTATCATCGGCGTTCCTCCGGCGATGGTTATTGCAGTTGCCACCTCACTCTGCTTCTCAGGGGCGAGAGCGTACATGCATCCGCCTCCTCCAGCGCCGGTTATCTTCGCTCCTAGCGCTCCGGCTGTTCTGGCAGCGTAAACAAGCTCGCTGAGCTTCTTGGTAGAAACGCCCAGTGCATCAAGCAGGCCGTGGTTGATGTTCATGAGCCTGCCAAGTTGGACAAAGCGGACTTCATTGTCGAGTTCGGAGAGGAGAACGTCCTTGGCTTTCTCAACTATCTTGCCCATGGAAACGAGAATCGGCTCTATAACTTCAGGCATTTCCTCGTAGTTCCTTCTGACCATTGCAACGAGCTCCTTAGTCGAGCCGCTCGAACCGGTGTAGCCAACAACTATTGGCAGCTCCATGAAGGGGAGGTGCTCGAAGTTGCCCTTCTCGTAGTGTAAGAAGCCACCTATGGCCGAGACGGTGGGGTCTATCCCGCTCGAAGCGCCCTGGACGAGGAGCTCGACTTTGTGGCCAAGTTTGGCGATTTCCTCGTTGCTCAGCTCCAGGCCGAGAAGCCTTGAGACCGCACCAATGGTGGCAACCGCAACGGCCGCTGAGGAGCCCAAACCAGCTCCAACGGGAATCTGTGAGGTTATCGAGACTGTGACCCCATTTCCGTTCTTGTCGGCCTCTTCGCGAACAAGCTCAATCGCCTGTCTGACGTAGCTTAAAACCTCGGCGGCCTTACCGTAGTCACTCTCGAAGTATATCTCGTCCTCTGAGAAGGAGACTGTCAATCCGGGCACCTTGATGTCCTTGGCCTCTATCTTTATCGCCCCTTTGTTGTTAAACTCTGCCCAGACATAGGTTCTTAGATCTATCGCAGCCGCTATGGCAGGCTTTCCATAGACGACGCTGTGCTCACCGAAGAGGATAATTTTAGCAGGAGCTGATGCGAGAACCCTCATCTCTGACCCTCCAAACAAGAAAAGGGAAGAAAGTTTATGTGAGTTTTGGTCAAATCAAGCTCACTTCCTGAAGACTATAGAGGCATAGCCAACTATCGCGTCCGTGCTCCTGCTCACCTCAAAGCTCGTCGTGTAGTGTAAAAGCTCAGCCTCAAGAGCTCCAGCCAAGCGGGAGTAAACGATGGCAGTTCCAACTCCTCCCGGTCCACACATGGTGTGGTCCATCTTCCTCAGCTCGCCGAACATTCCTTTGACGTCAAAGTCGAGGATTTTCTGAATAACGCGAAAGTCCCACTCCTTGACGCGGTGTGGGAGCTCGTCTGCTCTAGCCCTGAAGGGCACGTAGCCATAGGCTGGGCCATAGTGCATGAAATCTGTGCTCGCTATGATCACAACGTCTCTGTCGAGCTCGTTAGCAGCCTCGTAGATTGCTTTGCCAAGATCCTCCACAACCTCCTCGTCCTGGATGCCGAGGGTTATTGGGACTATCCTGACGTCCGTTCTAGCTTTCTCGGCCAGGTACTGGATGAATGGCAACTGAACCTCAATGGAGTGCTCGTACTTGTGGGCCAGCTCGTCGAGGTCTGCTATCCCAGAGAGCTTCGCTATGGTCTTGGCCATCTCTGAATCGACCTCGATTTCCCCCAGCGGGGTCAGCCAAGAGCCGGATGGATAGACCGCTATCGGCGAGCCGATGCCAGTGTGGTTCGGCCCGAGAATTACAAATGTCTCCGGCAGACCGTCCTCGTAGATGGCCTTAAATGTTCTTGAGGCTGTGTAGCCAGAGAATACATAGCCTGCATGAGGCACAACACCAGCTGTTATCTTCCTCTCGCTTCCGTGCTCACCCAAGTCTCTGAAGAACTTCTCAAGCATCTCGATGAGCGTTTCATCTCCAGGGTAAAAGCTCCCGGCCACGGCAGGATACCTCACCATAGTCTCACCCCAAAGAGGCTTCTGCTCCATATTTTATAGACTTTTAGTTAGGGAAGACTTTTTATCCACAATTCTACAAGGTATTCTCACAAAAGCGATGGGTGATTGCCATGACAAAGTTCCTATCTGCAGACAGGCCCCAAACTGAGGAAGGCTATCAGTACCACATAGCATGCAAGCCGGGGGATGTTTCAAGATATGTTCTCCTGCCCGGCGACCCAGAGAGGGTTCCAAAGATAAGCTCTCTGTGGGATGAGGCAAAGGAGATAGCCTTCCACAGGGAATACAGAACTCACACGGGCAAATACAAGGGGGTTCCAATAAGCGTTACTTCAACCGGGATAGGTGGGCCCTCAACGGCGATAGCGATTGAAGAGCTCGCAGCCATTGGAGCAGATACCTTCATAAGAGTAGGCTCCACCGGCGCTATCCAGCGTGGAATGGAAATAGGCGACCTCATCATAGCGAAGGCAGCGGTTAGGCTCGAGGGCACTTCAAAGCAGTACGTGAGGATTGAATATCCAGCCGTTGCCGACTTGGAGGTTACCCTCGCACTAATCGAGGCCGCCGAGACCCTCGGAGTGCGCTATCATATCGGCATAACCGCCTCGACCGACAGCTTCTACCTCGGCCAAGGAAGGCCAGGCTTAAACGGTTACTTCCCGAGCTTCGCCAAGAACATCCTCGACGACCTCAGGCAGGCCAGGGTCACCAACTTTGAGATGGAAGCGGCGACCCTCTTCACGCTGGCGAACATCTACGGCCTCAGGGCTGGCTGTGTCTGTGCAGTCTTTGCTAACAGGGTAACCAACGAGTTCGGCAAAGCTGGAGAGAAGGAAGCCGCAATGGTCGCCACTGAGGCCGTAAAGATACTCGCCGAATGGGACGAAGAGAAGGAGCAGAAAGGCAAGAAGGTGTGGTTCCCGGGATTGAGAAGGCTTTAGCTGTTCTGTTTGACCTTTAATTTTCTGTGGAATTAACCTGCGTCACACGGAATTCTTTGAATTTTTGCCCAATTTTCACAATTTCATGAAGCATCCAAAAAATAGCATTGTTTGTAACATTTAATATCAATAATCTAATATTTGGAAACTCATTGTTTTGATTATGCTAAAATATGCCACAAGTCTTATAATCAAAATATTCGAAAGATAAATAATGGTGATTCCAATATGACCAAGGTAAAAACTGTAAGGGAATATTTAAGAGAAATCACCCCTGGAGGGATTTTGCTATTATCATATGACCAGTACTCTCTAGGTTGGAAAATCGGAGTTAGACTTGTGAAAGAAGAGATAGAGAAAGGGAATTTTGCACTTTTGACCAATGTTGCAGTTCCTTTTAGAAAGTTCTGTGCAAGAATAGAGGCCGCGGGATTAGATGTGATTCAGGAGGGTAAAAATGGCAATCTAGCGATAATAAATGTTTTTGAAGGAGAAACTCACTACGATTTCGTTTACAAGGTGGGCAATGTCGATGGGGGAACCTTCATTTCGAAATATGTCGAAGTCAAAAGGCAGATAATTAAAAAATACAATTTAAAAGAAAGGAAGGTAGTTCATGCGTTTGTAACTTTAGACACATTATACGAGCGGTTTGAGGCGTCCACTGTGAAGAAACTATTCCAAACACGTTTGTTTGCTGGTGAAAAACTGGTGGAAAATGGATATTGGTTTTGGGATATTCTTATTGTCAATAGGGACGTTGTACCCAAAGAGCTCCACTCTTGGATGGTCAGCATTAGTGATTATGTAATATTCACACAAGGTATACTAAAGGAAAATGAGTTTGTTGAGAATATTGCAGTGCTAAAAGGACTATCCAGAGAATTCAGACCGGTGGTACTTCAGATGAAAACTCCTGCGGTACTAACATCCCGAGAAAGGATCCACATTTAAGCGCCCAGTGTTCATGTCAGAAAAGAACAATTATGGCGCCCCGGCGGGGATTTGAACCCCGGACCTCGAGGTCCGCAGCCTCGCGCCCTATCCAGACTAGGCCACCGGGGCACTGCCCGCTAAACCTTCTTAGGGACGCTTTATAAATTTAACCTTTTTCTACCACCGAAAGATTTATAAAGCGCCCAGAGGTGAGTATCTAACGGGCCGCGCAGTGCGGTGGTAGTCTAGCCTGGTCTAGGACAGCGGCCTGCCACGCCGCTGGCCCGGGTTCAAATCCCGGCCACCGCACCACAAATTTTGCTTGTGCAAAGTTTGATCAAAAGTTTCTGGATGTTCTAAAATGCTTTTTTAAGTGCATATTCATGTTCATGTTAGAATTGCTGTTTTGTGAGGATTTCTCGTTAAATAAAATGAAAACAGGATAAAACACAAGAAAAGAAAGCCTCAAGTCCTCAGCTTCGCGAGGGCATCTTCGGCAGCCTTGACTATCTGATAGCCGACGGGTGAGGCGGTAAGCAGGGGATGAGTGGCTATCTGCAGCGTGTAGAGTTCGCTCGCGGTAAGGCGCTTCTGTATCGCTAGGGCGAGTATGTTTATCATCTCGCCAACACTCTTTCCGCCGGCTATCTGGGCACCAAGAATCGCTCCCCTATCCCTTGAGAATATTAGCTTGACCGTGACCATTGAAGTGTCGGGGAACTTCGCCGGATGCCTGTCCGGTCCTTTTCCGTAGCCGACTATGACCTCGAAGCCCTCCCTCCTGGCCGCCTCCTCAGTTAGACCTGCTGCAGCCAAGGTCAGACCGGCAACGTGGGTGGAGTAAACGCCTATTGTCCTCCTGTTTTCCCTGACTATCTGGAGCCTAAAGAGGTTGGCCCCAGCGATTCTCGCCTCGAAGGTTGCGGTTGATGCGAGCATTAAGCCATAGGGCTTGCCCGTGAAGAAGTCCCTGTGCTCGACACAGTCACCGACTGCAAAGATGTCCGGGTGAGAAGTTCTCATATACTCGTCCGTCCAGATGCCGTAGCGAGTAACCTTCAGGCCGGCTTTGATGGCTAGGTCAACATTCGGGCGGTAGCCAATGGAGAATATCACCAGATCAGCGTCGAGCTCATTACCGTCGACCAGCTTAACCTTCTCGACCTTTTCGCTTCCCAGGAGTCTCTCAACCTGGCCGTAGACGATATTTATGCCAGCCTCCTTAAGTCTCCCTTCGACCATCTCGCTGAACTCGGGGTCGAAGGAGCTCCTCAGGAGCCTGCTCCTAACGAGAAGGGTTACGTCCTTGCCGAGCTTTCTTATCTCGTCGCCAACTTCGAGGGCTATAAAACCTCCACCCACGATAACGACTTTTTCGGCGCTCTCAAGCCTCTCGCGGAGAGCTTTCAGGTAGTGGTAGTCCTTAGGAACGGTATAAACATCCTCAAGCTCAGCCCCGGGTAGCTCCGGAAAGACTGGCTTCGAGCCAGTTGCTATGACGAGTTTCTCCCAGGCAATTTCTTTTCCGCTCTTAGTCCTCACAATCTTGGCTTTCGGATCTATCTCGACGACCTCATCGACGAGTGTCTCCACACCGAGGGGCTCGAGAAACTTTTCGGCTGGAAGGATATCATCGTCAACACTCTTGAAAGTTCCAAAGATGTAAGGAATACCGCATGGAATCATGCCTGTTTGCTCCTTCTTAATTACAAGAACACTCTTGTCAGGATAAAATCTCTTGGCGGAGATCGCGGCGGTTAATCCCCCCGCGCTCGCGCCTATAACAACAACATCGTACTTCATATTAGGCCCTCCTAAAGCTTTTCAGTAAGGGTTACCACCAAAGGATTTTTAACCTTTCGTCAACCTTGGATTTAAAATGCAAGCACGGAAGATTTGATCAATGAAGAAAAGAGAACAGAAGAGTCACTCTCCGGTGGCACCCTTAAGGGCATCCTTACATCCACAGCGCCTCTCCTCAGGAATATACTTGATGGACTTCATGAGGAGGTACTTTATCTCCTCGCTCTTCTGGGCCATAAGCTCGACAACCTCGGTGTGGGTGAGCTTCTCTCTGCTTATTCCTGCCGCGAAGTTGGTGACTATCGCCACGCTGGCGTAGCACATCTCAAGCTCCCTGGCTAATGCCGCTTCGGGGCACTGAGTCATGCCGACAACATCCGCACCGAGTATTTTGAGTGCCCTTATTTCGGCCCTCGTCTCGAAGCGTGGGCCCTCCATGCAGGCGTAGGTTCCCGTTGGGTGGTATTTGAAGCCAAGTTCTCTAGCGGCAGTGATGAGAGCTTTCCTCAGCTCAGGGCAGTATGGATCAGTGAAATCGACGTGGGCGACGAACTTCCTGTCATGGGGACTCTCGTCTCCGTCATAGAAAGTGTAATGCCTAGTCTTTGTGAAGTCCATGAGCTGGTCGAGGATGACAAAGTCACCAGGTTTCATGGTCTCGTTGAGCGAACCAACTGCCGAAGTCGAGAGAATCCTTTCAACACCGAGTTCGTGGAGGGCCCAAATGTTCGCACGGTAGTTTATCTTGTGCGGTGGAACGCTGTGGCCTTCACCGTGCCTTGCCAGGAAAGCTATCTCCTCTCCGTTGTACTCCCCTATCTTCACCCTGACCTTCCCGTATGGGGTGCTGACCCATTCCTCTCTGACGTTCTGCAAAAGCTTCGGATCATAGACTCCAGAACCTCCAATAATGGCTATCCTCGGCATGGTATCACCTGAAGAAAGAAACGGGAGAGGCCTTAAAACATTAGTGTTTTTCCCAGATGATCTTCTGGTGTATAGCTTTCTCCTCGATGTTCTCCTCAAGCCTGCCTTCGGTCTGGAGCTCGAGGATTTTGGTGAGTATCTCGCTAAGCAACCAGGAGCCCCATTTGGAATCCTTAACTTCAAGGGCAGCATCGATGGCTCCGTCTATGTCCCCAACTTTGAGTTTCGCCACAGCAATGCTACCGAAGGCAAGGGAACGGAGATAATGACCCCGGACACGCTGAGCAAAGCTTAGTGAATCATCGAACTTTCCGAGTTTTGCCAGGTATGTAGTGACCTTAACGAGGAGAGCATCATCGTTTGTGCGATTGCCTATCTTCTTTATGAGAGGCTCGTACTTTTCATCCACAGGTTTACTGAGGAGTTGATCAAGAATAAAGCCGGTGATTTCCTCAAACTCCGAACCTTCCAGGGAGTCGATAAGGTGAGAAAGTATCTCCGCCCTATCCAAGGATGTCTCAACGATTCCCCTGAGGATAGACAGTCTAGCACTAAGGGAAAGTCTCTCGAGTATCCTCGCCACGAACTCGAGCTCCCCCTGGTTGCCTAGTCCAACGAGGAGCGATTTCAGAACGTCAAAGCCTGTCTCAGACGACATGCTGAGGGCTATCTCAACGAACTTTTCGTAGGTGGCCTTGGGAACGTCTGAGGTTTTCAGGTAAACTGCTACTTCCTTCATGGCTTCCCCTAGCCAGTACTCGCTCTTCAGCTCGGAGAGAATCCTGATTGCACTTCCAAACTCCTCCCTCTTGAGATGCTCCTTTATGGCTTCAATTGCACCTATCGAATGCCAAGGCTCGTCATCAATTTGTTCTATAATGAGCTTGGCCTTACGCATATTGCCTTTCTTGAGGTAGACGCGAAGTATTTTCAGAAGGAGGTCGTTGCGCTTTACAGTGTCATCAATGTCCGTGACGTAGAAGAGGGCATCATCAGTCATGTCCAGCTCTAGAAGCTTGATCGCCAGTTCCTCTAGAAGATCGTCCCGCAGTGGCAGAGGAAAGGCCATTATAGATTCGTAAGCCTGATGAAACACCTTCCGAGCTGTTTTTGAACCGGTCCTCTCGAGGTACGTCCCTATCTCCATCAATGCTTTAACCATCAGAACAGGGTTTTCAATAGAAGCCGTAGCAGTGAATGCGTACTTAAAAGCAGTTTTATATCCTGGGTTCTTGGCCCTGTGCATATAGTACCCTATTTTAGCGTAAGTGACCGCACGAAGATACTTGTCCCTAATATCAGAAGCTAATCTAAGGGCCTCACGATAAACATCCACTGGCATAATTTCCACCAGAGAGATTTATGATATCGGAGTATTTAATTATTTCCAGCATGTAGAACACAATGGGATATATCTAGTCAAAAAACGAAAGATCAGCCAAGTTCGTCGTAAACGACACCCACTACTTCACCATCGTCGAGGGACACGAAGCTTACCTTTGTCTTCTTACCGCTCTTAGGATCCACAACAACAAAATCCGGCTTTGAAAGGTACTTACTGGCAGGCATCTTCCAGACATCACCGTAATGGGCCCTGAGTTCCTTCAAAAATCTATCCGCATCACGTCTAATTACCGTTGTCACTGGTATCACCGTTTATATATACCACTTAAAAGTATAAAAAGGTTTTCTATAGACATTCGTTAAAGTTAATATCGACAATTGTCTATTACGCGCCCCTTATGCACACCAATGAACCCTGAGGAACATTCAACTCTCTGGAAATTGGCCTGCACTTCGCCTTAAGCAGGAAGAATATTCTCGAGTCCTTTAAATCGCTCAGCGTCTCAAAGTTTGCCTGCCCCTTCGCGATGACGACATCAACCTTTCTGAAAATCTCCTTGAATTCCTTGGATACATATTCCATGGGAGCCCCCGGAAGGCATGAGCCCGTGGAGACCACATTAGCCAGCTCTTCAAAGCCAGCTTCTCTCAAGTCTTCAACGGTTGCATCGTTGATTATCGGTCCCTCTTTGGCCGCAACGTATATAGTGAGCCCGGGGAACAGTTTTCTTATGAGCTCAAGGAACAGTTTGTCAAAGTAAATTTCCCCACAGTTATCGAGGAGGTACAGCAGGCTCTTTGCCCTCCCTAGCTCTTCAAACAGCTCATTGCTCTCATCCACGTAGAGCTCTTCTTCAGTCATACGGAGGATGTCCTCCCCTATCTTTTCGGGGTCGTAGCCGACCGCGAAGTCAATCACGTTACCAGCTATAGCCAGCTTCAGAGCCCTGCCAAAATCTTCTACGTCCCCAATATCAGTGGCAACCTTTGCTGCGAGTTCAGTAGAACGACGTTTGTAGTCCCTGAACGGATCATCATCTCCCAGAAAGCTGTAAAGTTCAAGGAACAACCTCCCGCCATCAGTTGCCGGCACAGAGCTTTCCTCAAAAAACTCACCAATTCTCCTGCCGAAAAAGACCATTGCTTCTCTGCGCTTTTTTAAATCCGGAGTGCTCATCTCAACTATTTTCTGGGCCTGATTTACAGCACATGCAATGCACTCGTAGTGAATCTTCATACCATCACCAAGGGAAATAGAAAAGGTTTGAACTTATAAGATCACTCCATGAGTCTCTCAACGTACTCGAGCTCCTCTGGGATGGGCTTCCTTTTCCTCTTCATCTCCCTCTCGAGCATGTACTCGTAGAGTGCGGTCATCCATATCATCTCTCTCACCCCCTTTTGGTCTCTCTAGTTTATACTAACTAAATTTCAGGTTTAAAAGCCTTATGAGACCTTGAAACTCCATAAATGCCCTTAGAATGTCTCTATTCTCCCAAAAAAGCAATGATGACGGTTTTTGATATTAAATGAACAAGATTGGACAGTTTAAAGGGATTTAACCGGGTCGTTTTTGCCAAAAGAATACATCAGAACGGGGAAAAGCAACCCAACCGTTTATAAACTTTGGAAACCCCATCACTACGGTGGGAGAAGATGGCCCTAGAAAAGCTTGGAAAGGCACTCAACAATGCCCTGAGAAAGCTCGCCCGTTCAAGCACCGTTGATGAGGCGACGATTAAGGAAGTAGTGCGAGACATTCAAAGGGCACTCATTCAGGCCGACGTTAACGTTAGACTCGTTCTCGACTTAACCAAGAGGATAGAAAAAAGGGCTCTGGAGGAAGAGCCTCCCACGGGAGTTTCAAAGAAGGAGCACATAATTAAAATAGTCTACGAGGAACTGACGAAGTTCCTTGGCACGGAAGCTAAGCCCATCGAGATAAAGGAGAAGCCGACGGTTCTGCTGACTGTGGGTATCCAGGGTTCCGGTAAAACGACCAGCATCGCAAAACTCGCCAGATACTTCCAGAAGAGGGGCTATAAAGTCGGTCTCGTATGTTCAGATACCTGGCGTCCAGGAGCTTACCAGCAACTCAAACAGCTTGTTGAACCCTTCGGCATAGAGGTTTTCGGTGATCCCGAGGAGAAAGATGCAATAAAGCTCGCAAAGGAAGGCGTCGAGCACTTCAGAGAGAAGGGCGTCGACATAATCATCGTGGATTCAGCAGGAAGGCACAAGGAGGAGAAAAGCCTCATAGAGGAGATGAAACAGATAAGCGCAGCCATAAAGCCCCACGAGGTAATCCTTGTCATAGACGGAACCATCGGTCAGCAGGCTTACAATCAAGCGCTGGCCTTTAAAGAGGCCACTCCAATAGGCTCAATAATTGTTACAAAGCTCGATGGTTCCGCCAAGGGTGGTGGAGCGCTCTCGGCGGTTGCAGCAACTGGGGCACCCATAAAGTTCATCGGTGTGGGCGAGAGAATTGATGATTTAGAGCCCTTCGACCCCAAGAGGTTCGTCTCAAGGCTCCTTGGTCTGGGTGACATTCAGGGCCTTCTCGAAAAATTTGAGGAACTCCAGAAGCAGCAGGAATTCAGGGAGGAAGACTTAGAGAAGTTCCTTAAGGGCAAGTTCAACCTCAAGGACATGTACGCCCAGCTTGAGGCTATGCAGAAGATGGGCCCGCTGAAGCAGATACTCCAGATGATTCCGGGAATGGGCTACTCCCTGCCGGACGATGCTGTCAGGGTTGGAGAGGAAAGGTTGAAGAAGTTCAAGGTCATAATGGACTCAATGACCGAGGAAGAACTCGAGCATCCTGAGATAATCAACTACTCAAGGATAAAGAGGATTGCCCGCGGTTCAGGAACGAGCATCCAAGAGGTAAGAGAGCTCCTTCACCAGTACAATCAAATGAAGAAGATGTTTAAGAGCATGGATAAAAGGAAACTCTCCAAGATGGCCCGCAAGTTTAACCTCGGGGGGTTTGGGCTATGATAGAAGCCTTCGTGCTAGTTGTTGTTAAGCCCGGGACTGAGGAAAAGGTCTACAACGCCCTGGCGGGGGAAAAACACATTAAGGAAATATACCGCGTCTACGGCGAGTACGACATAATCCTCCGTGTGGAGGTCGAGAACATAGGGGAGCTTGACAGGTTCCACGACGAAATACTCAGAAGAATAAGCAACATCGAGATGACCGAGACCCTCATAGCAAGCTCCTACAGGGGGTGAAGGCTTGGAGAAGAGGTGGGTCGCGACCATCCACCTCGACACGCTGAAGGTGGAGTACGATCCCACCTTTAAATTTAAGTGTGTTGAGAACTGTGGAAAATGCTGCTACGAGCTGGAGATTCCGATTCGGGATGAAGATATAGCCCAGATAGAGGAACTCGGCTACAACGCATGGGAATTCGTTGATTATGAGAAGATGTTCTACCGTGGGGACAAGTTCTTAAGCTACGCCCTCAAAAAGCGTCCCTTTGACGGAGGCTGCGTTTTTCTCGATCCAGGGACCCTGAAGTGTAAAATCTATAACCACAGGCCTCTAGCGTGCAGACTCTACCCTTTTGTCTTCGTGAAACATGGGAATAAAATGGAAGTCTACGTCAAGAAAGACTCCTTCTGCCCGGGTATTAACCATCCAGACGGAGAGCCTGTAACAAAGGAATTCCTCCTCAGAGAATATGGAGACGTCATAGAAGATTACCGCAGGAAAGTTGTGAACACAGGCGAGTAACCGAAACATATTTATACATTTTCTTGTTAATTTTTGGCCACCGGAGGTGAGAGAATGAGTCAGCTAAAGTCGGTTCAGGAAAAGCTCAGGCTTGTCAGGGTGCTCAGACTGCTTAAGAAAAATTACACTTACGAGGAGCTCTCTAAGATAACGGGCCTCCCCATTACAGTCCTCAACAGATACGTCAGGGGAAAGGTCCTTCCGAGCACTGAAAGAACAAGAGAGCTCCTGGAGCTACTGCTCCCTTATATAAACATCGAGGAGGAAGTTAGAAGAAGGATAAAATTCGATGAGTACGGCTTTTTCGACAACATGCCAGTTCTTAGCGACACGGCATTGATGAGCCTTATAGCGGAGGACGTTGCAAGCAGATACATGGACAAAAACGTTGACAAGGTTCTCACTGCTGCAACCGATGGAATAGCACTTGGTGTTCACATCGCGAGGGAGCTCAACGTCGATGTTGTATATGCCAAGAAGAAGAAAGAAGTCGGCGTCGAGAAGTTCTACGAGGTCAGTTACGTCCCAAGCGCTTCGGGAAGCGTTACGACACTCTATCTGCCACAGTGGGCACTCAAAAAGGGTGAAAATGTCCTCATAGTTGATGACGTCATTAGGAGCGGTGAGACTCAGAAGGCACTCCTAGGAATGTGCAGACAGGCAGGGGCGAAACCAGTCGGCATGTTTTTCCTCATAAGTGTCGGGGACATCATAGATCGCCTGAAGGAGGAGTACAACATTCCAGTGGAGAGCCTCATAAGGCTGGAGTGATCCAAATGAAGGTTTTAATCTACAACGTCGATGGCCTAACGATTCCCGTGGAGGTCGAGCCCGGCCTCCCCTTCACATTCCACTGCAGCATCGAGGAGTGCGGAAAAGAGATAGTCATTGAGGGAGTCGTGAAAACCGTCAACGAGGATGAATTCAACAGGGTTCTCGAAAACACGATAGCCGAAAACTCTGATTTTGAGAGAATAAGGGAGATAACGGCTAGAAACCTGATATTCGAGGGGGCTGTAAACGGAAAAGAGGTTAGACTTCCGGTGGAAAGCCTCGATGACTTCGCAAAGCGCTTCATGGAGGAGATCTTAGTCCTCCGTTAGTTTGAGCCTTAGGTCTTCTTTCACCACCTGCATGGCGACGCTCGTGTTCGTTTTTTCCACACCGTCCAGCGAGAGGAGCCACTTAACAAAGCGATTCATATCAGCCCTGTCTTTGAACTTGGCGATAACCACAATATCGAACTCACCGGTTATGTCGTAGACCATTATCACCCTGTCGTTTTCGGCAATCTGCCGTTCAATTTCGGTGATTTTCCGTCCCTGAGCTTTCACCCCGATGACGGTCGTAAGGCCGAAGCCAAGCTTCTCGTAATCGAGGATTGGTGCAAATCCTTTTATTATTCCCTCTTCCTCCATACGCTTAATCCGATTGTAGACAGTGCCAACGGCAATTTTAAGTTCGCGCGCTATCTCACGGTAGGAGAGACGAGCATTTTGCTGGAGCAGGGAAAGTATCCTGAGGTCGAGTTCATCCACCATCCTCACCACCGGAGAGAATAGACCGTAAACTTTAAATACCCTTCCCCTTGAGGGAATAGCGGGCAGTGGACCGGTAGCCTAGCTAGGATAGGGCGGCGGCCTCCTAAGCCGCAGGTCCGGGGTTCAAATCCCCGCCGGTCCGCCAGCACACTAAAATTCTGCCGATCAGAGTTTTATCAGGGTTTTCATATCGCTTTTAGAATGACCGTCTTTCAGTGGATTTACTCCCCAATTGCAAGTCTTATAGTGTTTCACTCATAGAAACCTCCCACTCACTCAATTTGGAGTTAAATCCACATTAAACTCCAGACTTACAAAGACGTGCAAACTCAATTCAGTCCGCTTTTACTGGCTAACACCTGATCAAACTTTGCGAGACAAAAAGCTAGAGGAGGTGAGAGCATGGTGGAGGACGCCCTCCTGCTCTACATAGCAAGTATAAACTCTGAGAAAAGACGTAAGAAGAAAAAGCGCTTCCTAATCTGAACCCTTCCGAAACCTTTAAATATTTTTCCGATTTTTAGTTAATTTGAGTAAGAAAAAAGTTGGGGGGTGATGGCCATGGTCTACGTAGCTGTTCTGGCAAACATCAATGGTAACCTTCCAGCACTCGCCAAGGCTCTTGAGAGGATTGAAGAGCTCAAAGAGGAAGGATATAAGATTGAGAAGTACTACATCCTTGGGAACATCATTGGACTCTTCCCATATCCAAGGGAAGTCCTCGACACTCTGGATGACCTCATAAAGAAGGACACCGTCAAGGTCATCCGCGGCGAGTTCGACCAAATAATTGCGGCAAGCGATCCCCACGCGGAAGGTCCGGACTACATCAATAGGCTCGACATTCCCATGCATATAAAAGTGGCCCTCAAGCACACATGGGAAGTACTCGATCACGAGGGGAGGGAATTCATCCGCGACCTGCCGGTATACCTTGTGGACAGGATCGGCAAGAACGACGTCTTCGGAGTCTATGGAAGTCCCCTGAACCCGTTCGAAGGGGTCGTTCTTCCAGACCAGCCGACGAGCTATTATGAATCTATAATGAGGCCCGTCAAGGACTACGAGATATTGCTCGTCGCCTCACCGAAGTACCCAGTGAATGCTATGACAAGATACGGCAGGGTTATCTGCCCAGGAAGTGTGGGCTTCCCACCTGGAAGGGAGCACAAGGCAACCTTCGCCCTTGTTGACGTCGATACACTTCACACCAAGTTCATAGAAGTAGACTATGACAAGAAGCTCGTCGAGGAGAGGATAAAGAGGGAAGGCCTCCCAGAAGAGCTCATTAGGATTCTCTACCACGGAAAAATTTGAGCAGACCCAGGATCTCTTTAACATCTTTTCTCCCATAGGCTAAAAAAGTGAGGAATCCAATTAGGAGTGCAATTTTTGACAGAAAGATCAGCGACTGGAGGGCAAGGGCAACGATGAGGGGACTGTATATCCCCCAAGAAATTCCAAGCAGTTTGCGAGAGTAGTGGGCGGAGCCAATAAGTATAACCCAGTATCCCAAAAGAAGGCCAAGCATAACGCCGATCGAACCGGAGAGAGGTATAAGATAAAGCCACGAAAGGAAAGAAATAACCGCACCAAGAAGTGCAACAATCGTCCCGTTTCTCACGTAGGCCGTCGAATTGAGGGCAACTATGCTCGGGTTGTAAGAAATGTAAACTTCCATCGCCATCAGGGCAATGTAAAAAGCCGGACCAACATCAAAGCTGAAAAAGAAGGACAGAACCTCCCTACCAAGGAGCATGAGAACAAATATTGCCGCACCAGTTACTAGAATTAAAAGCCTTGTTGTCTTCTCAGCTAAAAACTTGATGTACTCATTCTCATTCTTTCCATACTTATAGGAAAAGAGAGGCATTATAGCAGACTGAAGCACCTGGGGAAGATAAGTGAGCAGGAATGCAGCCGAGAGAACCGCAGAGACTTTTCCTGCTACTTCAGCCCCTGCGAGGTATTCGCTCATGAAGTAAGGTCCCTGAATGAGAAACACACCCGAAAGCGTGCCGAGAAATGCAAAGGATGAGTAGGATAGGAGAAGCTTAAGTTCACGCTTTCTGGGCCTTCCTATGAGGTTAAATTTCACCAAGTAGACAAGGGCAAAAGCAGAGATGAACCCAAGAAAGAGCAAGTAGGGAGCAAAGACATCATGCACCAAAAAGCCTGTCAGGAAGCCCAAAAAGGCGAGTGTTATTAAATAGGCGTAGTGCTCACCGCGGTGGATGCCATAGAGGAAGTTCCTTATAGTAAGCTGTATCCCTCTAAAGACCGCCAAAAGGGAGAGGTAAACGTTAAACGGAAGCAACAGAAGACCAGCCAACGGGAGGAGAAAAGAGGGAAGCGTGATTGAACGAACGGCCTCCTCCCTGTTACTTCCAAGGAACTCCGATGCATACTTCCCGAGGGCAACCGCAAAGAAGCTCAGGGGAATCGCCAGAAAAAAGGCCTGCGAAATCAGGGAGTTTGCCCGACCGAGCTCTTCAACACCAAACCTCCTGGAGACGATTACATTGTAAAGAAATCTGCTGATTCCCGTCAGTCCCAGGGCAATTATCGATGCCAGTGAATGTCTCAGGAGAACGCGGCGCTCGTAGCTCATGGATAAAAGATAGGAGTGAAGAATTTAACCTTTACTGAAGCCTAGGTAAAAGCCAGCTATGAATGCACCGGTTCCAGGCAGAATCCCAAGGACTTTCTGGCCAAGGGACGCTATCTGGGCCGTTAGGTCCCCAGTGAGGTTGAAGAGTTTGTCGGTGTTTATTGTTATCACTCCCTTCTGCTGAAGCCAGAAGAGGCTGAGCAGGTAGGCGCCTATTAAGGCCATCGCCAACTTCATGACTTTTTTGACAGCAAATCCTGTCAGAAATCCTGCTATTCCACCGACACCCATATCCCCAATCATGGCATTTAGGTTCAAATCCATTCACACCACCACTGACACCTACATCAATAGAAGATAAAACGTTTTTGCCCAAAACGTTTAAATTAAACGACTTCAAAATATTTGTAGATCATAAAAGTTTTCATAAAAGTTTGGGAGTGGGAGCATGACGAGCCCCATGGAGAGACTCAAAAATAAGATTACCAAAGAGGTTCTGTGGCTCTACATCCTCCGCCTGCTCAGAGAGAGGCCAATGTACGCCTACGAGCTGAAGGAAAGGATAAAAGAGGCGTTTAATTTCGAACCAGCAACCGTTAGCTCATACGTTGTCCTCTACAAGCTGGAGAAGGACGGCTACGTAACAGCGGAATGGCAAGAGAGCGAAACCGGGAAGCCCTCAAGGAAGTACTACAGGCTCACGCCTGAGGGGGAGAAGCTCCTTAAAGAGGGGATAGCTTTTCTCGAGCAGATGCTCTTGAAACTCAAGGAATAAATGCTTTTCTCAAAATTTCTCAAATCTCCCTGGCATCTAGTGCCAATGAAATATCGAAGAAAAGCTCCAAATGGAGAAATACAAGAGGGCTAAAGCCCTCAGCGTCCCATTCCACCGCGCGGCTCCCTAGCCTTCGGGCGAAGGCCCTTGTAGCCGCACTTCCTGCACTTCTTTGCCTTCCACGGGTTAGTGGCACCGCAGCGCATGCAGATGTACTTCCTAAATATCCTGGCCTCAGCCTCCGGGAATCTCGCCATCGTAATCACCCCATGATCTTGAATCCAACACACCTATTCCTTCTCACTTTTAAAGCTTTGGTGCGGGGGACGGGATTCGAACCCGCGCAGCCCTACGGCAGCGGATCTTAAGTCCGCCCCCTTTGGCCAGGCTCGGGCACCCCCGCGCGAGGGAGAGTAAATTGGGGAAATTAAAAAGCTTTGCCCTCAGGTTCTGACTATGCGCATCTCGAAGTCCTCAACCGGAACCTTGAAGTCCTCCCTGCTCTCTATCTCCTTCCTGTTGTAGAGTATCTCCCTAGCGAGGATCCAGTAGATGAGCGCGAGAGCCTTCCTACCCTTGTTGTTGGTTGGAATGGCAACATCGACATAGCTAAGGAAGTTCTCGGTGTCGACGAGAGCAACTATCGGAACGCCTATCTCAATGGCCTCCTTCATGGCCTGGTGGTCTGCCCTCGGGTCAGTGACTATGAGAACGTCTGGCTCGAAGAAGTTCTTGACCTGGGGGTTGGTCATGGTTCCCGGAAGGAAACGGCCCGGTATGGCTCTGGCGCCGGTAACCTCGCCGAACTTCTTGACTGGCTTCTGGCCGTAGAGCCTGACGCTCACAGCGAGGATACTCTCCGGATCAAACTTGGCGAGGAACTTGCCGGCAATCCTAAGCCTCTCGTCAGTCTTCCTGACGTCGAGGACATAGAGGCCGTCCTGCCTAACGCGGTAGATGAACTTTTTCATGTCCTGGGTCTTCTGCTGGGTTCCGATGTGGACACCGGCAGCAAGGTACTGGTCGAGTGGAACGAGGTATTCCTCCATTCTTCACACCTCCTTCATCCTTCAAAGGTTATTATCCTACCTCTTTCGCCCAAATCTTCGGCGATTCTTATCAGCTCGTTCAGCTTGGCGATGGAATCCTTCCTCAGGACCATCGCCGGGCATCTCAAACCCACCGCAAGGTGGGCCAGTGCCTCGTCGGAGGACTCGTAGAGAGCCTCCGCGAGGATTGGAGTAATTCTCTCCGACTTCGCGTCGTTCACAAGGTTGTATAAGTCGGTGAGCGTGCCCAGATTGATAGGCTTTATGGACAACGCATTATAGTAGCGCCTGTCGAGTATGTCCTTCTCGCGGAAGAGGTGCTCGCCGTCCACGAACACCTCGTGAGTGCCAGCTATTAGCTCGAGGAACAGCTCTTCGTCGCCGATAGGCTTTATGTAAGCTATGTTATTGTCCTCGACGATTGAGAGCACTTCTTCGGTCTCCATTGGCCTCTTCTGGACGAGACCGAGCGCCACCTCAAGGCCAAGCTCATCACCAGCTTTTTCAGTGGCTTTTGACAGAGCCTCAACAGTGCTGCCCTCGGCGTTCTCAAGCACTTTTGTAGCCGCATCGACCACGTCGGTTATCTCCATGAGGTCACGGACCATAACGTAGTAGTCGAAGTCCTCACCGTTGGCTATCTCGAGGATTGGAACGGGCAGTTCAGTGGTGAAAGTTCCACCGATGTAGCTGTAGAGGGGCATCCTCTTGACACTCGCCGCAGCTTTGGCAACTGCTATCGAGACGGCCAGAGCTGTGTTGGCACCAATGTGGCTGAAGTCCTCGGTGCCGTCTATCTCCCACAGGTAGCTGTCTATGAGCTCCTGTTCGCTCGCGTCGAAGCCTATCAGCTCGGGCCCTATTATCTCGTCGACCTCGCTGACAGCCCGATGGGCCTCAGCTATATAGAGGCTCGGGTTCTCGTCTATCGGAGCCGCGAAGCGGCCGAAGCCCGAGCTTGTAATAACGTCTACCTCAACGGAGTACTTCCCGCCCTTGAGCACCGCGACCCTGCCGATTACGTTCTCTATCACCGTCATCTCTCATCAGCTCGGCCTTATTACGGTGAGCGGTATTATGCCCTTCTCGAACTCGAGCAACGCGGCATCGAGCGGCGTGATTCCTTCCGGAACGTCTATGAGTATGGGCGCACCCATCGCTATCTGGAGGGCCCTCGCCCCCACAATCCTCGCCCTTTCAAACCTCGTGTACTTAAACATTCCAACCACCCGTGCAAATTTTGGTGGGGCCGCCGGGATTTGAACCCGGGTCTCCGGCACCCCAAGCCGGGAGGATAGACCAAGCTACCCCACGGCCCCCCAGAAATGCGGTTTTTCAGTACACCTTGTAAACCATTACCTGGTCGATGAGCTCGACGTGGCTCAGCAGGGTTCTCCTGCAGCAGTACCTCTCGACCCCGAGGTCATCTAGGACCTTCTCGGGATCCTCGCCCTTCTCAACGCGGGCCTTAAACTCATAGTATTTGTCGCCTATTACCTTTCCACACGTGAAGCACCTGACGGGAACTATCACCCGTATCACCTTCTCAAATGAATATTAAAGGGGTCAGCGGTAGGACTTCTGCCTCTTGGCCCTCGGACCCTTAGTGGAGCGGTTGGGCTTGTGCGGCTCGGTTCTTCTGCTGTCTCCGACGAGCATTGTCCTGTCGTACTTCATAAACTTTTCCTTGAGGTTCATGTCGTTTGTCCACTCCACGAGAGCCCTGGCGATGGCAACGCGGGCAGCCTCTGCCTGACCCATGAAGCCGCCGCCCTCGACCTTGACGTCGATGTCAACCTTGCTGACGATCTCCTCGCCGGCAAGGACGAGAGGCTCCATGATTGTGAAGCGCGCAATTTCTGGCTCGATTATCTCAACCGGCTTGTGGTTGATCCTGACGCGACCCTTTCCTTCCCTAATGGTGGCCCTCGCAACGGCCGTCTTCCTCTTTCCAGCAGTCTGGATGACCCTCATCTTCTCTCACCTCAGAACTTTCCACCGAGGAACTTGGCGACCTCGCCAACGGTAACGTACTTGGGTGTGGCAAGTTTCGACATATGGGCCTCGCTTATAGTCTCAAGCTCCCTGCCCTCGAACTCCTTCGGAATTCCAACGTAGACCTTAAGCCTCTTGAAGGCCTTCCTTCCGCGGTCGGTCTTCCATGGAAGCATGCCCCTGACGGTTCTCCTGACTATCTCGTCGCTCCTCTTGGGATAGAACGGACCCTTCCTTGGGTTGGTCCTGGTTCTCAGCTCGGTTCTCTGCTTGTACTTGGCGAAGATGTCCTCTCTGTTGCCGGTGATGATGGCCTTCTCGGCGTTAACTATGACCACTTCCTCGCCCTCAAGGAGCATCTTGGCAACCTTCGAGGCGAGCCTTCCAAGTATGAGTCCTTCAGCGTTAATAATCCTCATGGCCCATCACTCCATTATGATTACTCCACTTCCCTTCGGGTTTCTCTCAATGAGCTCCTCAATCGTGATGGCCTCTCCACCGGCCTCGGTTATCTTCTTCTTAGCAGTCTCGCTGAACTTCCACGCCGCAACGACGACCTTGTGCTCGAGCTTTCCGGCTCCAAGAACGCTTCCCGGGACGATGACAGTGTCGCCTTCCTTGGTGTAGCGGTTGATCTTGCTGACGTTCACTTCAGCCCTCTGCCTCCTAGGCCTCTCAAGACGCCAGGCAATGTCCTTCCATATCTTAACTCCTTCCTCGTTCGACTTCTTTCTGAGGTAGCGGATGAGCCTCCTCAGGTTAATGTCGGTTGGACCGGTTCTCTTCATGAGCATTCCTCCTTCACAATTCTCGCACCGAGGGACGGGGTGAGCGTGAATTATGGTGCGGGGGCGGGGATTTGAACCCCGGAACCCCTACGGGACGGGACCCTGAATCCCGCGCCTTTGACCAGGCTCGGCTACCCCCGCGTCAGTCCGCTAATTTATGGAGTTCGCTTATAAATCTATCGCTCTTCCTCATGAGGATTTTGAGGGCTATGGTGACGATTTCCTCAACGGGGAGCTCTCCATTGCTTTCCACAGTAAAGACGAACGTATTGGGCACTACCTCTTCCCTAATCTTATCGCCCTCGTACGGCTCAAACTTCCTCGGAAGGTAGAAAGCCTTCGTGGTAGTTATGACGAGCTCCTCGTCGGTCTCCTCAACGGGCAGACCGCGTTTCTCAGCCAAAGCCTTGAGCTCCTCCCAGTCTGGAACATCTTTGCTCACGTGGATCTTCGTGAGGTACTTGTAGTAGACGAAGCCCGGCTGCCACTTGGCGTGGTCCTTTCCGCGACCGAGCTTGGCATAAGCGTTCAGCGTGAGATTCTGGCCTTCGGCCAGCTTGACTATCGGTATGTTCGGGTTAGCCGGCTTAACTCCCTCGTCGTCGCTCTTGAGGTCACCAGAGTAGACCATACCCGGCCCCTCTGCCTCGAGAGAGAGGGTAACGGTGTAATCGTCAAGCTCGAGGGCATCGAGGGAAAACCTCTCCACCGGAGTGGTGAGCGGAATCATGGCCAGCCTGTGGGCAATTATCTCGTCAAACAGGGCGGAATCGTTCTCGAAGAACTCAACCTCGTCAACCGCAAAGGTCGGAACCTCGGCTAAGATGGTTCTCCTGAGGGCGTTGGCGAATGGAATATCAATTCCCTCAACGATGAACTTAATCGAGTCCTCCCTTTTCTCAAGAATGCGAAACTTTGGCTCCATTTGCACCACCAAAAAAGAAGTTGTAGGGTCAGACACGCCTACCCCTTCTTCCGCCCTTCGGCCTAGTGCCATCGTGCGGAATCGGGGTGACGTCCTCAACCCTTCCTATCCTCAGGCCGGCCCTAGCGAGGGCCCTGATGGCTGCCTGGGCACCCGGACCGGGGGTCTTGCTCTTGCTTCCTCCCGGAGCGCGGACCTTGATGTGAACACCGACGAAGCCCTTCTCCATGGCCTCCTCGGCGGCCCTCTTGGCGGCAATCATAGCCGCGTAGGGCGAGGGCTCGTCCCTGTCAGCCTTAACGACCATACCGCCGCTCCACCTGGAGACGGTCTCGGCCCCGGTGAGGTCGGTAATGTGGATGATGGTGTTGTTATAGGAGGAGTAGATGTGGGCAACGCCCCACTTCTCCTTCTTCTTAAGGTTAACAACCTGCTGTTCCTCGCTCATGAGGCCTCACCTTGCTTAGCCTGTTCGATAACCATTCTCTCGGGGTGGCTCTCCTTCGCGAAAGGAGAGGTCTTGGAGTAGGTTATGGTGTCTTCCTCCTCCTTAAGGACGAGATAACCCGGAGAGCGGATTATCTGGCCGTTGACCTCGATGTGGCCGTGGACTATGAGCTGCCTGGCCTGCCTGATGGTCCTGGCGAGTCCCTTCTTGAAGACAATGGTCTGAAGGCGCCTGTCGAGGACATCCTCAACGGTAAGGGAGAGAACGTCATCCAGGACGGCATCGGCCGGAAGAAGGCCGAGCCTGTTGAGCCTCTGGAGGAGCTGGGCCCTCTCGATCTCAGCCTGCTTGCCCCTCGCCGCAAGGAGGCGCCTGGCTCTACGCCTGAACTCCTTGAGCTGGGTCTCGTGGCGCCAGAGCTCCTTCTTGTTCTTGAGGGCGTACTTCTTCATGAGCACACGCTCTCTGTCAAGCCTCTCCTTAATCCACGGGTGAGAGGGAGTCTCGTACTTCTTCCTCTGCCTCTTAGGGTCTCCCATTTACACCACCTCACTTCTTTCTCCTTCTCACGCCGACAGTGGTACCGTGCCTGAAGTTCGACCTAGTTCTCTGTCCCCTGAGCGGCAGTCCGAGCTCGTGCCTTATGCCGCGGTAAGCCCTGATTCTCCTGAGCCTGTTGATGTCCTCACGCCAGGCCATGACGAGCTTGGCGGTGATAAGGTGCATGTCCTTACCGGTCTCATAGTCCTTTGGCCTGTTGACTGCCCAAGTCGGGATTCCATGGGCGACCGGATCCTCGAGGATCTCCTCAATCTTCTTGACCTGCTCGTCGGTCAGGTAACCGGTCTTCATGTACGGGTCAATCCCTGCAACCCTGAGCACCATGGTAGCGAAGTTTATCCCTATGCCCTTGATGCCCGTAAGGGCCCATCTCAGCTGCTTATTTCCGTCCAAATCAACTCCCGCTACACGGACGATGTGTCTGAAGTTGTCCGTCATTACGAATACACCTCCATATCAATCCTTCAGAGAGGATTTTGGCGCCGGGACGGGGATTTGAACCCCGGTGTCCATACGGACACGGGCTCTCAAGGCCCGCGCCATCCCAGGCTAGGCGATCCCGGCATACACGCGGTAACCGCTCCCCTTTGCCAGCTCTCTCACTTCGGTGAAGTGCTCCTCCATTAAACCCTTAATATATTTTGCCCCCTGCTTTGTCTTGATAACAAGTTGCAGGAGGCCTCCATCGTTGAGATGCCGGGGAGCATTTATAACTATTTCCCTCAGGATTTCCTTTCCCGCGTGCACCGGGGGGTTAGTGATGATTGTGTCGAACTTTTCGCCCCTGACGGGCTCATAGAGGCTTCCCCACCTAACCTCGGCGTTTCTAACGTTGTTGATTTTTAAATTTTTCCTCGCTATGCTTACCGCCCGTCTGTTCACGTCGGTCATGACGACGTATTCAACAAAACGAGAGGCAACGATCCCTATCGCACCGTAGCCGCAGCCGAGGTCGAGGACACGCCAGTTCCCGTCAAGTATCATACTCTCTATGAGCAGTTCCGTTCCTCTGTCGAGTTTCCCGAAGGAGAAGACTCCACTGGCCGTTATGAATTTAAAGCAGTGACCCCTAAGGCAGACCTCAATGGTCTTTGTCTTGAGGGGAACGTTTGGCTCTTTGGAGTAGTAGTGGCTCATGTGCAGGGATAAGAAAAGGGGTTTATAAAGATGGGGATGCACACGAACTCAATGTCCTGTCTCCCCGAGAAGGATTCTTCCATAAAAGTTCACTAAACACCACTACTAACCAATGTCATGACCTCGATGAAGAGCCGAATAGCTTTCCAGCCCTAGATAGCCCAAACCCCACGACACTCCACCCCACAATGAATCCTAGATAGACCACCATAGGAAATTCTTGTTCCATGCCCTTTGATAATGCCAATAATCCAATAGCTCCACCAATTGCTCCTAGCAATATCCATAGCACAAACCCTCCTTTGGAGTTAACCATGGGATCACCTCCTCAAACGAGCTCTGTTTTCTTTTTTCCTCATTTCTACGAAGAGTTCAAGGAGAATCAACAGGGCAACGCCGATTATTGCCAGATACTTAAGCACGTTCTCCCACAGTGCGAATATCGATGAGAACATCGCAACGAGGCCCGTCAGCTTTATTGATTCCCCTTCTCCCCTAAGGCTGAGCACGTAGAGAAATAATGACACTAATCCAATGACCAGCGGCAATGCTTTGCCCCCATACAGACCATAGACCACTACAACAACCATGAAGGGTACGGGAACCATCCACACCGCTTTCATGAAAGCTCATCCCCAAGTTTCCTCCTAATCCACAGCCTTGGTGGTAGTGTTAGCAGGCTCAGGACGAGGGAATATAATCATCTTGACCGGCCGGAAGGTCAGAGTTCGAGTTCATCCACCATTATCCATAGCCAAAAACAAAAAGACGAATATTAGGAACGTCCTCAAAAGCTCCCCCTCGAGTATTTTGTCTATGTAACCACCCCCAGGTCTTTTCACCCTATTATGAGCAACGCCGACATAACGATTATGATCCCAACCACGGAAAGCTTGAGCTTTAACAATGCGCGTTTCCTTCTTTCCTCCATGATTTTTGAAACCAACTTCTCCTCAAGTTCTCGCCGGTATTTCTCCACATCCTCGGGGAGCTCATCCTCCGAAACAGTCTTGAGGTCGCTCTTCCTGAGCACGAATGAGAACGTCTTAGGCCTCCTAAAGTACTCAACCAGTCCTGAGACCAGCAACCAGAGGGAAATTCCGAGCACCGCTCCCAAGAGATACCCCTCTATAGTAGGCATGGGTATCACCTTACGGATGTCGGCGTTTGTGAATAAGCCTTAATCAATCCCTAATTACTCGCGATATGCACAGACTTCCTATCCATTAAAGTTCCGCATATAGCCGCAAATAACGCGGACTTCGCAAATACCGGTGCTAACCAAACCCAGTGAGAGTCGTTACTAACGATTCCCAAGCTAATAATGCCCCGAGCATTGTTATAGCCATCACACTCAGATAACCGGCCGAATAACATGTTTGTGCCGTTCTATTGCAACTTTTCCTGATACCCCCAAGGATGCCCTCGACTGCCATGATTATCAAATGCCACCAGAGCAATTAACCCCCGAACACTCGCGGGATCACCTCACTTTGGCTAATAAAAATTAAGCCTTCACCATATATAAGATTTTTCTTTTACGAGTCGTATTTGGCAACGCTTTTTGTAGTATTTATCAATTCCAAACAAATCAAAACGACGAGAACAAGCCAAAATCAAAGTAACCTAGTGGACAAGTGAACGCGACAAATAGAGAGTTTTTCCCAACATTTATTGGTTCATTAAGTTTTTCCACCATGAATCTTCAACCTTAACCACCCGCCAAGCGTCCCGAAGGGGAGGAAAATCGTCGTAAATATGTACAGGAGCCTGAACACCGTTAACAAAGATTCCCTGATAAACGAGGCACTGTAATCCCCAGTGACTATCATCAAAGCTACCATCGCCCCAAATCCATAAAAGATGCCGTAAAACAGGCGCCAGGCTCCGCTTTCGGCGTATTTCTTCCCCAGCAACTCCTCTGCCACAAGTTTCCTGGTTATCTTGTAGTCTTTTTCAGACACAACCGCGAAAAGTGCCCCAATCAGCCCACTTAGGACTATGTTGTCAATTACGAACAGGTACAGCCCGGAAGTGACCGCCACAAAAATTACAACGGCCCTGATTTTAAGTATCCGCTCGGATATCACATACTTGTGAGCCATCATGGAATAGTACCAGCTGGCCAAAACAAAAACGTAAAGCGCCATCGAGACGCTCTTTTCCAAACTCACCCCGGAGGAGTATGCAATTGTGAACACGAGGAGGGACGTTGAAAGTTCCTTGAGGAAGTTTCGCCAGGAATAGACGACTTTTTCGGGTGTTTTCTTACCTCTCTCATGTAGCATTGCCACGAGGAACAGCACAGACGCGCCGATTATGAACAAAACGCCGAGCACTTTGGCGAGAGGGATGAAAGAGGTGCCCGGTTTTGCAAACGCCGCGTGGATAAGCTCAAATAAAAGCACTCCGAACCCAAACGAAATCAGAACAAAGAGTATAAGTCCGATACTTGGAGATTTTAAAAATTGAGACTCTCTCTGCTGTTTATCCGGTCTTTTCCAGAAAATATGCGCAGAGGTGTAGAGAAGTGACAAGATGACTGCAAATAAGAAGCTTTCCCCCAATGAAAGCGAAAGGGCGTAGTGGAACAGGATTGCCAGAAAAACTGCCCCAATAAAAAAGTTTAGAAGGAGAAAATGTTTCTTCCCTCTCATCCACATACCACCTCACAAGCTCCGGTACAAGCTGGAGCGCACACATATTCTTCACAGAAGAAAGGGGTTGTAGGCAATGAACATATGAGCCCACAACTTGATGTACATGTATCATCCATTATTATGAAAGTGCTGTGTCCTACTATATTATAGTCTCCTAAATCCCTCTCAGTTTTCTTAGCTAAATCGTTAAGCTCAATCCTGACTTTATTCCAGATCCAGCTTGTGGTATCGTTCTTCCTGATTTCATTCAGCACTTTGCCAACAAATCTATAGTGGTCAGCAAGAGGGGTTTTGTTCGCGAAGAACACTATATCCGCTACAGGTTGGGCCTTACTATCCCTCGGTCCGATATTCACCATTGTTGTGAACAAGTTAGTGCCGTTTATGTGTATTATTCTTGTAATAACACCTAGGTTGTACTGACTCCTCTCAGCCTTGTAAACGAGGACATACATGGTGTAGTTGAAAGTCTCGTTGTAAATGGTTATCCCAAAGAACAACAACTGCTCGTGCTTTTCCGTCATTCTGTAAAGCGTGACCACCGAGACGTTTACATTGGTGGTCAAGTTGGAAGTGCAGGAACTTGAGTTGTGGCAGGGGCAGGAAGTGTTAGTCAAGTTCGCGAAGTCTATGGTCCTGTTCACCCAGGTCACGTTCATCTGAAGCCTACCCTTCTCATCATACCAGGCAACCACGGCCCTACGGAAGGTCACGCTTGAGTTGTTGGCGGTCATTGCCGCAGCTTGTGGTGCGGCAATCAATTGAAGACTCAACAGCAGGGCAAGCAAGAAGACAGCACCAACCTTCTTGACCCGGCCTTCCACGGAGGACACCTTCGGAGATTATCACCAGATCCAATGTCAAAATCCTTAAAAGCTTTTCCAATTACAAGTTAAAATTAGTTCTGTTTTTTCGTAGGATTTCCAATTTCCAACCGTAGCATCAAGAAGAGAATGAGACGAAAAAAGCAAGAGTAAGAGAGTAGACCGGAGAAGACAAACGTTCATTATAGAATGCCTCAACCGGAGAGAGAAAGGTATCAAGAAAGTGAGAGACCGAGACAAGTCCCTCACCAGAGCTTGGGATACCAGTCCCTCGGCATGAAGACCTTGTCGACGTCAACCGCTATTCCCTTGCTCTTCTGGAGCATCTCACCGCTCGTCATGGTGGCCTTACCTAGTGCGACGAGCTCGTCCTTGAGGGTCATCACAGCAACTAAATCGCCCTTCTTGATACCCTTGTGAACCTTGACTATTCCCGGAACTGCAAGATCAGCGCCATGAGTAACCGCCGCAACCGCAGAGTCCCTAATCCACACCTTCGGCAGGTGCTCAACGGCCTTCTCCATCGGCTGTATCGCCTTCCTGAAGTATTCCTCAATGCCATCCTCCTTCCAGAAGTGATAGTAATCAACAAGGTCATGGAGGGTTACCAGGGTTTCATCCTCCTTGAATGGGCCGCTTCTGGTACGGCGAAGCTCGGCCATGTGGGCCCCAACACCCAAGGCAAGGCCGATGTGGTGGATCAGTGAACGGATGTAGGTTCCCGCCTCAACACCAACCCTGAAGAGCACGTCCTTGCCGTCTATTTCGAGTATCTCAATGTAGTACACCTTCCTCGTCCTCAGCCTTCTCTTGACCGCGCTCCTCAGGGGCGGCCTCTGGATTATCTCCCCCTCAAACTCTTTCATGACGGCGTAGATTTTGTCCTCCGGAACCTCGCCGTGGAGGTGCATCAGAGCAACGTACTCCTTACCCGCTGGAAGCAGCGCCTGAACCACCCTTGTAGCTCTCTCGAGGGCAACTGGAAGAACGCCGCTCACCTTGGGGTCGAGGGTTCCACCGTGACCGGCTTTGTTAAGGTTGAAGAGCTTCTTAACCCAAGCAACTACCTCGTGGCTTGTAGGGCCTGGAGGCTTGTCGAGGTTGATTATGCCGAACTGCATGTGCATCTCCATAGGCCTCTTCTCGGGCGGAAAGCCCCACTTGGGGTTTGTCTCAGCCTTCTCGTCCTTTATCAGAACCTCGCGCTTTATATCGGCTGGAAGGATTCTCCTCACTTCGTCCCTCGCCATGAGCATCACCCGATGAGCGTTATCGTGGTAACCTCGAGTTCGCGCTTTATAAACCTGCCCTCAGAACTTGAAGCGGTAGTTGAAGACAGGCCAACGGGGGAGGTACTTCACGAGCTTAAGATAACTCGGAATGAAGACCTCGCGCTTGTTCTTTTCGATGGCGGTGATAATTGCACTGACGACATCCTTAGGGTGTAGTGCCCCCTGTGGAACCCTGTCGTTCCAAAAGGGTGTGGAGACCTGCTTGGGATAAACCCGGATGAGCGTTATTCCCTTCTTCTCAAGCTCGTGCTCTAGATTAACTGAGAGATAGTGGAGGGCCGCCTTTGAGGCACCGTAGGAGGGAAGGTCCCTCACGTTCACGAAAACCACACCGCTCAAAACCATCACAACCTTGCCACCCAAAGGGATTAAGTCCAAGAGCTCACGTGTGAGAGCCACCGGGGCTATCGTGTTCACCCTGAAAATCTCTTCCAGCTCCTCTTCGCTCTGCTCTACCAGGGGCTTCAGTATACCAAAGCCTGCGTTGTTTATGAGAACGTCGAGCCTCTCAACACCGAGGTTTCTCAACTCACTTCTAATAACTTTGGGGACGTTTCTCTCCCGCAGATCTGCCACGATATAGTCAAAGTTGCCCAACGATTGGAGTTCCTTCAGTCTCTCCTCGTTTCTCGCAACGCCTATAACCCGGTAGTCCCTCCCAACGAGAGCCTCCACCAGAAGCCTCCCAATGCCGCCGGTCGCACCTGTTATAAGTGCAGTTTTCATGCCATCACCAAAAGAGTCTCCAGAGAAGGACCTTAAAAGTGTTGAGAAGTTAAAAAGAGGCCAAATGGCCTCCAGGGATTTCACTCGAGGCTGATTCCAGCCTGCTCAAGGGCGGCCTTAACGGCCTCGTCGTCAGCACCCCTCTCGATGTTGACCCTCTCTGGGAGGGGCTCGAGGTGCTTGACGTTCATCCTCCTGCGCTTGACCTTGTTAAGGCCAGCGCCGGTAACGAGGACGAAATTCTTGTCGATGACGTCAACGACGACGACCTTCTGGCCAGCCCTCCTCCCTGCAATGATAACGGCTATTCTTCCAACCTCAATGGCTGGCATTCATCCCACCTCCTTCTTTTTGTTGCCCGGGCTAACGCCCGACCCCGCGTCACCGTCGGGGTAAAGGTGGTCGATGGCGGCCTTCACAATCGCGAAGACCCCATCGGGACCCCATTTAGCGGTGTTGATTATCAAGTCATAAATCGACTTGTCGTCGATGTCAATACCGTAGAGGTTTAAATACCTTTTCCTGTTGCCCTTCTCGCGCTCGGCTATCTGCACGAAGGCCTCCTCTACGGTTATGCCCTCCCTGAGAGCGACACGCCTAGCGCGCTCCATTATCGGAGCGTCGAGCCATATCTTAAGGTCAGCGTCCTTAACCATCCAGCCTGCAAGGCGGCCTTCAATAATGACGTTGCACTCCTTGGCTGCCTCAACCTGCCTCCTGTCAACCTCCCTGTCGATCTCGGGATGAAGCTCGGCATACTCCTGGAACTCCTGAAGGGTCATCCCCATCTCCTTGGCCATCTGGCGAAAGATTAAGCCGGCATAGATGTGCTTGAAGCCGTAGTGCTTGGCGAGATTCCTGCACAGAGTGGTCGTTCCCGAACCGGCTAGGCCGCTGACGGTTATGACGAGGCAGCCCTTGGGCATGTTCGCACCTCAAAGGGAAATCCCGGCCCTAATCTGGGCCTTTATAACCTTCCTCATGCAGCTCGGGCAGAGGTTCGGATAGGGCCTCTCAGGTCTCTTCTTGGTCTTCGGGAGCTTTCTGAGCTCGCTCGGCCTGCCGCGCGGGACACCGTTGAGCGGCCTGCCGCACATGGCACAGTGGGCAATCTTTGGCTTCTTCCTCTCAAAGTGTATGACCGTCCTTCCGCCCGGAGTCCTGACGTACTTCCTTCTCCATGACCTTGACCTGTACATTGGCTTCATTTCTCTCACCTCGCAATGCCTTTTTGTCAAGCGTTTTTAAATTTAACCCATATCAAGGAGCTTCCTAAGGATGTAACCCGTTATCATGGAGGTCATGATATACCAACCTATGTATCCCAGCTCACTGGGAGGAAGGCCAGAGTGATACAGGCCATGGAACCAGTCGAAGAGGAAAAAGTCAAAGGGAGCCTTTGCTATGCCTACCTCAAAGTACCATCTCCTAAGCCAAGTGAAGAATATCCAGAATATAGGCATCGTCAGCAGGGTGACCTTGAACATTGTGTCCTTCATGACCTCACTTTGGAGCTTCATGAGCTCCATCTGCTCCTGCTGGAGCTTCTTGAGCTTCTTCTCATCCCTGGAGGCCTGAGCCTCTTTGTACTTCTTCTGAAACTCCTTGCTCTTCTTCTGGAGCAGTTTAACCTTCTCCTGATCAACCAGAACGTAGTTGATTAAGGTGAAGAACGCACCGAGTATTATTCCCGACACGGTAACTACCCATATCGGGTGGTACGAGGTTATCATTGGTCCGAACAGGTTGTCAAGGAATGTATATATTCCCTCAATCATACTCTCCCACCGCCAAATCCAGTACTTCAACAAGCTCGTGGACAGCCTCCTCAAGGCCCTTATCCTCATGGTTCTCGATTATCTTTATAAGCGCGTTGGAGTGCATCGCGTAGCTAACCGCCGCGGCACGGTTCAGATCCTGATGCCTCTGTATCTGCTCTTCAGTTTCAACGTCCCTATCGCGCTTAAGATCCCTAAGCCTTCTACCGAGTATCTCGCTTGGCGTGGCCTCAATTATGACTATGAAGTTAGGGTTTATGACTTCTATAACCTCCTTGGGGAAACCGAGCAAGTAACCGACAGGGGTTCGTATGGTGGCGTGAGTATCAATGAGTATTGGTTCAGTTTTTGCCATCTCAACGATTCTCCTTGCCGCTTTCATCTGGAGTTCCTTCTGGACGTTCGGATTGAGCTTTCTCATCTCGTCCCTGTGCTCCACCAGGCCAGCCCTAACTGCCTCCTCGAACATTAGATCCCCGAAATTTACCAGTCTGAACTTAGCTCGGGCTTTTCTGAGAGCCAGCCGGGTTATGGTACTCTTCCCCACGCCAGGGATTCCTGTTATCATGACCACAAACGGCATCATGCTCACCCAAGGAGGTTTCTGGAAGAAGTAATCGAACCGGGTTTAAAAGGTTTTGTAAAGAAAGGAAAGAGTTCACTTGGCAAAGAACTTTCTCAAAGCGGGGAACATCTCGGTGGCCTGCTCTCTGGCTATCTCCTCATAGAACCTGTAGAGGATACCGACGGTAAGGAGGATTCCTGTTCCAGTTCCGAGAGCTCCAAGGAAGTCTGCCAGCACTGCGACAAGTGCTAGGGTGAATGAACCCAAGAAGGTAACGTAGGGTATGTACCTGTTGAGAACCCTCTCGAGTATCCTCGGATCCCTTCTGAATCCTGGAATCTGAAGTCCAGCGCTCTGAAGCTGTCTAGCTATGCTCTTGGCGTCTAGGCCGGTGAGCTCTACCCACAAGAAACCAAAGATTATCGACCAGAATATTGTCATTAGGGCGTAAACTAGTGCCCTCGTTGGATCTGCTATGACGTGGTAGATGTCCCTTGGTGGGTAGAGATATGTGACAAATCCGCTTATGGGATACCCATTGGCATCGAAGGTTCCAAGCCAAGTGTAGCCAAAGTTGTTGAGGAGCCTGGCCCAGAGCTGTATGTTAGCGTAGAGAGCAAACGTCAGGATTATCGGAATGTTGCTGACGTACATGAACCTTATCGGATACCTTCCACGAACGGTAACCCTTCCATAGCTGAGCGGGATCTCAACGCGCATGCTCTCTAGATAGACGACGACTAGGAATACAACTATGGTTGCCAGCAGGTCCATCATGTCTGGTAGCGTTCCCCTGTATAGGGCTCCGGTAACATCACCGTAGAACAAGTGCTGGATAAACGCAGGCACAGCACCAACTATGGCCGGCCCGCCAGTTACTGGATCAATGTATTCAGCAGTAGTCATAGGGTTGAGAGCCTTGACGATAACTGTCTGTGAAACTCCCGCGGCGATGAAGAGGCTGATACCGCTACCTATACCCCACTTACTGACAAGCTCATCGAGGAGGATGAGCATCACCGAGGCAAATCCCAGCTGGAGAAGTATCAGTATGGCGAGCCCTATTCCTATGTAAGCCGCGCCTCCCGGAGTCTGGACTGTCTGGAAGGCACCAAGGCTGGTGTCAACCTTACCGAAAGCGCCGGCAAAGACGTATATTGCCGACTCGAAGAAGCTCATGAATACAGCGAACAGCTTTTGAGCTGCCTGGTAAAACCTCCTATCCTCATGATTTGAGAGATCAAGGTGAATTATCTCGGAACCGACGAGAAGCTGCATGATTATGCTCGCGGTGACGATTGGGCCTATACCCAGCGTCAAAAGAGAACCGCTTCTACCGGCAAGGACGAACCTGAGCGTGGCGAAGTAGTCCTGGATCTGCTGCGGGATTCCGTAGAGCGGAATTTCCGCGAGAACGAAGTACAGCAGCAGAACAATGGCGGTCCACATGAACTTCTCCTTGAGCGGAATGTGTCTTTTAGGCCGCTCAACCTCTGGGAAGTACCTCTCAATCGCGAACACTACGTTTCTGAGCCCCATGAGTAACACCCGCCAAAAGTTAAATTAAATGGAAATCAGGCGAGGAGAACCTCGCCGCCAGCGGCCTTAATCTTGTCCTCGGCTTTGGGGGTGACGTAGTAGGCCTTGATGACAAGGGGCCTGGTGAGCTTTCCAGTTCCAAGAACCTTGTCGACGCCGAGCTGGGTGGTGTCGACGATGATCTTCCCCTCCTCCTCGTAGGCAACGCCTATATCGAGGAAGAGCGGGAGGTTCTCGTCGATCTCGTTGAGGTTTATGGTCTTGGGAGTGTACTGAACAGCCTTAGGCCTGTGGAAGCCCCTCTTGCCGAGGTGATCAGGAGCATACTTAATGGTCCAAGTCCACTTGGTGTTCTTCCTCTTACCGGTGCCTGCCATTCCTCTACCGCCCTTGCTTCCTCCACCTCTGTGCTTCTTCTTGCAGCCCCATCCATGAGTGTGACTTCCGCGGAGCTTCCTAACCTTCTTCTTCCTCCTTATCATCTCTCGCCACCTCAGAGCATTCTCTCAATGAGCTCGTTTATCTTCTCGCCGCGGTAGCCGAGTGCTCCGCCCTCCTTGAAGGAGCGCTTCTTGCTACCCTTGAGGCCGCCCCTCGGCGGGTGGAGCCTGAAGACCGGCTTGATGTTCGGCAGGTCGGTGAGCTTCATCTCTCCACTGACGACCTTCTGGGCAAACTCCTCAATGGTCATTCCAAGCTTCTCCTTGACGTAGTCGTCAGTAACCGGCTTGTTGCCGATGAGCCTGCCCCTCTTCCTGATGAGCTTGGCGAGGGTCTCTGCATCAATCTCGCCCCAGGTTATGTAGTCCTTAACCTTCTGAACCATTCCCTTGTAGCTCGGGGTGTCGTCGATGAGGACGAGGTGGTTTATCCTGTGGAGGCGGAGCATGGCGAGGGTGTCCCTAACCTCTCCCCTCGCCCTGATTCCGCTCCTAAGCCTGATGAGTGCGAGCTTTGCCATTCTCTCTCACCTCACTCCAGCTCGAAGCTCGTCGCCATCTCCCTTCCGACGACGATACCGTACTTCTCAATCATGCCGGGCTTGATGGCAACCCTGTTGGTGTTGTAGAGCGCGTTGAAGACTGCCTTGGCGAAGTTAACGGTAGTCCTAGTCTCACCGAGGGTCTGGGACCAGACGTCCTGAACACCAGCGAGACTGAGTATCTTCTTGCCAACGTCACCAATGACCAGTCCAAGGCCACGCGGTCCGGGCATGAGCTTGACGCGGACGCTTCCTTCCTTGCCCTCGACGGCGAACGGGATTGAGTGCGGCCTCCTACACCTGCACTCCCAGGAACCGCAACCGCGCTTGATTTCGATGATGTTCATCTTGGCATAGTTGATGGCCTTTCTGATGGCTATTCCAACCTCCTTGCCATGCCCAATTCCAAGGCCAACGTAGCCGTCCCTGTTGCCCACCGCAGCAAGAACCCTGAAGCGGATCCTCCTGCCACTGTCAGTCATCCTGACGGTAAGGGCTATGTCGAGCACTTCCTGGTTCTCCCTGAGGTTGACCTCTGGAAGGAGGACGTCAACGATCTCGGGCTCCTTGATCTGGTAGCCCCTCCTAAAGATCTCGTGAATGTCAGTTATCTGACCCTCCTTGACGAGCATGCCGAGCTTGGTCCTCGGCTGCCACTCCTCCAAAACCCTCTGGGCGATCTCCCTCGGGTCGCTCATTCTCTCGCCTCCTCAAACTTTTCGATTATTCTCGCCTTGACTTCCTCAAAGTGCTCGGGAAGCTTCTCGGGCTCGAGGCCCTTGACAAGGTAGCTGCTGAACTGCTTCCTGTACTTCCCCTCATCCTCTTCCTTGAGGGCCTTGGCGTAGTTGGCGATGTGCTCGCCAGTTATCCTGTAGTCCTCTGGATATATCTCCTCGCTGTGTGGGACGTTGAGGCCAGCGTCAACAGCACCCTTGAGGACGGCAAAGACGCTCGAACCCCTGGTCGGTGGGTGCAGGCCTATGTCAAGGATTGCCTCATCAATGCCAGCCTTCTTGGCCTTGTAGCCTATAAGCAGGCCGAGAAGGTAGGCACTCGGGGTGTTTCCTCCATGGCCCTTCCAACCAAAGTCCCTCATGAGTTCCCTCGTGTGAGCAGAGACGATAGTCTTGTCACCCTTAGGGTCGTAAACGACGATCTGAGCTATGTGGTGGTTAAGGCTCTTCCTAACGACGAGCCTTGGCTTGCCCGACTTGAGGAGGGCAAGCCTCTTGTGATAGTTAGTCTTACCCTCTCTCCTTCTCCTGAACGGAACCCTATACCTCGGTCCGTGCGCCATCTCTCTCACCTCACTCCTTCAGTATGCCGTGCTCCTGCATGAACAGGTAAAGCTGCCTCTTGTTCTTGAACTGGCCACCCTTGGCCCTGATGTACAGCCTCCTGTAGGTGTGTTCGTCTATCTTGCCCTCGGCCTTAAGCTTCCTGAGTTCCTTCCTGAGGGCGCGGATGGTCATCATCCAGCGCTCCTTCTTGCCCATCCTGGCGGTCTTCTTACCCTTCCTGCTTCCCGGGCCCCTGTGGCGGCCCTTCTTCCTGGCCTCCTGGTAGGCCCTTGCCCTAGCCCTGCTCTGGCCCTTGATGGGCTTCTTCTTTATGACGCCATCGTTGATGAGCCTCTTGATGTCCTCCCTCGTGATGGCAGCGGCGACGTCATCAATCCTCTCAGGGTCGATCCAGACCCTGTTCTCACCGCACTTCAAAATGTCAGCGGCAATCCTTCTCTGCATCTTGAGCATCAGTCTCACCTCACGGGTTGAGTACCTTCACACCAAGCTCCTTGGCCCTGGCAAGTATCATCTCTCTCTTCCTCGCGCCGACGGTCCTCGCTATCCTGGCAGCCTGCCTGGCAGGGTCAATTGCTTCAAGCTCCTTGACGTTGTGGACAAGGACTTCCTCGTAGCCGCTCGGGTGGAGCCCGCGGACGAGCCTCGGTGAGCTCCAGCCTATGCTCGGTGAGCGGGCCTTACCCTTCTTCTTGAGCCTCATCTTGCTGTCAATACCCTTAGGCCTGCGCCACTTGGGGTCGTTCTTGAACTTCGGATAGCGCCACCACTCCTGCCTGAGGAACCTGGGCTTCTTCCTCTTGAGCCTGGCCCTAATCCTAAGGAGTCTCGCTTTCTCGTTCATTTCTCACACCTCAGAACTTTATCGGCTTACCCGCCTTCTCAACTATGTAGATACCGTCCTGGAAGACTCTCCTATCCCACTTGGTTATCCTGGTGGCCTGCTCGATGTTTGCGGCAGTCTGGCCAACTGCTTCCTTATCAATGCCCTCGACGATGACCTCTGAACCCATGACCTTGACGGTAACACCGGGCAGTATCTTGGCCCTCCTCGGATTCTTCTCACCGAGGAAGTTCTCGATGACGACCTCGTCGCCCTGAACCTTGACAGTCATGGGGAAGTGGCTGTAAACGACTTTGAGCTTGTAAGTGAAGCCTTCAGTGACGCCCTTGATCATGTTGGCTATATGGGCCTTGAAGGTTCTCGCTATGGCAATGTCCTTCTTTCTCGGGAACTCCTTGTAAATGACAACCTTGCCGTCCTCGGTGAATATCTGAACGCCCGGGTACTTGAGCTCCCTCTCGAGCTCGCCCTTCGGGCCCCTGACCTTAACGACGTTCCTCTCGATGGTGACCTCGACTCCCTCTGGAATCTCAACCTCTTCCCTTACCCACGCGTCTATCGGCATCTCTCTCACCTCAGTAGACGTAGGCTATCAGCCTTCCGCCGATTCCCTTCTCTATGGCCTCTTTGTGGGTCATGACGCCCTGGGAGGTCGAGACGATGAGGATACCGAACTCGAAAGCCGGAAGGAACCTCTTCTCCCAGGCCTCGTACTCCCTCGCCTTGACCGGGAACCTTGGCTTTATCGCACCGGCCTTGTTTATCTTGCCTATGAGCTGCACCCTGTAGATACCGGCCCTTCCGTCGTCGATGAACTCGAACTCACCTATGTAGCCGTTCTCCTGCATAACCCTGAGGACCTCTCCAATGAGCTTGGAGGCTGGCTTTATGTAAACCTCCTTTTTTCCGACCCTCTCGCTGTTGGTTATGTGGGAGAGAGCGTTAGCCAGCGGGTCAAGCAAAGTCATCTCCTCTCACCTCACTCGTACTTCTTAAAGCCCAGCTTGGGGGCTATCTCTCTAAAGCAGTGCCTGCAGAGCATCAAGCCGTGGATCCTGATGATTGGGCCGTACTGTCCGCAGCGGACGCATCTCCTGGCGCCCTTCCCAAACTTCCTCGGCTTCCTCTTGTTGTAGTCAGCCTTCGCCATCTCACAATCCCTCCACCTGGACGTTAAACTCTTCCATAGCGAAGACGATACCCTCTTCCTTGGTCAGCTTGTGCCTGTTCGGTATCTTCTTCCTCTGCCTCTTCCTCTTGGCAACCCTGAATCCAGGCCTCTCAAGAGTAACGCAGACGTCCATACCAAAGATGCCTATCTCAGGGTCGTACTCGACGCCCGGGATGTTGATGTGCTCATCTATACCGAAGCAGAAGTTGCCATGCTCGTCAAAGTTGCTCGCCTTGAGCTTGTTGTCGACCGCAGCGAGGAGCCTCCTGAGCATCTCTTCAGCCTTCTTACCCCTGAGGGTGACCTTCACAGCGATAGGCTCGCCGCGTCTAATTCCGAAGTCCTTGTTGGTCTGCTTCGCGTGCCTCCTTATCGGCTTCTGGCCGACGAGCTGCTCGAGCATGGTCTCGGCCTTGGTAAGCCTCTCACCGCTCTCGCCAACTCCAATGTTTATGGTGACCTTCGCAATCCTGGGCTTCCTCATGGGGTGAGCTTCCCAGTCAGCAAGTATGGCCTCTCTGTTGATCTGCATCTCATCTCACCTCACGGAAGGGAAATCTCCGGCTTGTCCTTTCCAACCACGAAGGCGTACTCCTTCAGGGTGTCAAAGAGCTCGCCGTTCTCGTCCTCGATGGTGACGACATCCGGCCATCCCATTGGGAACTGCCTGACCTCGACGACCTTACCTTTCCTTGCGACGTTCTTACCCTGGGTAACGAAGACGTAGGCACCGACCTCGAAGGGGATGACCTCGATTATCTCCCTCTCCGGAACCTTCATGAGAACAGTGTAGGCGGTCATGAACCTGTCCTTCTCGCTGAAGGCAACGAGGTGGTTGCTTCCGTCGTGAAGGTTGAGCTGAACCTTGGCTCCCTTAACCATTCTCTTGTTGCTGATCCTAAGAGGCTTTATGTTGGCCTCCTTCTCAGTTATTGGGTGGAGTATGAGCTTGCCAATCCTGTTCGGAAGAACCCTGTAGTGCTCACCAGTCTCGGGGATGGAAACGACGTCCATTATACCGACCGGGAACTTGTAGTCCTTCCTAACACGGCCGTCAACGAGTATCTTGCCCTCGTTGAGTATCTTCCTAGCCTCACGAGCGGTCTTGGCATAGCCAAGGTAGTCCCTGACGATATAAAGCAGCGGAATGGAGGTCTTCATGCTGTGCGGACCGGGCCTTGGCCTGACAGCCCACTTGTAGGCCTTCCTCTCAATATACCACTGATTTGGAGCGGCAAGCCTCTTAAGGTGCCTCTTAGCGCCTTTCCTCGCCATCAACCAGCCCTCCTCTCAATTATCTTCTCCCTCTCCTCGTCCTTGAGGTTGAGCTCGACTATCATAACGTTCGACGGGTGAACCGGGTAGAAGACCTCGGTACCGTCGACCTTCTTTTGGGTAACGCCCTCGACATAGATCCTGTACCTCTTGAGGTTAACCTCAACGACCTTTCCTTCCTTGCCCTTGTAGTCGCCGCGCATGATTTTGACCTTGTCGCCCTCCCTTATCGGAAGGCTCCTCACGCCGTACTTCTGCCTGAGCTCCTTGCTCAGGGTGGCGCTCATTATCTTGCTCCTAAGGTGAAGGGGAGCGTTGTAAAGGAACTTCCTCTGCTTCCTCGGCTGCCTGGTATCCAACTTCATCCTTCTCACCTCACAACACAATGCTCGCTATGCTACCGAGCCTAACCCACCTCTCGGCGGCCTCCCTAGCTATGGCACCCCTGATCTCGGTTCCCCTCGGAACACCCTCGGGGGTGACTATCGCAGCAGCGTTGTCCTCAAACTTAACGCGCATGCCATCGAGCCTTCTGTACTCCTTTCTCTGCCTGACAACAACTGCCCTAACGACCTGGTGCCTTATGTCCGGCCTTCCCTTCTTGACGGTGGCGACGACCATGTCGCCGACGCCGGCACTGGCAAGCCTCCTCCTGGTTCCCTTGTAACCAACAACACCAATTATCTGGATGAGCTTGGCGCCGCTGTTGTCGGCGACCTTGAGGTAGGCGCCGATTGGCAGAGCGCGGGTCGGCCTGACGGGACTAATACCTCTCGTAGCACCTGCACCCTTCTTAGCCATTGTTATCACCTCTCCTCTGCCCTCTGAAGTATGCCAACGACTACGAAGCTCTTGGTCTTGCTAAGCGGCCTGGTCTCAGCAATGAGGACCTTGTCGCCGGGCTTGGCGTTGATGCACGGTGGGTTGTGTGCGTGTATCCTGCTCCTCCTTAGCTCATACCTCTCGTACTTCTTGAGGTAGTGGTAGTGCTGCCTCTCAACGGTAACGGTCCTCTTGGGCTTGTCGCTGATGACGATGCCCTCAAAGTATCTGCCGTGTATCTTGAGGTTCCCGTGCCAGGGGCAGTGCGGGTCATCACACTTCTCAGCGGGAGGCTGAATCTTCAATCCAATCTCTCTCATCGTCTCCACCTCTTCTTCAATCTCATCTCGGGTCTTCCAATCAATTCCCTTCCGTTGATCCGGATTCTTTTATCGCCAACCTCAAACTCGAGCTCCACCACATCCTTCGGGATAACCCAGACCCTCTCACCGCATATGGTGAGGGTGTTCCTCGTCTCATCAAGGACATAGCCCTCAATGCCAACCAGCTCTGGATGAGATGCCCTTATAATTTTTGCTTTTAGCCCTATGAGCTCGTGCCAGAGGATGTTTTTCGCCGTTACTCGATTTCTATCAAGTCCTCTGAAAATCCAAGGTCTGCTAGCAACTTCTTGACCTTTTCTCTGTGGTCTCCCTGGAGCTCTATCCTTCCCTTCTTTACCGTTCCGCCGCATGCCAGCTTCGCCTTCAGCTTTTTGGCTATATCCTCGAGGTCAAACTCCTTCTCGTCTATGCCCTCGATTATGGTTTTAAGCTTTCCGTAGCGGGCCTTCTCTATGTAAACTCTAATCCTCTGCTGCTCTTTCAGGACCTCCTTAAAGAGCATCTCATCCAGAGGGTTAACAATCCTAGGCACTAACCATCACCTTTTCTCCCTAAGCTTCTCTTTCTTTATGGTAAGCAGGCGCGCGATATCGCGCCTGATGTTGCGGATGACCATGGGGTTCTCAAGAGAGGCCCCCATGGTGAGCACAGCCCTCTCCTTGGCAAGCTCGAGGCGGAGCTCCCTAATCTTCTTGTCGATCTCCTCAATGCTCATCTCTCTAATCTCGCTCGGCTTCATTCTTCACTCACCTCTTCTTCCTGGATGGGCTTCTCGATGACCTCAATCTCGTCCGGGAGCTTGGCGTCGGGCGGCATGATGGAGACCTTGACACCTATGACGCCGAGCTTGAGCAGGGCCTGGGCATAACCCTTGCTGACGAGGGTCTCGGCAGGGTTTCCGACCTTAGCAAGGTAACCCTGATAGAACCTGACACTCTTGGCCCTCTCTCCGGTGAGTTTGCCGCTGATCCTTATCTCGACGCCCCTAGCGCCGTTTCTCATAATGGCCCTTATAGCAGCGTAGGCTGCCCTCCTGAAGTGGACGCCCCTCTCAAGGGCCTGGGCGAGCCTGACTGCCTGAACCTTGGCGTTGAGGTAGGGGTTCTTGATCTCCTCGACCTCGATCTGCGGGTTCTCGAGGCCAAACTGCCTCTCAAGGATCCTGGTGAGCTCCCTAATGCGCCTGCCGCCCCTTCCGATGACATAACCGGGGTTGGCGGCGAAGATGATGACCTTAGTTCCGAGCGGGGTCTTCTTGATGTCTATACCACCATAACCGGCGCGCCTAAGCTCCTTCTCAAGGTACTCGTCGATGAGCATCTCCCTAACGCCTTCCTTGATGAAGTATCTCTCGATCGCCAAACGTCTCACCTCCTAATCTCCTCAACGACTATCTCGATATGGGTGGTCTGCTCGTTGAACGGTGTGGCCCTTCCGAAGGCCCTCGGGATGTATCCGCGGAGCACTGGTCCCCTGTGGGCAGCAGCGTGGATTATCTTGAGCCTGTCCGGGTCAAGACCCTTCTGCTCTGCGTTGTTCTTGGCGTTGAGGAGGACTTTCTTAACGGCCTTGGCGACCTTGACCGGGTAGCGACCTGGACCGAAGCCCTTGCCCGGCTTGTGACCCTGGCTGTCGTTGAAGCGCCTCATTGGAACCGGCCTCTTGAGGGCAATAACGTCGTCAAGGTACTTGAGTGCATCGTTGAGCATCATGCCCTTTATCTCCCTCAGGAGCTCAACGCTGTGCTTCGGGGAAATCCTGAGGTCCCTTCCGCTCGCACGAGCCATCCTCTCGGGGTCAAAATTTTGGAATGAGTAGGAAAACCTGCCCCTGCTCATCTAAACCACCTCACTTGATGGCCACGAACATCGATGACCTGGTTGCACCGACACCAGGCGAGCCGTGCTGGACGATCTTCCTCGTGAGGGCAAACTCACCGAGGTAGTGGCCTATCATCTCCTCCTTAATCTCGACTGGAACGAATTCCTTTCCGTTGTAGACGTGAATGGTCATGCCGACCATCTCTGGAAGGATGACCATGTCCCTGCTGTGGGTCCTGATGGGCTTGTTGTACTTGCCCTTCTTAGCAAGCCTGATCTTCCTGAGGAGCTTCTTCTGCTCGGGGCTGAGACCCCTCTTAAGGCTCCTCCTCTGCCTCGCAGGGAGGAGCTTAGCAAAGTCCTCAAGTGACATGTTGAGCAGTTCCTCGAAGGTGTAACCCCTATACCTAAACTCCTTCTTTCTCGCCATCTTCACTTCCTCCTACCAGTTCTTCTCGCGGCTATGTGACCGACCTTCCTTCCAGGCGGAGCGCGCCTCGAAACGGTGCTTGGCCTTCCGATGTGGTGCTCCTTACCACCGTGTGGGTGGTTGACGGCGTTCATCTTGACACCCCTCGGCTTCGGCCAGAACCTGTTCCTCGCCTTGGCGATGTAGTATGCCTTTCCTGCCTTGACGATAGGCTTCTCGAGCCTACCACCACCTGCAACGACACCAATGGTGGCCCTGCACATTGGGTTGAACTGCTTGAGCTCGCCGCTCGGGAGCTGGACGATGACCTTGTCCTTCTCCCTGCTGACGACGAGGGCGTAGACACCGCCAGCGCGAACGTACTTACCGCCGTCTCCAGGGGTTCCCTCTATGTCATAGACATAGCTTCCCTCTGGTATCATGGCAAGCGGGAGGGTGTTGCCTATCTTGATTGGAGCGTTCGGCCCTATGGCAATCTCCTCACCGACGAGGATTCCCTCGGGAGCGATAATGAGCTTCTCCATGCCGTTCTCGAACTTGACGCGAGCCACTGGAGCGGTCCTTCCAGGGTCGTGGAGTATCTCAACGACCTTACCGACGAGGGTCTTCTCCTTTGTCAGGTTGAGCGGAACGTACCTGACGGCACCCCTGTACCTGTGGGAGGGGGCCCTAAAGGTCGTGGTTCCCTTACCTCTCCTCTGCTGAATCAAACTCTTTCCCATCTCACTCACCCCGTCAGAACAATCCTATCCTGGCAGCAATCTCACTTGCACTGTACTCAGGCTTGAGCTTCACATAGGCCTTCTTCTCTCCCCTCATGGTGATGAGGGTGTTGACCTTCTCGACCTTGACGTCGAACATCGCTTCCACGGCCCTCTTGATGTCCTGCTTGGTGGCGCGCCTGTCAACTATGAAGGTGAGCTTGTTCTCGTTCTCGATCATGGCAACGGCCTTCTCGGTGACGACCGGCCTGATAATAACCTTGTATGGGTCCATCTCTCATCACCCGTAAATCTCCCTAAGCCTCTCTATAGCGCCCTTGGTCCAGATGGTGAGCCTTCCCGGGTGGGTACCCGGAGCGAGCAGCTCGACGCCGAGGTTCTCGACGGTGACGACGTCAACACCCGGGTGGTTCCTGGCTCCCTGGACGATTCCCTCGTTCTTGGCGACAACGATGAGCGGGCCCTTGGCCTTCTTGTAGCGCCTTCCGCGCATCTTACCCTTACCGGCCCTTATCTTGGTATTCTTCTTGGCTCTCTCTATGTCATCCCAGACGCCGAGCTTCTTGAAGATCTCCCTAGTCTGGGCGGTCTTGAAGACCTTCTCGAGGTCGTTAACGACAACGAGCGGAACCTGCGGGACGTTGTCAACGATGTGACCTCTAGCCCTAACAAGGTCGTAGTTGGCGGTGGCAGCTATGGCGCTCATGATGGCGAGCCTGCGCTCCTTCTTGTTGATGTCCTCCCAGATTATCTTCTCGACCTTTGGCGGGTGGGTCCTCCTTCCACCCCTCGCGAATGGGACGAAGGCGGCAAACCTCGGAGAGGTCTTTATCCTCTCAACCCTTGCCATTCCGTGGCCCTTTCCGATGTTCTCGGTGACCCTTCTCTTTCCAGCGAGCGGGTCCCTACCCTGGGGCTGAATTCTGTGGGTCCATGAGGCAATGACAGCCCTCCTGATGAGGTCGGGCCTGAAGGGAGTGGCGAAGACATTTGGAAGCTCTATCTCCTCGACTGGCTCGCCTTCGAGATTGAAAACCTTAACCTTCATCTATCTCACCTCACTGCTTGGATTCCCTACTGATGTAGGTTATCTGCGGCCTCTCAACGGGCGGCTTCTTCTTCGGCGGCCTTATAGCCGGCCTGACCCTGATTATCCTCTTGAAGGAACCCGGTATAGTACCCTGTATCATGAGGAAGTCGCTCCTTATGATGCCGTAGTGCGGGAAGCCTCCCTTCGGGGTAATCTCTATCTCGTTCTTCTCGTCGAGCTTGAGCTTGCCGTTCTCGCCTATGGCGATGAGCCTCTTGTTGAACTCAGTCCTGTGGTGGAAGCCCATCTGTCCAGCCTGCGGGACGGTCCACATGACCCTGGTCGGGTGCCATGGACCAAGGTTGCCGACGTGCCTACCCTTTCCAGCCCTCTGGGCCTTGTGGAACTGGATCTTTATTCCCCACCTCTTGACTGGACCCTGGGTTCCCTTGCCCTTGGTGACTGCTATGACGTCGAGAAGCTCTCCCTCGTGGAGAACCTCGCTCGCGCGGAGCTCCTTGCCTATCTTCTCCTTGGCGTAGTCAAACTTGGCCTTGACGTCGTCACCGCCGATGGCGTACTCCATGACCTCGGGCTTCTTCTTGAGCTTGATGAGCCACGGCTGAGTGTGGACGAGAAGCCTAACGTCAACTATCTCGCCGTCGTTAACGAGGTCCTCGAGCTGGCCAAGCTTGGCCTGGAAGGCCTCCTCGTTGTAGTCCTTCGGCAGGGTCTTTATCCTCCTCTTGACGTAGTCGTTGAGCTCGTGGAACCAGACCTCGGTGGCTGTCTCAAGTCCGAGGTAGCCCTGCCTGTAGGCCCTGATGCCGTAGACGAAGAGCGGCGGGACCTCGACTACCGTGACCGGCATGAATATTTCCTTGCCCTTGGTGAGCCCTGGCCTGTCGTCTATCATGAGGATGTGGGTCATGCCAGCCTTGTAGCCGGCGAAACCGAGCATCCTGACCTCACTGTCCTTCGGCCACTTCCTGATTCTCGGAACTATGCTCTTAGCCCTCTTTCTCGGGGAGTAAGCCAGTGAACCTCTCCTTGGCCTGTGTATTTTTCCCATCTCAATCCCTCCTTATGAGATTAAACACCGCGAGGGTGGCCAGCACGGCCTCCTCGGTGCGGACGGTAGCTGTCCGCTGATTTGGAATGGTGTTGAGGATTAGATCAAAGGAATAATCCTCCTCGCCGAGGAGCTCCATCACACCCTTCCTCGGTGAGCCGAAGATGAATCCGACCTCCCCCTCGAGCGGGGGAAGCTTCACCTCTCGAATGTCTTGCCCCTTCCTGGAGGTGGCGATTGCCAAGTCAAGCCCGGCCTTTTTAAGTGTTTTTGCTAAGGACTTTTTCGTGAGGTGCACCCTGTATCCCCAGTACTCTTCTGGCTTCGCTGGTATGACCCTGAGCGGTCTCGTTGAGACAATTCTGAACGTTGCACGCCCCTCAACGTCCCCCCCTACCAAAGCGAGCTCGTCGAGACCGATGTCGGCGTAGACCCTCCGCCCCCTCCTGAAGGCGAAGCCCTCACGGATTTCTCCAACCTTGGGCTTGCCTTTGAGCTTGTGGTGGGGCGTTCTGAGCGGGGGAATCACGCCAACGTACTTGAGTTCAGGCATGAGGGGAAAGAGCCTCTTCCTGAGGTACTGGGGCGTTTCCGCATACTCGAGGATGAGCTTGATGAACCTTCCGTCCTTCCCGCCGGCCCTGTAAATCCAGATGTGCTCGATACCGAATATTGCTGCTGCCCTTGCTATCTGCCCAACCTTGTACGTCCTGATTTTCGGGTCATCGGTCTCTTCTAGTAGCGAATCCGGAATGAAGATGTGCCAGGCCATTTTTCCGTCATCCTTCGCTATGGTAACTTCAACGCTGAAGTGGGGTCTATGGAGACTATTTAAAAGGCTTTCGAACCCTTCCACCCTTTTTTGGATTTGGAGGTGTACAAATTTTTTGCAAAGAAACTTTGCAGGACAAAGTTTCATCAAAGTTCGTAGCTCATTAAAGCATAGCCAATCTTTTTCTTGGGTTTATTATTCCAAGAGCAATATTATAGAGAAGCCCTGGGAACTCCCTCATAAAAAGAGGTTTATCTCAAGAGGACGCCCTTCGGGCGTCGAAAAGATGCAAACCCATGGATAAGCTGGTACTTAATCGTTGTTCTCTTCAATCCAACGAAAACACAAAAGAGAAACCCCCTTAGCATTATAAGGTCGGAGAGCTACCAACTTTTGGTGAAGCTTTCTCCAAAAGCTTCAGCGCTGGCAAAAAAGAAGGAGTAATTAATCCACAAACGCCAGCCCGTTCCACAGCTCCCTTATCTCCCTCGTGGCGTCAGGATAAACCCTCTTGAAGGTTATCCGCCAGTAGCCGTTCTTCAAGTCCTCGATGTCCTCGATGTGGATCTTGACCCCTAGCCCCTCAAAGTGGGTCATCATTTTATGGGCGGTCGTTATGTTCTTGACCCTCACCGTGAAGACCTCCTCGACCTCGCCGCTGTTGGCAACCTCATGGATGCTCTCCACAAAAGGCCTCAGAAGAGCTTTTCCAAGGGCCTTGGCGTACTCGTCGAACTCCTCGCCCTTTACGTGCTTCTCCGCGAGGTAGAATGCGAGACGTTTAATCCTCTGCATGAAGTAGCCATGCGGCAGGTCGAAGAAGATATGCGAGCCTATCCTGATATCGTTGATGTTGGCGTAGGGCGTTACGTACTTCGCGATTCTCTTCATGTTGGGGCTCTTCATGACGATTCCTTCCCTTCTCTCGCTGTGGAGCATCTCAATGAGGTCGTAGAGGTCGTCGATGCGGCGTCGATCATAAACTCCGAACACTTCAACATGGGGAATTCCGTATTCTTCAGCGAGCTTCAGCCTTTCCTCTACGGAAAGGCTCTTCCCACCCCCTTTCTCCTGGATGTCAAAGAGGAAGAACTGAATATCCTCCTTCACGTAGGGCGGACCTTCAACGAGGTAAGGACTTTCAGGTCCAGCCATCTCCCCAGCCAGAACGAGGTTCGGGTAGTCCCTGAAGAAGTCGAAATTTATGAAGTCCTCAACCCTCTCCGTCGTGAATGGGCAGACGAAACCTCCTCTTGTGATGGCGAGAACCTTATCTCTCACTTTAACGACCCTAACGTTGTATCCATCGACCTTCTCCTCCACATAGAAGGGCTTGTTCCTGAAGACACGTCTTATCCCATTCTCAAGCTGGACGATGCGCTTTATGTGGGGGAAGCCAAGAACAACATCACCGTTCTCGAAGGCGACAGTTCCACGCCTGAAGCCTTTGGCAGAATCGCGGAAGCGGACGTATCTGATGCCCTCGAATTCGTCTTCGACGAGGCCCCCCTTACCCTCGAGGACCGATAATCGCTCCTCAGGGATGCCAAGCTTGAGCAGAATGTTCCTGAAGTGAGAGCTTACCATCATCCCACCAAAGAAGTTTAGACGTTGGTATTAATAATTATTTGGACTTATCGAACTTAAAGTTAAATGAAATCAACACCCCTTGCACGTGAGGAATCATCACTATGCACAAAATTAGAGCGACATCGTTAATAATCATCTATGAATATACTGCAAAACTCGAACAGAAAAAGGAGCAAGGAAGAAGCGCTCCAGCGCTGCGCTTTAGCGTTGTGCGTCAGCGTTTCATGGTCGAGAGAACCTTGCTGGTAATGTCGTTGCCTTCCTTGTCGTAGATCCTGTAGTAGGCGCTGTATGGGAGCTTCATGGCAGCCCTGCGCATTGCCTCGAGGGCGAACTTGAGGTGGCCCTCGTTGACCCAGACGGTGAGTATCTTCTGGTCCTTCTTGACGCGAGCGGCAAGTCCGATGGGCTTTCCGAAGGGCCTGCGCATACCGTTACCGTAACGGTCTGCCTTCCTCCCGGTAGCCATCGGGTTCTCACGGAGGACCTGGAACGGGTAGACCCTTATCTTGAAGTGGTAGTTGCTCCTACCGACGTTCTTCTGGAGGTACCTGTTGACTTGTATACGGATGGCCTCAAGGGCGTTCTGCCTTATCTGCATGGCCTGCTCAGCGTGAAGGCTCACCTCATACTGGAACTCGGCGGAAAGATTGCCCATGTCGAAGATGGTTATCTTCGGTCCAGGGGCACCACGTATGTATTCCCTCCTTGTGTAAGCGGGCTTGTCAACGTCCCTATCAATCTTGGCTGGTCTCAGTCCCATACTCTCACCTCCAAATGAGCGTAAGCTAAGCCTAAACTTAGGCGAGTGGAGTGGCTTATAAAAGTTTTGGAAAGCCCGTCACCCCATCTTACTCTCCAGTCCCTTTAAGCTTAACGGACTCCCGAAGGAGTGCCAGTGAAAACGGCAGGAAGGAAAGCAGGGCGAGGTTCAACGTTACGCCAACACTTATCTCCCCGAGAGAGTAGGCCAGGCCGAAGAGCATTCCCCCAGCGAAGGTCGAGAGGTTCTGAATTCCGTTCACACCCCCTATAGCCAACGAAGAGCGGTAGTACGAAGCCAAGACTTTCCTCGAAACCGGTCTGAAGCTCTGGAAGGCTAAGAGAGCCATAAATATGCCGAGAAAAACTGTCGGAGCAGTCTTTACGGCAGCGAGGATTGGGGAGATCGCTGCCATAACTGACGTCAGAACAACCATCCTTCTCTCGCTCCTGACGTCGGCGAGCCAGGAAATGACGTAGCTGAGGAGTGCCGATAAAAAGCCTGCCCATCCAATAAGCATCGCTGTCCTAGCTTTGTCCATACCCAAAGCCTCGGAAACATAGATATAGGTTATCTCGCCAGATGTAAAGGCAACTATGATCGCCATCAACGACGCGATTATGAGAATCCTTTTTGGGTTGAGGCTCGGCTTCTCCCCATCGGGCGTTTTCTTTCTCTTGGGCACTATCCAGCCGTAGAGTAGGAAGTAGGCAAGGATCATTATCACGCCGGTGAATACAAAGAATACAGAGGCAATCCACATTTGACCGGACAAGCCAAGGTTAATGGTGTAGGCGTAAACATAGTTGCCGAGGAGTGAAGCTATACTGCCAAAGAGGAAGTAAATTGATGTGACCCTTGCCCTTATCTCGTTTGGTGTAGTTACTGCTATGACGAATTGAGCCATTGGCCAGCTCAATCCATTGAGGAAGCCGTTGAGAAGCTTTATTCCGGCCACCTGAACCCAGGTGCTTGTGATGGGGTAGAGATGGACCGCCAGAGCGTTACCAATCATAGCCAGTGCTCCTATGTAAACGAGCTTCCTGCCTCTCTCAAGGGCGAGACCACCAAGAACAGACGAAAATGCCCTTGCCAGGACAAATGACATGGAAACAATGGAGACCGAAAGCATTGAGGCCTGGAGAATGTTCCTTGTATAGAAGGCTATCGCCGGAGTCGCGAGGCGGAAAGCTATCGTTCCTGTGAAGGCAGAGATGATGAGCAGGATTATTCCAGCCAGGCGTTTGCGTTCCATCAAACCCCCTTCTAAACGTTAGGGTGGAACTTTTAAAAGTCTTGGCTAGGTCGAAAATTCTTCATTTTATTGCCGGCGAAACGAACATAGCTTCGATAAGCCACGTGAAGGGACTAACGAACCATTTTTATATTTCCCTTCCAACCCCCGCCGAGGTGATGCTGATGGAGCTCAGGTTCGACATGGAGTATGAGGAAGCTTACAGGGAGCTTTATGAAATAGTCAGGCCGAAGTACAAGCTCTTCACAGCAGGTCCTGTTGCTTGTTTCCCGGAGGTTCTCGCGATAATGAGCGTCCAGATGTTCAGCCACCGCTCGGCTGAGGCAAAGGAGGCTCACGTTGATACACTCAACAGGCTCAAGGCCTTCCTCGAGGCCGATAAAGGCGAGATAATCCTCTTCCCGAGCTCTGGAACTGGCTTCATGGAGGCCGCTGTGAGAAACACCATCCCGCGCGGTGGAAAAGTTCTCGTCACGATCATTGGCGCGTTTGGAAAGCGCTTTGCTGACGTCGTCAATGCTAACGGAAGGGAAGCCATTGTATTTGAAAAGGAGCCTGGAAAGGCCATCAAGCCAGAGGAGCTTGATGAAGTCCTCAAGAAGAACCCTGACGTTCACGCAGTCACCATAACCTACAACGAGACGAGCACTGGTGTTCTTAACCCGCTTCCGGAGCTTGCTAAGGTCGTCAAGGAGCACGACAAACTCCTCTTCGTCGATGCCGTCTCTGCCATGGGCGGAGCGGACATCAAGTTCGACAAGTGGGGCATCGATTTGGTCTTCGCGAGCAGCCAGAAAGCCTTCGGTGTTCCACCAGGATTAGCGGTTGCCGCCGTTAGTGAGAGAGTCTTTGAGATCGCCGAGAGGATGCCCGAGCGCGGCTGGTACTTCGACCTGCCGCTCTACAAGAAGTTCAACGAGAAGAAGAAGGGAACACCCTCAACTCCACCACTCCCACAGATATTTGGCCTCAACGTCGTCCTCAGGATAATCGAGAAGATGGGCGGCAAAGGTGCCTGGCTCGATATGTACAGGAAGAGGAGTGAGATGATACGCGAGGGCGTCAAGGAGATGGGCCTCGGAATCCTCGCCGAGCCAGGCTACGAGAGCCCAACCATCACTGCCGTCGTCGTTCCTGAGGGAATGAAGGGCGTTGACGTCTACAACGCCATGCGCGAGAGGGGCTTTGAGCTCGCCAAGGGCTATGGAAGCGTCGCTGAAAAGACATTCAGGATTGGAAACATGGGCTACATGACATTCGACGACATAAGGGAGATGCTCGACAACCTGAGGGTGGTCATAGAAAAGCTTAAGGCCTGATGCTCCCTTTATATTTCTCCAGTGAAAGTAATGGCAAAGAAAATATGGATTGCACTGTGGCTTTTCATCAATCTTCTGATATTTTGGAGTGTTGGACTCTACACTAGCGGATATTCCCTCGAGGGCTACCTCCCATGGGAAAGCGCCAAGATTCAAGAGTATACCCCCATCATCCACACCTTCCCCGGAGATGAACCTTACGGAATTCTATACATGGTGGACATAAAGGGTAACATCTACTACTACATCGTATGGGAGGACGAGTATTTTCACAACACGATAATCGACAGGCTCTACCACTTCTTCCGTTCCTTGGTCTACAACGGGAACACTTACGATATAGAGGTCGTGAAGATCTACCCAGACAATAACAGTGTATACCTCCAAACCTACGAGCACACCGATGTATGGGCAACGATACAGCCCGACGGGAGCTGCCTCTGGAACGGGCAGACCATCCCAGACTGCACCGAGAAGGGAACCCACGTGAAGGTCTACGTCGTGACTTGGAACCACATGCTCTCGCTGACTCCGGAGAACGGCACCATCAGGGTTGAGAACCTCCCTATGAGACAAATGACGGTGGACGACTATGTTTCCCTCGGCATGTTCCGAAGAACCCAGAAGACTATCGGTGGTGTTACTGTAAACTCCCTCCTGATAGCAGTTCTGATAACCGTTCTGTTCAACGTGACTCTCTATGCCGGCTGGAAAAGGGGCTATCTATCCATGGAATACTACCGCAAACTGAAGGAAGAGATACACAAGGACCTTAAGAGGATAAGGAAATAACCTTAAAGAAGCGGCTCGAGCTCCACTTTTTCTCCCGACTTTTTGACAGCATATATCCTGTTGATCTTCCTGGTTCCAGTTCTGAAGTCCCTCTTGAGTTCGACCACAATATCAAACTTGCTCATGACGTCATTGCTGGCCCTTAGCCAGTGCTTGACTTCCTCGATTATATCGCCAGAGATTGTTAGCGAGGTTGCTATGAATGTGTAGTCATCAAGGAGCTCGTCCAGAATCGTGGGCACGTGGACGGTGTGGATGGTGTCTATGACGATGTAGTCCGGGTTTATGCGCTTTATTTTTTCGATAACATCCTTGGTGCGCTTCTCAAGGCTCTCGGGGTCAAATTGAGTGTCTATAACAACGATATTCGGTTTGAATGGCTTGAATTCGCTGTAGGCGGTTATTACAGCAACCTTCCTGTCATCAGGTATCAGATGGATCAGAGCCTCGACGAGTTTGGTCTTTCCAGACCTGCTTGAGCCAACGATTAAGATGTCCTTCCTCTCAAGGAGGGCATCCTTTAAAATCTCAAGCTGTTCCTCGGTTATCGTTCCGTATCTAAGGAGGTCTTCGGGAGTGAATATGTAGACGCCCATGCTTTACCACCGTATAGGGTTCTCCTTGGGGCATTATAACGCTATCGTTTACCCGCCGCCATCTTCGCCAATTAGATTGTGATTTTCTGACGTTTATTCAAAATTAACCTTTATTTTATGTCGAATTTTGCCCAAAATTCAACTTTTCTTGCACAAAGGACATAAAGGTGGAAATCACTGACAAAGAACAGGTGATGAAGATGAACGCTCTCCAAATTGTAACCCGGAAAATTGAACCAGTTATAGAAGTTCAAACGAGAGTGATTGACTATATGACAAGATACATGGTGAGCAAGGGTTTCAGGTGGATGCTCCCGGTGATGCTCAGCTCCATAACTGACCCCCTATGGCCAGACCCGGCCGCCAGTGAGGCCCTAAAGCCGCCAGAAGTCGAGGTCTACGGCGAGAGGCTAAGGCTAACTCACAGCATGATACTCCACAAGCAGATGGCGATAGCTATGGGAATTAACAGGCTCTTTATACTCTCGCCGAACATAAGGCTCGAAGGGAGAAGCGCCGACGATGGCAGACACGCCTACGAGTTTACGCAGCTTGACTTCGAGATAGCCTATGCGAGCATGGACGACGTCATGAGCCTCATAGAGGAGCTGATAAGCGGATTGTTTAAGGAAGCTAGGAACTGGGGACTGGAGAGGGAAGTGCCCAAGGTAGCGCCACCCTTCAAGCGCTTCACTCTTGAGGAAATTAAGGCCGAGTTTGGAAGCGAGGATGAGGCAAGTAAAGCCATGGACGAGCCCTTCTGGGTGATAGACATTGAAAGGGAGTTCTACGACAGGGAAGACCCAGAGAGGCCGGGCCACTTCAGGAACTACGACCTCTATCTGCCAGAGGGATACGGCGAGGTTTCAAGCGGCGGCGAGAGGGAGTGGGAGTACGAAGTAATAGTCAGAAAAATTAAGAAGGCAGGCATAAGCCTCGACGCCTTCAAACCCTACCTCGAAGTCGCCAAAGCGGGCCTCCTGAGGCCAAGCGCTGGAGCGGGCATAGGCATCGAGAGGCTCATCAGGTACCTGGTCGGGGCTGAGCACATAGCGGAGGTTCAGCCCTTCCCGAGAATTCCGGGGATTCCAGCAATCATATAATGACATGCTTTTCTTTCTTCTAATCAGTCAAAATTAACTGCACCGTGACTAGTAGAATGAAAGTAAGAGAATTCACGAACCACTTAGGTACTTGTGAATTGCCCTTGCCGCCTTTTTCCCATCCCCCATAGCCAAAATAACCGTTGCCTCTCCCCTTATTGCGTCTCCCCCAGCGAAGACCCCTGGGATGCTCGACATCAGGTTCTCATCGACCTTTATCCTGCCCTTCCCATCAATCTCGAGTCCGGGGACGGTTTCGAGAAACGTTCTGTTCGGGGTCTGACCGATGGCTATAATAGCAGTATCGAACTCCATCGTTACCGTCTCACCCGTTGGTACAGGTCTCCTCCTGCCGCTCTCATCGGGCTCGCCGAGCTCCATTTTCTCAAGCTCTATGGCTTTAAGGTTCCCATTTTCGTCGCCGATGAAACGCTTGGGCGAGACGAGAAACATGAAGTTCACACCCTCTTCCTCGGCGTGGTGGATTTCCTCCTCACGGGCAGTCATCTCTGCCTTTGTCCTGCGGTATAATATCCACACCTTTGCACCGAGTCTCAAGGCTGAACGGGCGGCATCCATGGCAGTGTTCCCACCACCGATCACTGCCACATTCTTTCCTATCTTTATGGGGGTGTCGTACTCTGGAAACGCATAGGCTTTCATGAGGTTCACCCTAGTGAGAAACTCGTTCGCCGAATAGACCCCATTGAGGTTTACCCCTGGCCACGGGTATATGCGGGGCGTTCCAGCACCCGTGCCTATGAATATCGCGTCGTACTCCTCCCTCAGCTCCTGAAAGGTCACGGTCTTGCCGACGAGCACGTTGGTTTCTATCTTAACGCCGAGCCTCCCTAGGTTCTCAAGCTCCCTCTCAACAATCACCTTTGGTAGCCTGAACTCTGGGATGCCGTAGATCAGGACTCCCCCCGGTTTATGGAGGGCTTCGAAAATCGTAACCTCATAGCCAAGCTTAGCCAGCTCTGCTGCGCATGTCAGACCCGCTGGACCAGCACCTATGACCGCAACCTTCTTGCCGTTCCTCCGTATTTCCCTCGTCCCTTCCTCTAAGAGCTGGATGTCTATGCCATTCTCGCGGGAGTAATCTGCCACAAACCTTTCGAGCTTGCCGATATTGATTTTGTCACCAACCCTGCCCATGACACAGTTCATCTCACACTGATCCTCCTGAGGACAAACCCGGCCTGTTATAGCTGGAAGTGAGTTACAGGCCCAGATGACACTTAAAGCCTCTCTAACGGCCCTATCAGGATCATCACGGTACTGGACAAGCTTAGATATGAACTCGGGAATCCTTATTCCGACTGGACAGCCCTTAACACAGGGAGCATAGTCAATTGGACAGTTAAGGCAGCGTTCGGCCTCCTTCACAGCCAATTCGAAAGTATATCCAAGGTTTACCTCCTCGAAATCCCTAACTCTCTCCCCAGGCGGTCGTTCAGGAGTCAAAATACGCCTCTTAATAATTTTTCTCGGCATCAGACCATCCTCCTCTCCCGCTTCCACTTCTCAAGGCTTATGAGCTCCAAATCTCTGTAATAGTTAAGCCTCTTCACCAGCTCGTCCCAGTCAACAAGATGGGCGTCGAATTCGGGTCCATCAACGCAAGCGAACTTTATCTCACCGCCGACAGTTACCCTACAAGCGCCACACATGCCAGTTCCATCGACCATAATTGAATTCAGGCTCGCGACGGTTCTTACGCCATGGGGCCTAGTGAGTTCCGCAACGGCCTTCATCATGACAACGGGCCCAACAGCATGCACGAGGTCAATTTTTCTACCTTCATCGAACAGCTTCGCTAGAGCGTGCGTGGTGAAGCCCTCAATACCGTAGCTCCCGTCATTGGTGGTAACGATTACCTCGTCGCTTACCTCCGCAAGTTTATCCTCCCAGAAGACGAGCTTCTTCGTCCTGAAACCTAGTATAGAAATTACATGGTTGCCAGCTTCCTTCATCGCTTTTGCAACTGGATAAATTTCAGCAACTCCAACGCCACCACCTACCATAACGACCGTACCGAAGTTATCTATGTGACTTGGCCTTCCAAGTGGCCCCAAGAGATCAAGTATGCTATCGCCATTTTCATAGGTACCGAGTTCGTAGGTGGTCTTTCCAACTTCTTGGACAACTATCGTTATAGTGCCCCCACCTGCATCGCTGTCGGCTATGGTGAGCGGTATCCTCTCGCCCTTCTCATGAAGCCTGAGAACAACAAACTGGCCGGGCTTAGCGTGTCTCGCTACCCTTGGCGCTTCGATTTCGAATAGGTTTATGCCAGGAGAAAGCTTCTCCTTGTGAACTATCCTAAACACAGTTCCCCACCTGGGTATTTTGGGGCAAGCTCCTATAAAATCCTTTTCTAATACCCAACCATCCGTTGGTAACTGTTGGTTTGAAGAACCCTTAAATCATTCTTCTACAAACTGTATATTATAGAATGCCATATAACGGAGGCGGTGTATTTGAGATATGTAAAACTATCATCTGAGAACTTTAGCTCATTTTTTGAATCTCTAAGGAATTGGGGCAAAGTCTACGCTCCCATCAAAAGAGGAAGCATTTACACATTCCAAGAAGTTCACGAGCTAGGAGAGATAGAACTCAACTATACAAGGACAATGCTACCTCCAAAAAAGTTCTTCGTGAGGCCAAGGGACGAAATTCTTCGCCTGAAGAACGGTCGCTGGGAAAATGGAACCGACGCAGAGCCGATAGTTCTCTTCGGCCTCCACTCCTGCGATATGCACGGGCTCAAGATTCTCGATAAGGTCTATCTCGACGAGCCCGCCGACCCGTACTACAAGGCGAGGCGCGAGAAAACCTTCATAGTTGGGATAAGCTGCATGCCCGACGAGTATTGCTTCTGCAAGAGTCTCGGCACGCACTTTGCCATGGACGGCTTTGACCTATTCCTGCACGAGCTTCCCGACGGATGGCTCGTCAGGATAGGAAGTGTGAGGGGACACGAGGTAGTCTGGGAGAACGGTGAGCTCTTCGAGGAGGTGACCGACGAGGACTTGAAGCACTTCAAGGAGTTCGAGGAGAGGCGCGCAAATGCGTTCCAGAAGGAGATCCCGCAGGAAGGACTCGCAGACATGCTCGATTTGGCCTACAACAGCCCGGTCTGGAAGGAGTACGCCGAGATATGCCTGGCCTGCGGCAACTGCAACATGGTCTGTCCTACCTGCCGCTGCTACGAGGTCTGCGATAACTGGATCAGCGCCTACGACGCCGTCAGAGAGAGACGCTACGACTCCTGCTTTATGGAGAACCACGGACTGGTTGCCGGAGGCCACAACTTCAGGCCAACTAGACTCGACAGATTCAGGCACAGATACTACTGCAAGAGCTACTTCGATCCCTCCTCGGGTTATAACTGCGTAGGTTGTGGAAGGTGTGACGAGTTCTGCCCGGCGAAGATAGAGCACGTCAAGGTTCTTGAGGAGGTCAGGGGGTCGCTGAGATGAGCGAGAATCCACATCAAACTTACGATGCGCGCATTCTGGAAGTGAAGGACCTAACACCCAGGGAGAAGCTCTTCACGCTCCGCTTCTTAGACCCGGAAATTGGCGAACACTTCACATTCAAGCCCGGCCAGTTCGTCATCGTCGATATACGGGGCTTCGGTGAGTTCCCCATAAGCCTCTGCTCCTCACCAACGAGAAAAGGATACATTCAGCTCTGCATCAGAAAAGCCGGAAGGATGACCAAGTTCATCCATCAGATGAAAGAGGGAGAAGTGGTGGGCATCCGCGGGCCCTACGGCAACGGCTTCCCGATGGAGAAAATGGAGGGCTCGAATCTACTCCTGGTCGCCGGTGGACTCGGTATGGCACCCCTCCGCTCGGTTCTCTGGTACGCGATAGACACCGGAAAGTACGAGCACGTCTGGCTCCTCTACGGCACCAAAGCCTACGAGGACATACTCTTCCGCGACGAGATAATCCACCTGCTGAAGCACGGCGACGCGGTTGGCTGCAGCGTAAAGCTCGCCTATGAGGTCGAAAGCCCCTCGTGCATCTACCTCGAGCGGGGCTTCTTCGACAGGGTGTGCAAGGGTGTCGTTACCGACCTCTTCCGCGGGGAGGAGTTCGACGTCGACAAGGCTTACGCCCTCATCTGTGGGCCGCCGGTTATGTACCGCTTCGTCATCAAGGAGCTCCTAGACAGGAAACTCTCGCCGGGCAGGATATACATGACCCTCGAGAGGCGCATGCGCTGCGGAATAGGCAAGTGCGGCCACTGTATAGTGGGAACGAGCACCTCCATAAAGTACGTCTGCAAGGACGGCCCCGTCTTCACATACTGGGATGCTCTCTCCACGAGGGGGTTGATATGATGGACAAGCTCAAGTTGGCCGTCTTCGAGCTTACCGACTGCGGCGGCTGTGCGCTGAATATTCTCTTCCTCTACGAGAAGCTGTTTGACCTGCTCGAGTTCTACGAGATAACGGAGTTCCACATGGCGACCAGCCTAAGCGAGGGGAGCCACTACGACGTGGCCCTCGTAACCGGAACGGTCTCAAGCCAGCGCGACCTAGCGCTCCTCAAGGAGGCAAGAAACCACTCCGACTACCTCATAGCCCTCGGAACCTGCGCAACGCACGGCTCGGTTCAGGCTAGCGTCGAGGGGAGCATAAGGGAGAAGCTGAAGAGGGTCTATGGAGATGAGGGCAACCCGATGAGGGCGCTGGACTCGAAGCCCGTCGTTGAGTACGTCGCCGTTGATTTCGCCCTCCCAGGCTGTCCCTACGACAAAAACGAGGTATATCAGGTTCTGATGGACATTGCCAAAGGCATTGAGCCGGTAAAGAAAGACTACCCCGTCTGCGTCGAGTGCAAGCTCAACGAATACGAATGTGTTCTCGTGAAGAAGGGCCTCCCCTGCCTCGGTCCAATAACCTACGGCGGCTGCAACGCTGCTTGTATACGCTCCGGGCTGGGATGCATAGGCTGTCGCGGGCCGTTGCCCGGCGAGGTGAATCCTGCAAGTGAGTACGAGATACTCAAGGATCTGGGCTACGATGATGACTACATCCTCAGGAAGTTCAAGACCTTCGCGAGGTGGGAGCCATGATAATCGAGTTGAGGGAGTTCACGAGAGTTGAAGGCAACGGCAAAGCCGAGATAGTTGTCGAGAACGGTGAAGTTAAGGACGTCAGGCTCAAAATCGTTGAAGGGCCGCGCTTCTTCGAGCTGCTGACTTTGGGAAGGCATTACTATGACGTTCCAGACTTGGAAGCGAGGATATGCGCCATATGCTACCTCTCACACAGCGTCGCCTCGGTTCTGGGCATAGAGAAGGCCTTCGGAGTTGAAGTTTCGGAGGAGATCCAGCTCCTAAGAGAGCTCGGCCTCATCGGTGAATTACTGGAGAGCCACGCACTCCACCTGTACCTGCTCGTTGCTCCAGACGTTTTCGGTTATCCTGACGCGATAAGAATGGCTACGAAGCACGGGGAGCTCGTCAAGGAGGGGCTTGCACTGAAGGCCTTCGGCAACAGTATAAGGGAACTCATTGGAGGAAGGGAGATCCACGGCATAAACGTTAAACCCGGTGGATTTGGCAGGTATCCGACGGTTGAGGAACTTGAAAACATCGAGAGGGAGAGTGGGGCCCTCCTGAGACTCGCAAGGAGAGCGGTGAGGCTATTCGCTTCGCTTGAGCCCTACGGCGAAAAGGCGGGACACTTCGTCGCGACGGACGGCTACCTATGGGGCGACAAGCTGATTTCCGATGAGGATGGCTCTTTCCACTACACCGAGAGAATAGAGGAACGCTCACTGGTTTACAGCTTCGCAAAGCAGAGCCGCTATAAGGGTGAGCCCTTCTTCGTTGGCGCACTGCCGAGGCTCCTGCTCAAAGCAGAGATGCTGACACCCACAGCGAAGAGGCTCTTCGAGGAGCACAGGGAAAAGCTCGCCACCGGTTACGTCAGCTACAACAACCTCGCTCAGGCCATAGAGCTCGTCTACGCGCTTGAAAGGGCGGGAGAGATAGCAAAGAAACTCCTCGACAAGGGCATAAAGGGTGAAAACGTTCCCGTTGAAGTCAAAGAAGGCGAGGGCATAGGGTACGTGGAAGCGCCTAGGGGTGTCCTAATACATCACTACCGCATTGACTCTGGGGGCAAAATCGCCTACTCGAACATCATAACGCCCACGGCTTTAAACCACGCTATGATGGAGGCAAGCCTGTTCAAGGAAGCGAGAAAACTCTACGGAGAGACGGACGAGACGGTACTCGTCCAGAGGCTGGAGGAAACGGTTAGAGCCTTTGATCCGTGCATTTCCTGTTCAGTGCACATCGTGAAGCTTTAGCCGGCAATCTTTTTAATTTCCCCTTTTCAATCCCTCTCGGGGGAGAGCATGGGATTCCTAAGCAGACTGTTCGGTGGGAAGAAGGAAACCGACACTGAGGAAATTCAGATAGTCTCGAGGAAGCCAGTTGGAAAGTTCCACGTTGAGAAGGTCTTCCACATCATGGGACGCGAAACCCTCGTGGGGACCGTGGAGAGAGGAGTAATCTATCCAGGCTACAAGGTTAAGGGAAAGAAAGCCGCAGTGATCTACAGGATAGAGAAAGGTAGAAAGGCTGTGGATTTTGTCGTCGACGGAGACAAGGCTGCACTCATTCTCGAGGGAATTACTAAAGCGGAAGAGGGAGATACCCTTGAAGTCTATCAGTCGTGAGGTGAGGGAAATGATAATCCTCGATGACCACTTCCACGTTGATCCTTTCAAGGGCCTGTTTCTGGAAGCTGTCAAGCAGTTCCACAGAGCTGGCGGAACCCACCTGATGGTGGTCTACAAGACGGCCCACGACTACGGCTTCCCTGGAATGAGCGCAGAGGATTTCATCAAAGCCATGGACTTCCACATTGAGCTTGTGGAGAAGATAAACAAAGAAACACCTGTAAAAGCATACGCCGTCGTCGGCGTCCATCCAGCGGAGTTCGTCTACCTTGCAGAGAAAAAGGGCCTCGAATATGCCAAGAACGAAGTGATGAAGGCCTTAGAATACGCCCAGAGGCTCTGCCTTGAGGGGAAAGCGGTAGCGATAGGCGAGATAGGCAGACCCCACTACGAGGTTCCGCCCGAGATCTGGGATGCGAGCATCGAGCTGATGAAGTACGGGATGAGCTTGGCCAAGGAAGCCGACTGCGCGGTCCAGCTCCACACGGAGAGCTTCGACGAGGCCAAGTTCCGCGAGCTGGGCGAGATAGTTGAGGAGGTCGGAATAAAGCCGTACAGGGTCGTCAAGCACTTCTCGCCGCCGCTGGTGAAGGTTGCCGAAGAAGTCGGTGTCTTCCCGAGCATAATCGCGAGCAAGAAGAACATTGCCGAGGCCATCAAGCAGGGCAACCGCTTCATGATGGAGACGGACTACATAGACGACAAACGCCGTCCCGGAGCCGTTTTAGGGCCGAAGACAGTGCCGAGGAGGACAAAGGCCTTCCTCCAGAACGGCCTGTTCACGGAGGAGGACGTTTACAAGATTCATGTAGAAAATCCAGAGAAGGTTTACGGGATGGAGATGGAGGAGTAATTATTCTCCTCATGGCTCAATAAAAAATCGCGGGATTATTTCAAGTTCATCTATATTTTCCCAAAATATTGGAATGAACGTATTCCCAGTTTTTAAGGTCAGCACCTGAGAACTAACTATATCGTGCAAATATCCCTTGTGTAGTCCATTCTTAGTAGATATTATTACAAAAGGTAGCTTGTTCTGATATGACCTTTGAATACTATGCTTATATCTTATGTACAGTTCGGATTTTATGAGCCTCCAAATAAGATAACTCATGACAACAATCATTCCGTAATATCCAAGAAGAATCTTCATCAGTTCCGGTGCGGTTATATCCTTTTTAAGAAGAACTAAGATTAACAAAGATAATTCAAACATACTAACAAAATACACCCAAAACAACCTCCGGATATTTCGTTCGGACAATTTAGATATAAAGAGTGGAAAGATTAGGCCTCCAACAATCATGAATGTTAAGAAGGCAATTATCCAGATTATGATAATCACTATCTTGATAAAAGAGAATTTAGCATAGAAATAAAGTAAGAATAAAATGGCATTTAATAAGAAAATTAATATAATATGTCGCTTCACATTATAAAAAAGTAACTTTGCCCGCTTATTTTTAGGGATAACTTCTAAATCCTGAAGAAGACAAAAAACATAATAATCATACTTTGAGATCAATCTTAAAATTCTATTTCTTGTCCTATATGGGGTGATAATATATCTCAGAAGTTTATATGCCCACGACACAAATGGGGTTATCAAAAGGAGGCCGAACTCCAACAATGGCAAATACTGATTAACTTGACTCGGATTTTGAAGCAATTCAACAACGGCCTGGTTAACTTCAGGAACCATCAAAATAGGAATTAAGGAAGATTATAAAAACTTTTTCAACATCAAATCATTAAATTACCCAACTACCCTCACCCTTCCAGGCTCTCCAACCTCCCCCTCCACTTCGAAGATCTTGCCCAAAAACTGCTCCACGACCCAGACGTTCGTCACGAGGTGGTTCGTTATCTCGGCAACTTTTATCTCGCCCCCTGCGAAGGCCAGGAATGGTACCAGCTGGTCGCCGAGGAATCTATCAACCGCGGCCCTGCTCGTCAGCTGCTCCAGAAGCTCGTCCGCCGCTTCCCTGCCCACTGCTTCGGCAGGCTTTCCACGCTTTCCAAGGGCGTCGCCGCCGAGTCTCAGAACGTCCGTCTCGGCCCATACCACTATCCCACTACCCGGCCCGAGGGAACGTGAGACTTCTTCATATATATTAATAGGAACATCGTAAAACTCACTCAATCTCTCCCTAGCGGCCTTCGCCTGCCTACTCGCCACGTGCTCCGGGAGGTTGGTAGCATGGCTGATGCCACCAAATAGCTCTATATGCCTCCACTCCAAAGCAACCAGCGGCTTTCTCTCCTCCCACGGCTCGACCCTGCCGACCACCAGTCCGCCGCCTTTGGGATAGTGTCCCCTACGCTTGATTTCAATCTCGGCCCTTAGACCCATCTTTTCCAGCGCGAAGAGGGTAACGTGCCTGAGGTAGTCCACCGGCGGCGACCAGGGGACGTCGGTTCCGCCCGTTATCTCGAAGCTCCCACCGATGAAAGCCATTGCCGGGAGCAAAGCCTGAAGGACGAGGGTTACACTGCCAGCGGTCTTTATCGGTACGCGGATGTGCCTTGGCCTAGCCCTGCCAGGGTAGAATTCGAGAACCGTTGAGCCGACCTGGGCCCCCTTAACCTTAGCGCCGCTCAGCTCCTTCAGAGCCAAGATGCCGTGCATGTGCTGGGGTCTTAAACCCGGGTTCGGCCTGTTAGCTCTGATATTGTAAATCCTGACCGGCTTTCCGGTGATTACCGAGAGGGCAACGCTCGTCCTCAGTATCTGCCCCCCTCCCTCGCCGTAGGAACCATCTATGACTATCATGCTCATGCTTTCTCACCATGACTAAATTCCCGGCTTGGGCTAAAAAGCTTCACCCAAAAGGCTTTTACAATTGAAAACCGAATTCACAACGGTGGAAGTATGGACGAGCTGGAGTTCTGCCTGAAGAGCCTGAGTTATCCCCTTGGGATGCTCCTTGAGAGGTTGGAAAGAAGAAACGGCAAAGTGGTAACTGTCTCAAAGGAAACACTCACCCTCCCGGAAATCCCCTTCGTGGTGAAGTGCTACTTAACAGCCGTAGCGCTCTTCGAGAGCCTCGACATCGTCGATAAGAAGCGCCTGAGCGACGACTACAAGGCCATCGAGAAGTTCAGGCTCAAGATACTCCACTCGAAGCTTGGGGAGGGTGTTGCCGAATACCTCACCGACCCGGGGAGATACCTCCTGATCAGCGAGCACTTGGCAATAGACTGGCTCGAGTTTGAAAGGCGGGAGGAAAAGGTTAGGCCATACCTCGAGCGGCTGAAGGAGCTCAGAAATGAAGTGAAAGAGCGTTCAGAGTTTCTCAAGAGGACAGACTTCTTAGAAGAGCTGGGCGTTGACGAGGGTCTGCTCTTAAGATATCTCGCTGAGGATGAGAAGTTCAAAGAGCTAATAAACGCCGCACTGGGCAAACACAACCCAGAGTTCAAGGCCATGGTGGTTCGTTACTTCAAAGCTCTCCGAGGTTAAGTCTCACTGCGAGCTCCAGAACATCTTTTTCGCTCAGCCCCTTCTTTTCCATCAGAGCCCTAACGAGCTTTGCGAGGGCTTCAACATTCCTAAGGTTGAGCCTCTCGGGAGGATAGCTGAGGAAGTATCGAGAATCGACATCGAAGCCAAGCCGTTGGGAAAGCTCCGCCGTGAACTCCTCAACGGTCAAGGGTGGAAGTCTTAGAACCACCGGAAAGTCGAGAGGTGCGTATTTTTTCAAATCTTTAGTCTCGACGATGAGGGGGTAATCCCTCTCTCCGCTCAGTAGTTCGACTACTCTCTCAACCGGCGGCTCCCTAAGGAGAAGTGCATTTTCCGGGAGGAACTCCGACAGCTCAACCCCACGGAGGTTCTCGACGATGGCATCTAGTCCAAGAGAAAGGGCCTCAAGCTCGTCCACAGGTCCCTTTATTTTGACCCTCCGGGATTCCTTGGTGGTAGTTTCAGAGGCTATCCTCTCGTAGAGGGTCTCGCTGACGAGGGTGAACTGATAGAGCCTCTCAATGTTCTCCAGGTAGAGGACGCCGTTCGAGAGTAGCTTAAGGCCGAGCCTCGCGAGGGCGGCGCTGAGCGAGCCTTCCGTCTTTGTCGTTATGACCTTTCTCTCCCCGACTTCCTCGTGGCCGCGGCTGACGAGGCGGTAGTCCCCGGGAAAGAGCCCCCTAGCGTTGAAAAACTCTTCCAGGGTTTTCTTCGCTATCTCCTCGCTGACCGCGTAGACCTTGATGAACTCGACGTTCTCCCATCTGTCCACGCCTATTAAGACCACCGCATCATGCCTTTCCCGGGGAACTAAAACATCTTCCATACTCATCGCCAGGCTGTTCTCCTAATTCTATCCTCCAGAGGTTCTTCAAAGGCGCTCGTCAGAGACGTTCGTTAGAGACGTTCGCTAGAGACTCATGACCCCGAGCAGTTCACCCGTTTCAATGTTCACTATTCTGACTTCCCTCTTCCTCGTGTCCAGCAGTGCAACGCTCTTAATGCCGGTAATGTAACCGCAGACCTCACCGGGATTTATCAGTATCGTCCTGCCGTCCTCCCTGATCTCATAGCGGTGCGTGTGGCCAACGACTACAACGTCGTAGAGCCTGCTCCTCGCCAGGGCCCGCACTATCCTCTCGTCCGTACCGTGGGTGACCGCTATTTTCATACCATCAGCTTCAATTTCAAGTATCTCGTCGGCTATTCCCAGCACTTCGTGGAGGCCCTTTTTTTCGCCATCGTTGTTTCCGAAGACTCCCTTAAGAGGGGCTTTGAGCTTCTTGAGTTCCCTCGCCACGAACGGCGCCACGTAGTCGCCAGCGTGAATCACCAGCTCGACGTTCTGCTCGTTGAAGAACTCCACAGCCTTCCTTACCGCCGGAAGGTTATCATGGGTGTCGCTCATTATCCCTATCAGCATGCTCCCACCGGGTTAATTTTGGGAGGCTGAGCTTATAGCCTTAACCCACCCACAGCCATAAGGTTAATAGACCCAAGGGAGTAGGCATACATTCGAGAGGGTGATGTCATGTTCACAGGGAGGGCAATAATAGCCGTTAAAATCCTCCGTCCCTTCGGAGACTGGAACGCCGGCGATATAGTGCTCATCGAGGACTGGAAAGCGAAGGAGCTGTGGGAAGCGAAGATCGTGGAGGTCATCGATGAGACAGACAAGGTTATAGGCGAGATAGACAGGGCAATAGCCGAGGAGAGGGAGAACGAGCCCCTTATGCCCCTTCCGGCCGGCCTCTACGAGAGGGCGGAGTTCTACATGTATTACCTCGAAAACTACGTCAGAATGAACGCCGGAGATAACATCGAGACTATAAACGTCAAGCTCACCAAGCTGGCCAACCTGAAGAAAAAGCTTGAGCACCTCAAAGCCATACGCTTCAAGAAGATACTCAACTCCGTCATGCTGAGGCCGAACAGCCTTGAGTTGCTCTCTAGACTCTCCCCCGAGGAGAGAAGGATATACCTGCAGCTGTCGAAGATTAGGAACGAGTGGCTGGGTGAGGGCTGATGGACAGGGAGGACATGATAGAAAGGTACGCGAGATTTCTGCGTGAGTACGTCGATGACAGCGGTAATGAGGTTTACCTAAACAAGCTTAAAGACCTGCTAACGGTTACCCCAAGGCGCTCTCTATCGATAGACTGGACTCACCTCAACTCCTTTGACCCCGAATTGGCGGAAGAACTTCTCAAAAACCCCGAAGATAGCATTTTGGCTGCCGAGGACGCCATCCAGATAGTCCTCCGCGAGCCTCCCCTTTTGAGGGAGGAGGAGTTCAAGGTTCACGCGAGGTTTTTCAACCTTCCAAGGACGCTCCTCGTTAAAGAACTCGGCAGCGAGCACATAAACAGGCTCATACAGGTTGATGGAATCATCACGCGCGTGAGCGAGGTCAAGCCATTCGTTGAGAAGGCCGTCTTCGTCTGTAAGGACTGCGGCAACGAGATGGTAAGACTGCAGAGGCCCTACGACAACATAGTCAAGCCGAGCAAGTGTGACGCCTGTGGGTCAAGAAACGTTGAGCTCGACGTCGAGAAGAGCAGGTTCATCAACTTCCAGAGCTTCCGCCTTCAGGACAGGCCCGAGAGCCTCAAGGGTGGCCAGATGCCGAGATTTATTGACGCAATCCTCCTCGACGACCTCGTTGATACCGCCCTGCCAGGCGACAGGGTTCTCGTCACGGGAATACTTCGCGTAATTCTCGAGCAGAAGGATAAGCGGCCGATATTCAAGAAGGTTCTCGAGGTCAACCACATCGAGCAGCTCAGTAAGGAGATAGAGGAACTTGAGATTACTCCTGAGGACGAGCAGAAGATAAGGGAGCTGGCAAAGAGAAAGGACATCGTTGATGCTATTGTCGATTCGATAGCCCCGGCAATCTGGGGACACAAGACCGTGAAGAAGGGCATAGCTTTGGCGCTCTTCGGTGGCGTGCAGCGGGTTCTCCCTGATGGAACTAAGCTGAGAGGAGAGAGCCACGTTCTACTGGTCGGAGATCCTGGTGTTGCGAAGTGCGTTGATTATGACACCCAGGTTGTTCTGGCCGACGGGAGCTTAGGGAAGATAGGTGAGCTTGTGGAGGGGGCAATTAGGAGAGCCAAAAAAGAGGGAACCCTCGGCAGAGTTGACGACGGCTTCTACGCTCCAATAGACCTTGAGCTTTACGCTCTAGATGCCAAGACGCTCAAAGTGAAAAAGGTGAAGGCTAACATAGCCTGGAAGAGAACCGCGCCCGAGAGAATGTTCCTCATAAGGACTGCGAGCGGAAGGGAGATAAGGGTAACACCGACTCATCCATTCTTTGTCTTTGAGAATGGGCAGTTCAAGACAAGGAAGGCTGAGGAACTAAAAGCGAGCGACTTTATAGCAGTTCCACGCATCATTCCGGTTGCTGGGAAGCCTACTAGGCTTTGGGACATTGAGATAGAAAAGCCCAAAACTGCCAAGAGCAGGCTAAAGCTTCCTGAATTTGCTGACGAGGAGTTCTGGTACGTTATCGGCCTACTAGCCGGAGAGGGCTACGCACAGAACAGAAACGGTAGCGCTACGATATTCTTTACGAACAACGACGAAAAGCTGATTCAAAAAGTCTACGAATACTTCAGAAAGCTCGACCTTAACCCAACGATTAGAAAGCCTCATAGAGGCAAATCGGCGAAAGAGGTTTACGTGAGCAGCGTTGAGTTCTTCAGATTGTTTAAACATCTTGGAATCGCGGAGAACTCTTCAAAGAAAAAAGTACCATCCCAGATATTCTCCGCAAGGTTGGAGGACATCAAGGCGTTCCTTCAGGGTTACTTTGACGCAGAGGGGACAGTTGATAGAGCCAGACCAAAAATCACAGTGGTTTCAGCATCACTGGAACTCCTGAGAGGTGTCCGGCACCTTCTTTTGAGGTTTGGAATAAAATCACAGCTGCACGCGACAAGAGGCATAGCCACAAACGGAAAGATGAAGGAGGCAAAAACGTACTACCGCCTGGTCATAACGGGCAAAGATGTCATAAAGTTCAGAGAGACCATCGGTTTTGGAGTTGAGGAGAAGGCAAAACTCCTCGCAAAGGTTACCAACGGGATAAAACTGAACACCAACGTTGATGTTGTTCCGGGCGTCTCGAAGCTGCTCAGAGAACTCCGTGAATCAGCAGGACTAAGACAAAAGGACCTAGGAATAAACCGCTCCACTTACCTGCACTATGAACGGGGGGATAGGCTGCCCAGCAGGGAAAAGCTCAAAATCGTCGTTGAAACACTGAAAGAGAAGTCGCCTGATGCCCCCAAAAAGCTCAAAGTACTTGAACTGCTTGCGGACTCCGATATCTTCTGGGACAGAGTCGTCGAGGTCAGAGAATACAAGCCAGAGCATCCGTGGGTCTACGACCTCCAGGTGCCGGAGCACCACAACTTCATAGCCAACGACATCTTCGTCCACAACAGCCAAATTCTCCGCTATGTTGCCAATTTGGCGCCGAGAGCGATTTATACGAGTGGGAAGAGCAGCTCTGCCGCCGGTTTGACAGCCGCAGCCGTCCGTGACGAATTTACAGGTTCGTGGGTTCTGGAGGCTGGTGTTCTGGTTCTCGCCGATGGCGGATTTGCCCTAATTGACGAGTTCGACAAGATGAGCGACCGTGACAGGAGCGCTATACATGAGGCACTCGAGCAGCAGACAATCAGCATTTCAAAAGCGGGTATCACAGCGACACTTAACTCCAGAACAACGGTTATAGCCGCCGCCAATCCAAAGTATGGCAGATTTAACCGCCACAAGTCCCTTCCGGAGCAGCTAGACCTCCCACCGACTCTGCTGAGCCGTTTCGACCTTATATTCCTCCTGCTGGACGAGCCGGACGAGAAGATAGACGCATCTATAGCCGAGCACATACTCAAGGTCAGGAGGGGAGAGGCCGAGGCGGTAACGCCCAAGATACCCTACGACCTGCTCAAGAAGTATATAGCCTACGCGAGGAAGAACATCCACCCGGTTTTGAGCAAAGAGGCGATGGACGAGATAAAGCGCTACTACGTCCGTATGAGGAAGGGCTTCAGAAAGAGCGGTGAGGACGAGGGAGTGCAGCCGATTCCAATTACTGCGAGGCAGCTGGAGGCACTCATACGTCTCAGCGAGGCCCATGCGAGAATGCGCCTGAGCGAGACCGTGACGAGGGAAGACGCCAGAGCGGCGATACAGATAATCGAGGAGATGATAAGAAAGATAGCGACCGACGAGGAGGGGACACTGGACGTTTCGATCCTCGAAGTCGGCAAGAGTTCCAAGAAGATAAACAAGATTGACAAGCTCATAGACATCATCAAGAGCCTTGAGAGTGAGGGTGAGTTCGGCGCACCGGAGGACAAGGTAGTGGAAGCGGCGAAGCAGGCTGGAATTGGAACGGAGAACGAAGTAAAGAAGCTCATCAACGACCTCAAGAGGGACGCGAGGATATACGAACCGAGAGCCGGCTTCTACAGGGTGCTTTGATTTTCTCGATTTTCCCCACGCCAAAAGGTTATAAACGGCTCTGCATACCTTAAGTGGAGGTGAGGAAAGTGAGCGAGAAGAAGGTTGACTTTTACGATTTCGAAGGCTTACTCGATAAGGCTTACGAGGAGCTCCCAGAGAACGTTAAGCATCACATCTCGAGGTTTGAGGTTCCCGCCGCCGTAGTCACGATAGCCGGAAACAGGACTATAATCGAGAACTTCATGGACATAGCCGAGGCCATGAACCGCGACCCGAACCATCTTCTCAAGTTCATCTTGAGAGAGGTGGCAACGGCCGGAACACTCGAGGGAAGGAGAGTTGTCCTCCAAGGACGCTTCACACCCTACCTGATAGCCAACAAGATGAAGAAGTACCTCAAGGACTACGTTATCTGCCCGGTCTGCGGCTCACCAGATACCAAGATCATCAAGAGGGGACGCTTCCACTTCCTCAAGTGCGAGGCCTGTGGTGCAGAAACTCCGATTGCACACCTCTGAATCCGTTCTACCTTTTTCTACTTCACCCCTTTTGCTGCTTTCAACATCTAAGAATTTTATCAACTCCTCAACGGGCAGTGGAGCAAAAACCCTTTTAAACTTTACAAACTACAACCACCAGACACTCTCAGCTGTTAGGGGGAGTTCTCATGAGCATGGAGGAAAAGGTTAACGAGCTGTACGAACGGAGAAAAAAGATTCTTGAGATGGGCGGCGAAAAGGCCGTCGAAAAGCAGCACGCTAAAGGCAAGCTCACAGCGCGCGAGAGGATCGAGAAGCTCCTCGACCCGGGAAGCTTCGTTGAGATCGGCATGTTCGTCAAGCACAGAGGAACGGAGTTCGGTCTCGATAAGAAGGAACTGCCCGCGGATGGTGTCATCACCGGCTATGGAACCATCGATGGAAGGCTTGTCTTCGTCTATGCCCAGGACTTCACCGTCATGGGAGGTTCCCTCGGCGAGATGCACGCTGCTAAGATAAAGCGCATAATGGAGCTCGCCCTTGAGGCGGGAGCACCTGTAATAGGCCTCAATGATTCCGGCGGTGCAAGGATTCAGGAGGGTGTGGACTCCCTCAAGGGCTACGGTGAGATCTTCAAGATGAACACAATTCTCAGCGGTGTTGTGCCACAGATCACCGCAATTATGGGTCCCTGTGCCGGAGGAGCGGTTTACAGCCCGGCGATAGGAGACTTCATCCTCATGGTGGACAACCCGTCGAGCTTCATGTTCATCACAGGCCCACAGGTCGTTAAAGCTGTCACGGGCGTCGAGGTTACACCTGTTCAGCTCGGTGGAGCCATGGTTCACGCCCAAAAGAGCGGACAGGCCCACCTCATAGGAAAGAGCGACGAAGAGGTTCTAGCGTTGATAAGACGTCTCATGAGCTACCTGCCGTCAAACAACATGGAGAAGCCGCCGCGTGTTAAGACAAGCGATTTGCCATTCAGGAAGACCGAAAGCCTGTACTCCATAGTTCCGGACGACCCGAACAAGGGCTACGACGTCAGGCAGGTCATCTACGAGATAGTTGACAGGGATGAGAACGGCAATCCGGACTTCCTGGAGATTCTGCCCTACTTCGCCCCAAACGCCGTCGTCGGCTTCGGAAGGATGAACGGCCAGACGGTTGGTATAGTCGCCAACAACCCCAACTACTTCGCGGGCGTTCTTGACATAGACAGCTCCGACAAGATAGCACGCTTTGTGAGAACCTGCGACGCCTTCAACATACCCATCGTCACGCTTGTTGACGTCCCCGGCTACCTGCCGGGCACCCAGCAGGAGTATGGTGGAATCATCAGGCACGGAGCCAAGGTCCTTTACGCCTACTCCGAGGCCACCGTCCCGATGGTGACCGTCATTCTCAGGAAGGCCTACGGTGGCGCTTACCTCGCAATGGGAAGCAAGCACCTCGGTGCCGACTTCGTCTTCGCCTGGCCGACCGCAGAGATAGCCGTTATGGGTCCTGAGGGAGCGGCCAATATCATCTTCAGGAAAGAGATTGCAGCGGCAGAGAACCCTGAGGAGGTCAGGCAGCAGAAGATACAGGAGTACAAGGACAGGTTTGCCAACCCGTACGTCGCTGCCGCGAGGGGATACATCGACGATGTCATAGACCCTGCCGAGACAAGGGCAAAGATAATCCTTGCCCTCGAGGCCATGGAGAGCAAGCGCGTCAAGCTCCCGCCGAAGAAGCACGGCAACATACCGCTGTGAGGTGTGAGACATGGTAACCATGGCCGAGTTCGTGGAGGGCCTCAACATAACCGCCCTCGGAGTGACGGTGGTCTTTGCCGTCCTCACCATTTTAGCTTTAGTCCTCTACTTCGTCGGCTGGCTCGAGAGGAGGCTCATAGATAGAGAAACTTCAGGAAAAGCCCCTATCCCGACGAAGGTCGAAGAAGTACCAAAAGTTAAGGAAGCAAAGCCGGAGATACCCCCGAGGGACCTAGCAGTTATTACCGCGGCTATTTTAGCATACACTGCCGAGAAGGCGGCCCAGCTGAGGCCCTTACCCTTCAAGAGGAAGGTTTCTGACTCTTGGCGCCTCTACGGCATCCAGACAACTATGGAAGATGTTGAGGACTTCAATTACGAGAAAGGGAAGTGGTGAAGATGGCTAAGGTTAAGGTCATCGTTGACGGTGTTGAATACGAGGTTGAGGTTGAAGAGCTTGGAATGGGCCGTTTTAAAGTCTCCTTCGAGGACAAGAGCTACGAGGTCGAGGCAAAGGGGCTCGGAATAGACCTGAGCGCAATAAGCGAGCCGGCAGCTACCCCAGCCCGCATCAGCGCTCCTGCCGTTCCGAGTGCTCCCGTTCCGGTTTCAGCGCCCGCTGCTCCGGCCCCAGCGCCAGCTCCTGTTGGTGAGGGGGTTGTGACGGCTCCCATGCCGGGTAAGATTCTTAGAATACTCGTTAAAGAAGGTGATCAAGTCAAAACCGGTCAGGGACTACTCATCCTCGAGGCAATGAAAATGGAAAACGAAATCCCAGCACCAAAAGACGGAACAATAAAGAAAATCCTCATCAAAGAAGGCCAAACCGTCGACACCGGACAACCACTAATCGAACTCGGGTGATGGAGAATGGCCGGACTGGAGCAGGCAATAATCGAATTCATCGAGAGCATGGGGCTTCTCCATCTAACTGTTGGCAATGTAATAATGATACTCGTCGGTCTGATACTCGTCTATCTCGCCATCAGATATGAGATGGAGCCCCTGCTCCTCCTCCCGATAGGCATAAGTGCCGTCATCGTCAACCTGCCGCTCACAGGCATAACCGACGAACCACATGGACTGTTCTATCTTATCCACCACTACCTCATAAGCACAGAGATAGTGCCACTGCTGATATTCTTCGGACTGGGGGCGATGACAGACTTCGGGCCGATGATAGCAGACCCCAAGACGGCTCTGCTCGGCGCTGCCGCTCAGATAGGTGTTTTCGTTGCTATGCTGAGCGCGGTGCTGCTCGGTTTCACCCTGCCTGAGGCGGCTTCGATAGGTATCATCGGCGGTGCCGACGGACCGACGACCATATACCTCACCACCAAGCTGGCTCCACACCTTCTCGGAGCGACTGCCGTGGCGGCTTACTCTTACATGAGCCTCGTCCCGCTTATCCAGCCGCCTATCATCAAGGCCATGACCAGTAAGGAGGAAAGGAAAATCAGAATGGAGCAGCTCAGACCCGTCTCCAAGAGGGAGAAGATAATGTTCCCCATAATCACTGCTATCGTCATCAGCCTCCTCGTTCCAAGCGCCGGGCCGCTCATTGGAATGCTCATGATAGGCAACCTCTTCAGGGAGAGCGGCGTCGTTGAGAGGCTGAGCAAAGCTGCCCAGGAGGAGCTAATGAACATCGTCACCATCTTCCTCGGGCTTGGCGTCGGCTCAACGATGAGGGCTGAGACTTTCCTCACGGCGAAGACCCTTATGATACTTGGCCTTGGTGTCGTCGCCTTCGCCTCTGCAACCGCTGGAGGAGTGCTCCTCGGGAAGATTATGATGAAGCTTAGCGGCGGCAAGATAAACCCGATGATTGGAGCGGCTGGAGTTTCGGCAGTTCCAATGAGCGCCAGGGTTGTCCAGCGCTTGGCGAGTGAGGAAGACCCAGGGAACTTCATACTCATGCACGCAATGGGTCCGAACGTCGCTGGAGTTATAGGGACTGCCGTCGTCGCCGGAGTTCTTCTCTCAGTTCTAGGCTGACCTTTTTCTTCAAATTTTTGATGAGCCTAATGAAAACCTTAAATAGGAGAAGGACGCTTTAACCTAAAGCGGTGGTGAAGAAAATGCGTGTAAAGACTTTGATGACCCCCGATCCAGTGGTCATAAAGCTCCCGGCCACGAGGGAGTATGCCCTTGACCTCTTCAGGAAACACAAAGTAAGGTCATTCCCCGTAGCAAACAGAGAAGGCAAGCTCGTTGGAATAATAAGTATCAAGCGTGTTATGCTCCATCCTGATGAGGAGCAACTGGCAATGCTCGTCAAAAGGGATGTTCCCACAGTGAAACCCAATGATGACCTTAAGAAGGCTGTCAGAGCTATGCTGGAGAGTGACTACAGACGCGTAGTGGTAGTTGATGACGATGACCATGTTCTTGGCATACTGACAGTAGGGGACATCGTGAGGCGCTACCTGTCCAAAAACGAGAAGCTGAGGAGCGTTACGATAGAGAAATACTACCAGAAGAACGTCGGCGTTGTCTGGCGTGGAACGCCGCTCAAGGCCGCTTTGAAGGCACTTCTCCTCTGCAACGCGATGGCTATCCCTGTCATAGACGATGACGGCAACCTCGTTGGAATGGTCGACGAGACTGACCTCCTCAAAGACAGCGAAGTTGTAAGGGTTATGAAGAGCACAGCCCTGGCTGCCTCCAGCGAGGAGGACTGGATACTCGAGAGCCACCCAACTCTGCTCTTCGAGAAGGCCGAGCTGCAGCTCCCGGAGAAGCCAGTCGAGGATATAATGAATCCCGAAGTTATCATAGCCACACCACACATGAGTGTCTACGAGGTCGCCCAGAAGATGGTTCAGTACCACATCGAGCAGCTGCCCGTTATAAGAGGTGAAGGCGAGCTTGTCGGCATCGTCAGGGACATGGATATCATAAAGGTCATCCTAAACAAGTGAACTCTTCTTTTTCCCAACATTTTAGCGGGTGTTTCTATGGAGGTAAAGCTCTCTCTTTTCGGCTTCGGAAACGTCGGTAGAGCCGTAGCGAGGGTTCTTCTCGAAAAAGAGACCTTCTTCAAAGAGCGATACAGCCTGAGCTTTAAGGTGGTTAGCATAGCCGACACGAGCGGAACGGTGTGGCTCCCGGAGAGCATCGACCTGAGGGAAGCGCTCACCGTGAAGGAGACCTTCGGAAAGCTCTCGGCATGGACTAACGACTACGAGGTTTACAACTTCACACCAAAGGAGGCAGTTCAGGAGATAGACGCAGACATCGTTATCGACGTGACGAACGACAAGAACGCCTACGGGTGGCATCTAACTGCTTTGAGAGACGGAAAGGCTGTCGTTACGAGCAACAAGCCACCGCTGGCTTTCCACTACGCGGAACTGATGGAAGAGGCCAATAAAAGGAGCCTTCCCTATCTCTTCGAGGCGACTGTGATGGCAGGAACCCCGATAATAACGCTCCTCCGACACGGGCTGAGGGGGGACACCGTGGAGAGAATTGAAGCCGTCCTCAATGCCACAACAACCTTCATCCTGAGCGAGATGGAGAAGGGGTTGGACTTTGATGATGCTTTGAAGGAGGCCCAAAAGTTGGGCATAGCGGAGCGCGACCCGAGCGGCGATATATTGGGCATCGACGCCGGCTATAAAGCGACCATCCTCCACTGCCTCGCCTTCGAGCCTATAACGTTTGATATGGCGAGTGTTAAGGGCATCGTCGAGGTAACGCCCGGAGAGATTGAAAGGGCAAAAGCGAAGGGCAAGACAATAAGGCTCGTCGCCACGGTTGAAGAGGGGAGGATCGTTGTGGGGCCTAAAGAAATCCCGAAGAACAGTCCGCTCGCAGTTGAAAGCCACGAAAACGCGGCAGTGATAAAAACCGACCTCCTCGGCGAGCTTGTGATTAAGGGTGCTGGCGCAGGGCTGAAGGAAACCGCCAGCGGGGTGGTGAGTGATATTGTTATGGCGGCGCTGATGATGCGCTGAACTACCCAAACCTTTTTTAGTCCTACCGGAAGCCTAACTCCGGTGAGCTCATGGAGCACGTGATAGCGCTCCACCAGGTCTACGGCGAGCTGATATTCAGAGGCCTAAAGACGGTAGAGCTGAGGAAGAGCAGAGCTTTTGGCGAGGGGGACATCGTTTTCCTCTACATAGCGCGCGGAAACCCCTACGAGCTGAGGGACACGCTAAGGAGGCTCGGCCTTCACGAGGAGCAGACGCTGACCAAGAGGGGAACCATCGCCGGTGGCTTCGAGGTTGGAGAAGTCATTAAGGCTGATCTTGAGACGCTCTGGGAGATGACGAAAGATACGAGCGGTTTAACTCTCGTTCACGGCGAGAACGGGAAGAAATGGCTTGGACAATACATCAGGGACTACGGCTACGCCTTCACCATAGAAAGACCCTTCCTTTTCAAGGAGCCAATGAGCAGGGAGGAGATGAAGGAGCGCTACGGAATCCACGTGGAGGGTATAATTCACCTGTCAAGAAAAACAAGGAAGCCCTGGGTAAGGGCTTTGATAGAAGACCTCCTCGCAAGGGAGGCAGTCTATCTTTAATCGGAGTCCTCCTTTTCTCCCGTCTCCTTCTCTGGATCAACGATGACGTACGGCCCAAGGCTGAGGCTCTCGATTTCCTCCTGTGTTAAGAGCCTGCTCCTGACCTTCTCGCCTATCAGTGCACTGTTGCCGAGGGGATCCATGATTTTAACCGTAAGCGGCTTTTTGCCCTCTCTGACGTCCTCGATGTACTGGAGTATTTCATCAACCTTCTTGACGGCTTCCTCGTCGCCCTCCTGCTTCCTGAAGTCCCTGGCCATGAGGAGAGTCTCCCTGACCCTTTCAAGCACTCCCTCGACGTTGCTGACAAAGCCTTCCGCGGCCGGACCGGGCTCTATCTTAACTCCTATCTCGTCGAGCTCTATGGTTCCGCTCTTGCTCCTGATAACGCGCGTGAAGAGATCCTTCTCCTCCTCCACCTTCATCGTGTAGAGCTTCGGCGGCCTGTCTTCAAGCATCATGACGTCGGCGTTCCTATAGCCGCAGCGGTCGCAGATTATCGTGGACTCCATGACCTTGCCGAAGTAAGGTATCTCGTGAACGTACTGCAGAGCCTTGAGCGTGCCTTTGCCGCCGCAGATAGGACAGTCACCGAGGCGAATCTCCTGAATCTCTCCCTCTCTCTCACTCATCTCACACCACCGAAGAATAGAACCCCTAAGCCCTTTATAAAATCATGGTATGGGAAAAAGAAAACCCCGTCACTTGGCTATCTTTATGTCCACAGGGGTCAAAATCAGCTTTATTTCGTGCTTGCAGATTTTAGCGGCCTGGCCGCCGAGGGCACTCACCATGCCCTTTATCTGCTCCGCGACCTTCTCAAGAACCTCCGGCTTGACCTCGAGCGGGGTGAGGTCGACTAAAACGATGTTGCCGTTCTGGAGCTCCTCTGAAATCCTCTCGAGGTCGGCGTAGCTGGTGACGACGATCTTCTTGAGGTACCTGACCTGGGGCTTGACTAGCTCCTTAGCAAGAACATCCTCCTCAAGGGGTACGACATCAATGTCACGCCTTGGAGCAGCAACCTCCTTCTTAATAGCAGTGGGTGGCTTCCTCTTGATCTTTTCGTCCTTCTTTTTGAGGCTATCAAACAATCCCATAACCTGTTCCCCCCAGTTAATCGTAAGGCTGGATTAATTTGGGCATTGGTGTTTATATCTCTTTCTGAAATTTGGAAGGCTCTTCTTCCTTCTGCAACCTGAGGAGACCAAAAACGCTCAGGAGGAATGTGGCAAGAGCAAAGACCAGAGGGACGTAGGTGTAAACATCCCACCCCCAGTTAAAGAAGGCGTTGTGGACCAGCCACACGGCCATGCCGAGTGCCCAGAGGGCGAGCGTGAGGAAGAGTTCCTTTTTCGAGTCACCCCTGAGGGCGAGCCTGAAGAACTGGATAATAAAGAGTAGAAACACGACGACCGCTATGCCGTTAACCAAAAGGGGCCCCTCCACAAACACCACCGGACAGTATGAAAACAAAAAAAGTAAAGGTTCACTCTGCTCCAACGGCCTCGAGAACCTTCTCCCTTATCTCTGCAGCCTTAGTGAGGGCAAGGTCTATGGCGTACATGACCTCTTCGAGCTTAAAGCTTCCGCCCTCACTCTTCTGGACGGATGATATCATACCGTTCTCGTCGGTGGTGATGGTTATCCTGCCGTCCATGACGAGTTCCTCGTCGAGATTAGGGTCAACGAGCAGATTTCCGCCGACCTTGGCTATTGTAACCGGAATCGGCATCTTGCTCACTGGCAGAGGCTCGTACTCGTCGAGTATCTGCACCTCGCCGCTCTCCTCGTCGTAGACCACCTTCGGCATCTTGGCGCTCATGAGCGCGGCGATAGCACCTATTCCGCTGGCGTCGAGCAGGTTACCGTCGTGGTCAAGGACGTGCACATCAATAAAGACGACACGGACGAGCTTGCCGGGAACTATGACGAGCTTCTCAAGCTCAACCGCTCCGCTCTCCCTTATACCCCTGTCAACAACACGCGCAAGCTCGATGGCCCTCTCGTCCGGTGGTCCAGGCTCGAAGCTCGGTGAAGCGAGTGGGACGAGCTCGACGTTAGTGGTTATTACTCCCTTCTCTGGAAGGTCAGGGAACGGCTCACCCATGTCAACCTTGATTCCAACTAGAACCTGGGTGTTTCCGAGCTTTACCCACGCTGAGCCCTCGGCCTTCTCGATGACGTTGATCTTGATCTCCAGATCGCGGTAGTCCTCCAGCGAGCGACCGTCAACGCGCTTGCCCTCTTTGAGGAGAGCGAGGATGTGGTCGCGCATTATGCTGGCCATAACTTCCATCTCACTCACCTCCACCGACCTCCTCTGCTATTTTGAGATACTTCTCCTTCAGCGCCTCGCGCTGCTTCTGGTAGACGGCCTTTGCACCCTTTATGGCGAGCCTCACAGCCTCTATGAACTCGTCTCTTGTGAGGTAACCGTCCATCTGGAGGAGTGTAATGTCGTTCTTGAGAGGCATTATGGCAACTGGAACGTCCGCTTCGCCGTAGTTGTCTTCCTCTTTATTGAGGTCGAGAACAATTTCGCCCTCTATCTTTCCGGCAGCACATGCAGCCACAAGGTCCCTCATAGGTATTCCAGCATCTGCCAGGGCGAGCGAAGCGGCGGTAATTCCTGCAACCCTCGTTCCAGCGTCAGCCTGGAGAACCTCAATGAATATGTCTATAGCGGTCCTCGGGAACATCTCGAGTATCAGGGCCGGCTCAAGCGCGCCCCTGATGACCTTACTTATCTCGACGCTCCTCCTGTCAGGACCGGGCTTTTTCCTCTCCTCCACACTGAAAGGTGCCATGTTGTAGCGGACGCGGAGGATTGCCCTGTCAGGCCTCTGGAGGTGCTTGGGATGAATCTCCCTCGGACCGTAGACGGCAGCCAAAATCTTGTTCTTACCCCACTCAACGTAGGCAGAACCATCGGCGTTCTTCAGCACGCCGACTTCCATCTTAATCGGTCTGAGTTCATACTTCTTTCTACCGTCTATTCTTCTTCCGTTCTCATCTATGAGCTTTAAATCCTCTGGCTTGCCCATCATTCTCCTTCACCTTCTCCAGCGGTTGGCTCTTCAATCTGGGGTATCTCCTCAATAACTCCCTGCTCCTTGAGCTCCTGGAGCCTGCTCATAAGGAGCTCCTTCACCCTGTCTGTGAGTCCCTGTGTGTGACTCTCCCTGTCAACTTTGAGAATAGCTTCGATAGCGAGTTTCTCAAGCTCCTCCTTCTTTCCGCTGACCCAGACCCATCCATTCTGGCCAACAATTATCCTCGTACCGGTTAGTTTCTTGATGAGGTTTATCATCGAACCGCCCTTGCCTATAAGTCTGGGCACCTTGGAGGGCGTTATCTTTACTATCTGACCCCCCCTGAGCGGTCCACCCTTGAATGGCATTCCCTTGGTGGTCAAGTCTATCTGGTTGATCTCGTTGTAGGCTTTTATCTTGGCGTAGATTATATCGCCTATGTCAAATATCTTCCTCAAGTCAGTCTTTAGGACGTCAATGCGCTCCTCAACGGCATCCTGAACGCGCAGGTTCGCCTGATAAGGTGCGCCGATGTCAACCGTCCAGTTGGAGAACTTGACGTCCACTATCTTCCCTATGACGTTGTCGCCAACCTCTGGTATGTAGGGGCCCTCAAGGGGGATAACCCTTATGGCATCTCCTCTGATCTCTACGAGCCCTACAACTGTCGAGTAAATCCTGTTCCCTTCCCTGAAGGTTCCTCTTCCACTCTTAAACGGCCCCTGGGCGAGTAAAGTCCCAGGGACAACCAGTTCCCTATTTTTTACAAAAATCCGCCTCATAGTCCCTTCCTCTCTACCAGTTTAGTTATCGCATTGCCCTTCGTGAGGGCGTTAAGCTTCTCATAAAACTCCTCCTCGACACCGCCGGGTATCTCGATGAGAAACATCCACGAGCCGTCGCTGGCCCACTCCTCGCGCTTTATGTTGCCAAACTTCCTGACCTCACCGTAGGCCCTGCCCACGTAGTCACCGGGTATCTTAACTGCGATGACCTTCATCTCCATCTTGAGCGGCAGTATGGGCCTTATCGCCTTAATGATGCCTGGAACCTGGGCCTCAGCATCCTTGAAGAGATCAACGTGGACACCTGCCTCCTCCATCGCCCTGAGGATTCTGTCAACCGGATGAGGGTAGCCAGTTCTTGGATCAACCGCATGCCTGTGAATGATTGTGGCAATATAGCGCCTCTTCTCCTCGAGCATCTGCCTCCTCTGCTCGGCGGTAAGCTGGACGTCTCCCTTGCGAAGGATTATCTTAGCGACCTCGTAGGGGTCACTTGTGCCGAATATTTTCTCCATCTCGTGCTCACTAGCTTTATCGCCCTTGTGGGCGTCCTTAAAAACGTAGGGAGTGGCAAGAATCTCCTCTATCGGGACGTCCTTGCCCTCCTTGAAGTCTCTGGCTAGATAAGGGTCAACTAGTATCTCAAAGGTCTCGCCATGGGTCTTAAGACGGGCGATGACTGCCTTATCGACGCTTATTGGCATCGCCCGCCACCTCAGTAGTTGCTGTCGAGCTCTGAATAATCCTCTTCCTTCTCCTCGACTTCCTCCTCCTTGATCTCCTCGAGGATCTCGCCGAGATACTTAGCGACCTCTTCTTTGTCCATTTTCTTCCAGCGCTTGTCCTTCATGGTTATGTACGCCACCTCTATGCTCTCCGGGCTCGGCTCCTCGAGGGTCTTTGCCAGGGCGAGGATAGCCAGCTTTATCGCGCCCTCCATATCAAGGTCGTCGCTATAGTGGTCTTCGAAGATGGCCATGGCAGTGTTCCTGCCGCTGCCTATCGCCACTGCTCTCCACTCAAAGTACGCTCCACTCGGATCGGTTTCGTAGAGCTCGGGCTTATCGTTGACACCTGCCATGAGCAGGGCCGCACCAAAGGGCCTCACACCGCCGTACTGGGTGTGGGCCTGCTTGAGGTCACAGATCTTCTTCACCAGAACGGTGAGCGGAACTGGTTCTCCGTAGGTTAGACGATACACCTGGGCTTCCAGGCGGGCTCTGTCAACGAGAACACGAGCGTCGGCAATTATACCGCTTGGAGCGGCAGCTATATGGTCGTCTATCTGGAATATCTTCTCGTAGCTGCTCGGCTCTATGAGCTTGCTGGTTATCCTCTTCTCGACAGCGAGAACAACACCTTCCTTCCACTTAACTCCTACAGCGGTAGCACCACGCTTCACTGCCTCCCTCGCGTAGTTCACCTGGAAAAGCCTTCCATCAGGGCTAAAAACTGTAATAGCCCTGTCATAACCTGCCTGCGGTGGCACAAACGCCATTTTACATCACCCCTATGGATTATCGCGATATCTCCTACTCTCTTTGGGATAATTCTCGGACGGCCTAATTAAGCTTTTCTATTTTTCCTCCAAACGCCAACAGGGCCATCTTTCTGGCGGTTCTCTTTGCCATCTCCAGTGGCAGGAAAGCGAAGAGGAATATCACAACCGCCAGGACAAGGGAGGCACTCCTGCCAATGGGCTGGAATATCATGAGCGCGAAAGCGACTAGCATCATGACCAGGCCTAGAGCCAAAAACCTCTGGTACGTTCTCTTTAGGATTTCCATAGTTTCCTCCATCTCACCACCGAGGGGTTTTTATTGCAAGGCAGTTTTAAGCCTTTGGTGTTGGGCATGAACTGTCCGTTCTGCAATCCAAGCGCTGAAGTCATCCTCTATGAAGACGGGCTGATCAGGATACTTATCGACTCATATCCAGCGAGCAGAGGCCATCTCCTTGTCGTTCCAAAGAGGCACGTCGAGCACTGGGAAGAACTGACGGAAGAAGAAAAGACCGCACTGGTCAACGGTATAGACCTTGCGATGGAAGGGTTGAAGAAGGCGCTCAAGCCTGATGCATTCAACATCGGTATGAACCTTGGGAGAGCAGCAGGACAGACGGTTCCCCACCTTCACATGCATGTGATTCCAAGATGGGAGGGAGACTGCAGGCACCCGCGTGGCGGCGTCAGAAAGGCGGTCCTCGATCTGGAAGACGAGAACTTGAACTTGAGAGAGCGGTGGAAGAAGAACAGACTGAATAGGGAGGAGATGGAGGGTCTGAGGAAAGCGTTCAAGCTTTAACAGGATACTTCTCTTCGTTCTTCTCCAGCTTTCTTTTGACGGCCTCGTCGAGGTCTATTCCAAGCTCGTGGGCGAGGAGTGTAAGGTAGATTATGACATCCGCAATCTCGTCGGCTATCGCTTCCCTTTTGGTTGGGTTCTCGGCGAGTTCAAGAATCTCCTCGTCGGTTTCCCACTGGAAGTGCTCCAAAAGTTCGCCGAGCTCAACCACTGCCGAGATGGCGAGGTTTTTGGGCGTGTGATACTTCGCCCAGCCTCGTGCATCACGGAAGACCACAACCTTTCTCTCCAGCTCTCCGAAGTCCATGAAACCACCTCAGTAGACGTGGGCGTCGGTGTTTCTCAGCAACTCAAGCATCTTTAGGAACTCCCTGAGCTCTTCCTCGGAGAAGTGGTTCTCCGCCTCATCCTCCGGGTCGAATTTGCTTAGGTATTCTCTGGCCTTCATTAGGTCATCAAGATCCTCCTGAAGCTCTAAAGCGCGCTGGGTGAACTCATAGCTCGTGTGCGGGCTCTCAAAGGCCCTGTTCTGGTTGGCTATTATGGCAATCTTAACGTTGGCTATCGTTTCGTCGAGCAGTTGGATGAGTTCTCCAATCTTCATTTCCACCACGTTGAGACTTTCTCAGCCAGAATATTTAAGCTTCTCCCGGAAGGTTCTTACGCAATAGCCGAGGAAATGTTTATGGTGAGACCTATGGACTTCGACCTCTTCATGGAGAGGTACGGGCATAAAATACTGTTCGGAATCTTTGGAGCTGTGCTTCTTGTAATAATAGGTACCCTTCTGGCATCGTTCTACCTGCTGTTCAGGTTCCTTGGATACTTTGCCGCTGGCCTGGTAATCGTGTTTTTGATAACCTACGCCTTCACAGTAAAGAGACGCGTCATGGACGCCCAGGCGCAGGCCCACGCCAAGTACTTCTACGACGACAGGAGGAAGCGTTAGGGGAAGAAAGATGGATCTTGGTCTCTTCATGGAGAGGTATGGATATAAGCTCCTTATGGTCTTTATGGCCTCGTGGTCATCGGAATAATCGGAGCACCCGTGGTCTTGATGGCCATCGGCCTTAAGGCGGACATCACCTCAGTGGCCATTGTAATACTCCTCCTATTCCTGCTGGGTGTCGCTATCTTTGCCTTCTCAAGCGGCCGTCAGAGCATCAGCAATACATTCACTAGGACACCCAACAGGGCATTCTACGGAAAGGAGGAAAAAGGAGAAAAGTGACTTTCGAAAATTTTTCGATTTTTACAGGTACTTTTCTGAGCATAGAGTTTTAACCCTCGGCACAGATAGCATATGGTGGTCATCGTGGAGACGGTTAAGGCTTATCCTTCTGATTTAGTCAAGTCCAAAGCCAAGAAACGTGAGAAAAAGCTTCTCATGGGAAACGAGGCGATAGCCTACGGTGCCCTTGAATCGGGCGTCGTCTTCGCAACTGGTTACCCAGGAACCCCCTCAACCGAGGTCATCGAGACAATTGCCCATCTCAAGCCAGAAGTCTTCGCCGAGTGGGCGCCCAACGAAAAGGTTGCCCTTGAAGAGGCGGCGGGTGTTGCCTACACCGGCCTGAGGGCACTCGTCACGATGAAATGTGTTGGTCTCAACGTTGCAGCCGATCCCCTTATGAGCCTCGCCTACTCCGGTGTTGAAGGGGGTCTTGTAATCCTCGTTGCGGATGACCCCGGCCCGCACACCAGCCAGACCGAGCAGGATGACAGATATTATGGAAAGCTCTCGCTTCTCCCAGTTCTTGAGCCCGCTGACCCGCAGGAGGCCCACGATTTAATCATCTACGCCTACGAGCTGAGTGAGCGCCATAAAGTCCCTGTCATCTTCAGGACGACGACGCGCGTGAACCACACGACGGCCGATGTCGAGGTTGGAGACTTTGTGGAGCTGAACAGGGAGCCGAAGTTCAAGAAGGACATAGAGCGCTATGTAAGGGCAAGCATGGATGGCAACAGGAAGAGGCATAAGTGGCTTAACGAAACGCTGAGAAAGATCGAGGAGGAGTTCAACTCGATGCCCTTCAACTGGGCCGAGGGAGAGGGAAGGATTGGAATAATCGTCGAAGGAGCACCCTACAACTACGTGAGGGAGGTTCTACCCAAGCTCGACGGTGACTTCAGGGTTCTCAAAATCTCAACGCCTCACCCGCTCCCCAGGAAGCTGGTCGTTGACTTCCTCAAAACGGTTGACTTCGCAATAGTCATTGAGGACGGCGCTCCCTTCCTCGAGGAGGAGGTTAAAATAGCGGCCTATGAGGCCGGCCTGAACGTGCCAATCTACGGCAAGAGAACTGGTCATCTGCCCCTTGAAGGTGAATTGAACCCGAGCCTGGTCAGGAACGCCCTGCTGAATCTCCTCGGCAGGAGAGCTGAAGAGTACACTAAGCCCGATGAGGTCGCTTACGCCGAGAGCCTTGCCCCGAAGAGGCCTCCGGTCATGTGCCCCGGCTGTCCACACAGAGGCTCATACAGGGCTGCCCTTGATGCCCTGAGAGACCTTAAGCTCGGCCGCTATTCGGTTCCCATACACGGTGACATAGGCTGCTACGCTCTATCGCTTCTCCCGCCGCTTGAGGCTATCTGGACCGAGTTCGTCATGGGCGCGAGCATAAGCCTCGCCAACGGCCAGAGCGTGGCAATGAAGAAGAAAATCATAGCGACGATCGGAGACTCTACCTTCTTCCACAATGGAATCCAGCCTCTGGTCGATGCAGTCTACAAGAACCTCGACGTTCTGGTGATGATACTCGACAACAGGACAACGGCAATGACCGGCCACCAGCCGCATCCAGGAACGGGGGGAAGTGAAACCGACAGGAAGTTCAACGAGATTGATATCGAGGCGCTCGTCAAGGCTCTGGGCGTCAAGTACGTCAAGACTGTTGATCCCTACGACCTCAAGGCGACGAGAGAAGCGATAAAGGAAGCGATGCAGGTTGAAGGGCCGGCCGTGATAATAGCCAGACGGGAGTGTGTTATTCCGGTCATAAGGCGCGGGGAGATCGGCGAGATACCACTCGTCGTCGAGGAGAAGTGCACTGGCTGCAAGGCGTGCATACTCCTGACGGGCTGTCCAGCTCTAGTCTACGACCCAGATACCAACAAGGTGAAAATCGACGAGCTCCTCTGTACCGGCTGTGGAGTCTGCAACCAGCTCTGTCCGTTCGACGCAATAAAGTTCCCGAGCGAGCTGGGAAAGAGCTAATACCACCCGTACTTCCAGCCACTTTTCTTTCTCTTCTCGCTTTTTCTACTTCATCCGAAACAATCGCGTTGAAGAGCCAGAGTATATTAGCGTTAGGAAAAAGCCGATGAACGCTCCGAGCTGCTCGTCAATCTTAGCAAGAGCCCATATTACCGCAAGCAGGAGAAAGCCAGCTTGAATGCAGCTTTCCTTATGTGCCTCCAGTTCTCCGGTCAAAGGCAGTCAGAGCCTCCTGTCTCGAGAACATGTTGTGGATGAACCAGTAGAGCCCACTGGACATAATAGATGACCAGACCAGTGGAGAGAGTATCAAAACTGTGTATACAGCAGGGACAATCCAATAGACCAAGCTCTCACCCGTTGGGGATTGGTCATGAATCTACTAAGCGTTCCGGTCGTAAAAAATTGCCTAAAGATTATAGTGAGTAAGGCTTTACTCCTTCCAAACCTCCAGAACCATAAACCTCCTCACAAGCGGGTTCGGGTAGAGCTCCCAGCCGATACCGTCTGTATCCGCTTCAACCTCTCCGTAGAGACCACCTTCTCTCGGGTCGAGGCTTTCACCGCGTATCTTCCCGGAGAGTAGTTCAACCTCCATATACCTCGGCAGGCCGACCATGACCCTGCCGTTCTCTCTCGCGTAGTCAATGGCCCACTTGGCGGTGTATATTCCTGAGAAAATCTCCGCTATCCTGACCGGGACACTCGACTTTCCGATGGCGAGAATTTCTATGCCTGTGTCTTCCCAGAATTTCTTCGCGAGGGGCTGAAGGTCCTTCCTCAGCTCGTGCCATACTGCCTTTCCTCTCTCGGTTATCGTCAGTGCATCGATGGTGACATCGTCGAGCTTTCTTACCTCTATCCCACCGAGTGTAGAGTCGAGGTGAATAACGTCGGGCTTGACTTTCTTTGCCAGCTTTACAGCAAGAAATGCCTCATCCTTCACGGCCTGTCTGCCGCTCATGTCGTAATTGAAGGGATCAGCGTACTTGACTATGCTGAGCGTTGCCGTCCTGTATGGCTTCTCAACGAGAACCGCGACCGTGGCGATAAGTCCGACGGGTTCATACTCCTCCGTGAGAAGTGCACCTCCCGTGTCAGCAGCGACTATCCTCATGGCAACCACCGTTAAGCACCAATTACCAATATACTCCCGATATTACAAGATCTAGGTGACAGTGTTGAATGGGTCAGCTGATGTAGTTTATGAAACTTTGGGTTCGTACATAGATGCCCTGTGCGATGCGATTTACATTGGGGCTGCTAGGGGCAAGCAATCCTCTACAATGGGAGAGCTTACCCGCTAACACCAATAGAGAGACCGCTCCCATTTTTGAGTGTATTCTATGTGGACGGGATGCTGGAGGTAACAGAGGTGCGAATAGAAAAAGAACCATGCTTTTCTCATCAAAATGTGCCCCCCAAGGATTGATGTGTACAGGCTGGATTACACCGTGGAGCTTATTTTTCATCCATCCGGAGGGGTGTGATTATGGTCACGCTCTACACGAACACGGGACTGGCAAAAACCCCTGAAGGTGCGATAAGAGACTGCAGAATTCACAAAGGAAAGAGGAAAAGATTCTCTCGTCGAGGGTCAGCCGCTGAGTCTCATCACTTCTCAGAACTCGGCAAAGTCATCATCCCTCTGAGCCTTTCCACGTCCTCCCTTAAAGCGCTTACCATTTCTTCATCAAAGCTCGTGATTCCGGAGTAGCGCTTTATGACTTCATGAACCTCAGGATACCTGCTCTCCAGCATTCCCATTAGTTCTCCAGCGGGCAGGAGCATGCCCGTGTCGCGGTAAACAAAATAGGCGCCTATCGCGTAGAGGGCATCTATATAGGAGTTGTAGGCCATATCAAAGCGTCTCTCGGACAGGTAATACTCAGCACGACCCATGTAAGCCGAAATCTTCTCAATAAACTCCTTTTCCATTTCTCCCACCACGCAGAGTTTATAAGGACGGACTTAATAAATCTGTCGAGGGCTTATGAGGGCGGAGATAATCGCGTGGGCCACAACGGTCTTGGTCATAATCTACATCGCCTGGGAAGTCGTCAGTCCGCTCATCACGCCAATATTCTTCGGCCTCGTTCTGGCTTACGCAGTCTATCCTATCCACAAGAGACTAATCCCAGAGCTCGGCGAGGCAAGGTCGGCCTTCCTGCTGACGGTCGGAATGGTGGGTCTTGGGGGCACTATAACGGCGGAACTTATAATGATCTCCGCCCAGGTTGCTGCATCGTTCTACTACAACGTCGTCGACTTCTTCAACTGGATACTAGCCCAACCGCTTCCCTCAGAAGTTCTTGACTTCATCAGGAACTTCTCAGGAGAATTCATACCCAAACTTTCCGAGTATCTATCCAAACAGGCCTTTTCACTCCCCATGTACCCCCTGCAGCTGTTCATCTTTCTCTTCACATTCTACTACGCCCTGGCAAACTCAACGAGTATAATCGAGCAGATACAACTTTCCCTCCCCGAGAAAAACCGGCACCTCGGCGAAGAGATACTCCAAAGCGTAAGCAAAACACTGGGTGCCCTGGTTAGGGCGTGGCTCCTCCTCAACGTTGCCAAGGGAGTGCTCATGACCTTCGGCTTCATAATCTTCGACGTTTCAGATATTTACACCGCTATAGTGGCAGGCTTTCTTACGTTCCTCTTCAGCTTCGTGCCCCTCTTCGAAGGCTGGATGATATGGCTCATTGCCGCCGCTTACTTCGCTAAAGAGGGAATGTACCTCCACGCTGCCGGCATCTCTCTCTATGGGTTCTTCCTCGTCTCCCCGATGCCTGACTACATTATAAGGCCGCTGATAGTGGCCAAGGACACGGATCTCAACGAGACGCTCGTCTTCATCGGAATGGTCGGTGGCACGTGGGCAATGGGAATAAAAGGGCTGATAATAGGACCTATAGTCCTCAACCTTCTTCTGACGCTCCTAAAAGAGTGGAAGAGAGTCATAGCTAGGAAAGGACCTTCACACCAGCCTGCTCCAACTCCCTCAAAGCATTCTCCTCATCCTCAGGATTGATGCCCCTAACGGCATCGCGTAGGAGATAGGTCTCAAAGCCGTGCCTGACCGCGTCGAGGGCCGTGGCTTTAACACAGTACTCCGTTGCCACACCGCAGACGTAAACGCGCTTTACACCCTTCTCCTTCAGGATTTCAGCCAGGTTGGTCCCTTCGAAGCCGGAGTAGGCCTCCTTATCCGGATCGGCCGCCTTCGAGATTATCACTGCATCTTCAGGAAGTTCAACAACGAACTCGGCACCAGGCGTGTTCTGAACGCAGTGCTTCGGCCAGGGACCTCCCTGATCCATAAAGCTGATGTGATCCTCAGGGTGCCAGTCCCTCGTGGCAACTATCAGAGCCCCGCGTTCCTTGAACTTTCTGATGTACTCGTTCACCCTCGGGATGATTTTGTCACCATCCGGAACGGGCAGGGCTCCTCCAGGCATGAAATCCCTCTGCATGTCCACAACTATCAAGGCATCCTCAGGCATGTCAACCACCAGTTAACATTTCGAAAAACACATTAAAAACAGTTCGCGTAATAAGTGAACTTCAGAAAAGCTCACCGTTGATGAACTTCCTCGTTAGCTCATTTTTGGGTTTCTCGAAGATTTCCCTTGTATTCCCAATCTCAACAATCCGTCCGGAATACATGTGGGCAATCCTGTCCGCGAGCCTCTTGGCCTGGAACATGTTATGAGTAGAGAAGACTATTGTGGTCCCGTTTTCCTTAGCAATCTTCCGGACTATGTCCTCTATTATGGTGGAGTTCGTCGGATCCAGATTGGCAGTTGGTTCGTCCATCAGGAGGAGTTTTGGCTCCAGCACTATCGCCCTCGCTATGGCCACTCTCTGCTTCTCGCCACCCGAGAGGGTCTTTGCCTTTCTGTGCTCGTACCCCTCAAGCCTCACAAGCCTCAGAACTTCTTCCACCCTCCTCTTGATCTCGGCCATTGGATAACCCCTCAGCATCAGGCCATAGGCTATGTTCTTGAAGACTGTGGTGTTGAACATCACCGGCGTCTGGAACACCATTGTTATTTCCTTTCTGATACTTCCCGGCCGGTTCCAAGAAACTCTGACCCCATCGAAGTAGTACTCACCGGAATCTGGCCGTTCAAGCAGGGCAAGAACCCTCAGGAGGGTCGTCTTTCCTGCACCACTGTGGCCCATAACGCAGAATATCTCACCTTTCATGATTTCAAGACTGACGCCGTCAAGAGCCCTTTTTCCATCATAGGCCTTGACAAGGTTTAGAACCCTAACAAGGCTCATGCCAACCACTTCCTCACGAAGTTCGATAGAAGGTTCACGGTAAGGACTATGCCCATCAGGATTATGCCCAGCGCTATGGCTATGCTTACCTCAGCCCTGACCGTGTACATCTGTATAGCCGTCGTCAGGACGCGGGTATTGTAGACGCCGCCCTTTACGTAGATGTTTCCGCCTATCATGAGCGCTATACCGAGTTCGGATATTGCCCTGTTGAAGGCCGCTATTATCGCCAGGACTATCCCCCCGATGCTCTCCCTGACGACTTGTAAGGAAGCCCTAATCTCATCGGCACCAAGGGTTAAAGCAAGCTCTCTTATTTCACCCTCAATGGATTCCAGGGAGCTCACGACTATGCTCATGATTATCGGAGTGATCAGCAGAGCCTGGCCGATGCTTATTCCCATCTCGGTATAGAGCAGGCCCAGTGAGCCTAGTGGGCCGAGTGGAACGAACATAAGGTACAGCACCAGCCCCCAGATGACGGTGGGAACTCCCATGAGGCCGTTTATCAGTGTCTTCACGAGCCACTTACCCGGAAAGTCCCTGAGTCCAAGCAGAACCGAGAGTGGCAAAGACCAGACAACGGCAATGAGAGTAGCCATCCCAGAGACCTTGATTGAACGGAGGGCTATCTCAATGACGTACGGGTCATCTATCAGTTTGATGGCCTCTGAAAATCCCTGGATTATGTAGTCCCATGCCATAGCTCATCCACCCAGAGATGGAAATAGAAAATAAAAGGCTTAGCCTTCCACGACCGAGGCAGGGAACTCGAAGAAGTCGTAGGTAGGCTTGTACCTGAACTTCTCAGGGCACTCGGTGTACTTGTCGCCGTCCTTCATGAAGCCGTACTTGAGTATCCACTTGAAGACGTCTCCCTCCTGGCTCTTAAGGACCGGAACCGCTGGGTAGAATAGAGGTCTTCCGAATTCGTCCTTTCCGTACTCAGCTATTGCCTTCTGGCCCTCCTCTGAGGTCAGCCACTCAGCGAGGAGCATCGCGCCTTCAAAGTCCTTGCCCGGTATCTTTTCAGGATTAATGATGATTATAGCGTAGACGTTGATAAGCTCTTCACCCTTGTCGACGAGGACATCGAGGTTTATCTTGCCTTCCTTCTGGTACTTGAGGTATGTACCGATGTCGGAGAGAGTGTAGGCATTTCTCTCGCTGGTGTAGAGAAGGGTGTTACCCATTCCAGAACCAGTCGTACCGAACCAGCTCTCGTTCTTTAAAGCTTCAAACTCAAAGCCAGCATTCTTCCAGAGAGCTATCTCCTTGGTGTTGGTTCCGGAACCATCATCTCTTGAGACCCAGACGAGCTGGTCAGGATGTGCCCTTCCGTACTCGACTATCTTTTTCAATGCCTCAGTAACGCTGAGCCCTCTTATTCCAGCCGGGTCGTCCTTGGGGCCGACGATGACAAAGAAGTTGTAGGCGAAAACCTTCCTGTTAACGCCGTAGCCCTCTTCCATAAAGGCCTGCTCCTTCGACAGAGCGTGAACGAGGATAGCGTCACTGGCACCGCTTTTAGCGTCGAGTATCGCCCCACCGGTTCCCTTAGGAATGAAACGGAGCTCTATATTGTACTTTTCCTTGAAGATTGGCGCGACCACATTCTCAAGAATTCCAGTATCGTAGAGGCTGGTTGTTGTTGAAATCGTCAAAACCTTGGGCTTCTCGGAGACAGTGCTTGTTGTGCTGGTGTTCGTGTTACTAATACAACCATAGGAAAACCCAACAAAGAGGAACACCAGTAGAGCCAACAGCTTTATCTTCTTATTCATAATGCCCCCACCGTTAGCTGGACGAAGGCCAATCTTATAAACATTTTTGTCCATATTAAACTGACTTGTTTAACAACATCTGCATCCTGATTTCTATAACGTGAGTCGAAAAGAGAAAACCTAGAGCTCAAGCCTTTCCCTGAACTTTGCCATGTCCACTCCCTTATCCATACCAAAGAGATACGCCAGAACCTTCTCGTCAAGGTCACCGTAGCGCTCGCGCATAGTTTTGATGCCTTCGAGAACCTCCTCCCGTTCCCAGCCGAGGGACTTCGCTATGTATTCAACCATCTCGTTGAAGAGGTCTTCACTGGCCTCTTCCTCTTCTAACAAGACCTCGTTTACAACCAGCTTTCCTTCCCTCTCCTCAAGGAGACCACTCTCGATGGATTTCTCTATGAGCTCCTTCGTGGCTTTAATGTCCATGAGCCTGAGGCTGAAGGCGATGATTCCAACGAGTTCGCTCCTCGTGAACTCAACCGAGCCTTTATACTCGACGGCGCGCTTCAGCGGGTGCACACAATCACCTAACGTTTTTAGGGCGTTGGAATAGATAAACCTTTGCCCGTTAGAGGTTTAAACGGTGAAGAAAATTTAGAGTGGTGATGGTCGTGGAGCAGAGAACGCATATTCTAACCTCTGAGACCCTTGTGGGGAAGCCCGTTAAGATTGAAGAAGGCTATGCAGAGGTCGTTCTTCAGACGACGGACGAGATGAAGGTCGACGAGTACGGACTGGTTCATGGAGGCTTCACCTTCGGGCTTGCCGATTACGCGGCCATGCTCGCTGTAAACGAACCGACCGTTGTTCTCGGAAAGGCCGAAGTGCGCTTTTTGAAACCGGTCAAAGCCGGCGAGAGACTCCTCGCTAAGGCCTCTCTGGTGGAGGATCTGGGCAAAAAGAAGCTCGTGAAAGCCGAAGTGTTCAACGAGAAGAACGAGAAGGTCTTTGAGGGAACCTTCCACTGCTACGTCCTTGAGAAGCACGTCCTCGAGTGACAAAAATTTTTTAAATCTCAATATCGGATTTCGATATCGGTGTTCGATATGAAATACCGCGACTTCTTGACTCTACACGTTCTCCACCACGCAGAAAGGGAGCCAATAACCGGTTCTTTCATGATGGAAGAGCTCAAAAGACATGGCTATCACATCAGCCCGGGCACGATATACCCCCTTCTGCACGGCATGGAGGAAAGCGGGCTCCTAAAGAGCCACTGGGAAGTGCGGGACGGAAGGCGCGTCAGGGTCTACGAGATAACTCCGAAGGGAAAGAAAGCCCTCGAAGAGGGCAGGGAACGAGTTAGGGAGCTGTGCAGAGAACTCCTGGAGGAGTGAAATATGGGGGAGAAGGAAAAGAAAATCTTCGGCGTTAGCCGGAACGTCTTCCTGCTCGGGATCGTCAGCTTCCTCAACGACATGAGCAGTGAGATGATAGCACCGGTAGTACCAACTTATCTGACTGAAATCCTGGGAATTAGCAAGGTCGTGAGCGGCTCGATAATGGGCCTCATCGAAAGCCTGAGCTCGCTGTTTAAAGTACTTTTCGGCTACTTCAGCGACCACTTTAGAAAAAGGAAGCTCTTCGTGGCCTTCGGCTACCTGTTCTCCACCATCGCCAAGGGGGCCCTTGCATTCGTCCACTCGTGGTGGGACTTTGTAACCCTAAGGGTTCTCGACAGGGTAGGCAAAGGAATAAGAACCGCACCAAGAGACGCGCTCATTGCCGAATCCAGTGAGAAGGGGAAGACAGGCAAGTCCTTTGGCTTTCACAGAATGATGGATACGCTTGGAGCTGTTGCCGGACCGCTGGCGGCGATAGCGATTCTGGAGCTGCTCAAAAGCCTGCCCCTAGAAACCGCCTACCGCTATCTCTTCCTGCTCTCGGCTATTCCAGGCTTAATCGGAGTCGTTATCGTCATACTGCTGGTCAAAGACAAAGGCGGCGAGGTAAAGAAGAAGGTAAAGGGCATCTCGGCACTCAAATCCAGAAACCTGCGCCTCTTCCTCGTCGTGGTTGCCATCGGCGCCCTCGGCAGGTACAGCTATGCCTTCACACTCTGGAAGGCAGAGGAGCTCGGCTTCTCAGTCGTTCAGGGACTGGGCTTTTACGCGCTCTTCAACCTAATCTACGCTCTCTCAGCCTATCCCCTCGGAACCTACTCGGACACCTTCGGAAAGAAGAGGATGATAGCCCTCGGTTTCGGAATAGCGGCCCTGGCATCGCTGGCCTTCGCATACGCGAGGGACTTCTACACACTCATAGCAGCCTTCGTGCTCTATGGCCTCTACATAGCCATCGAGGACACCATACCGAGAGCCTACATGGCTGACTTAGCGGAGGAATTCGAGAAGGGGACAATCATAGGCGCATACCACACTGTCTTTGGTGTCTTTGTCTTTCCAGCCTCGGTGATAGCAGGCTGGCTGTGGCAGAACTATTCACTGACCTACTCGTTCATCTTCGCGGCGCTGATGAACGCGATAGCTATGGTTCTGATGGCGTTTGTGAGGGAGTAGCCTCGTTTCATTTTTACCTTGCAGAAAAGCCGGGAGAAGAGAAGAACAGCAAAATCAAGCCCCAAGCTTCTCGAGCTCTTCCTTTCCTATGAGAAGCGGCCTCTCAGCCTCTATAACGTAGCTCAGCTCCCAGAGAACTTCGCCTTTGTTCATGGCCCTGGCGTAGCGCTCGGCCATCTCCTCGGCCTCTTCAAGTGAGTTAGCCTCGATTATCCTCCTGACGTACCATTTCCTATCTCCAAAGCGAAGCTTGAACTCCGCCATGTACATGGGCACCACCGCAGGTAGGTGGGGGACAAACTTTAAAACGTTCACCCTAATTATAGTCAGTGGTATAAAGCAACTTGGAGGAAGGAGTAATGAAGGGTCATGCCCTTTTTCTTGCCCTCCTAGCGATGCTGCTTATAACTCCACCAATCCTCACCACTTCAGAGAACCAAATGGCGTACCTTATGGTAGTTAGTACCCCCAAAGGCCCACGTCTTCATCAACGGAAAGAACGTTGGCGAGACACCCCTCAACCTCACCATCACGCCGGGCAACTACACTATCCAGCTCTACAACCCCGACTACCTCGTCTACTCCCTGAACGTCTCCCTGCGGGATGGGGAAAGAAAACTGATTAACGCCACGCTGAAGTACCCAACCTTCAAGCTCAGGATACTGACAAAGGAGAGGGGACTGGAAGTCTATCTCGACGGAGAGCCTATCGGAGAAACGCCCCTTAACGAGACAGACGTTCCAGTAGGCATCTACAGCCTAACGATAAAGCGTAATGGAAAGATAATTTACTAGACCCAATAGAGCCACCAGAGGAGACATCACTAGCAAAGAAGGAAACGAGAAATGACGAAGAAAACATCTGCGGTCCTAGCCTGTTGATACTGATAGCACTGACACCTGCACTCGCGAGAAAGCGCTAAGGCTCTATCGCCCTGTAAACGCCGTCTTCCTTGAGGGTGCCGAAGACCTTGCCCCCGTCCTTCGTGCGGAGCTCCACGAGGACCTTAGCGGGCTCGCGCTCAACTTCCTCCTCCACAACCCTTTTGCTTAGAACCTGGATAAAGGCATCCCCCAGCCTCTCGAACTCGAAGACGAGAACGTCATCCTCCCATCTGTGGCCGCGGTAAGAAACACCGCCCATTCTAAAAGTAACCTCAACCTTAACCTTCATTCGGACTCCTCCAAAAACTTGTACCATAAAAACCTCCAGCTTTCACCTTTAAAAAGGTTGGGAAAGGGTCAAGAGCTCTTCTTCAGCTTGAGCACCTGCTTGGCGAACTCCTCAAGCACTTCCTTGCGCATACCCTCAAAGAACTTTATTGAGCCAGCGTAGCTGTGGCCACCGCCCTCGATGCCAGCGCTCGGGAGTGCCTCCTGGAGCTTGGGTATTATCTCGTTGAGGTCGAAGTTGTAGGCTGCCATGCCGTCGCTCGCCCTGACAACAGCGAAGTCCGGGCCGTAGGCCAAAGTGAGTATCGGGCTGTCCTCGCCGTATTTCTCCTTGAAGTGGTCGTGGATCAGGCCGCTCAGCTTGCCAGGGCTCGGGTAGCTGAACTTCGGTGCATAGAGCTCTATGTCTATGGTGTTGAACCTTATACCGTTCGGCAGGACGACGCTCTTGACATGAGGCAGTGAAGCCCTAAGGGCCTTCTCCTGCTTCTCCCTGACCTCTGGATAAATTGCGTCGATAAGCATTCTGTGCCTCTGCAGGTTGCCCGTTAGGAGAAGTATCTCGTCGATTATGCCATGCCCGTCCATGAACTTCCAGAAATAAGCTTCGTGGTCTATAACCTCGGCTATCTTCTTGAGATCCTCTTCAGTTAGACCCTTCGCCTTCTTGGCTATCTCAAGGTACTGGTAAAACTCCGGTGCTTTACTCCTGTCGCCGGTTCCGGCTATGGCTGGCAGGTGCTTGATCTTGTCTTCTACGGCCGGATTAATGTAGCGCGCTATTTCAGTTGCGAGCATTCCGGCGGTCAGTTCGTAGTAGCCACGCTTGATATGATGAGGATTGACGTGAACGTCGACATACTCATCGACGGCAGCTTTGTCCTCGCTTATCCACTCCCTCGGGTCATGGTGGTCTATAACCACTATCGGAACGCCGTAGGCCTTGATGCGCTTGTAGGCTGGAATGTCCTCACTCGTTCCGCCGTTGTCCACTATGACGACGAGCGGTAATGGATCGCCGAACTTCTCGTGGTCCTCGACCATGAAGATTATGTCCTTGAGAACATCCTCAAGCTCGTAGAACGGTGCTCTGCTAGGTCTGCGCTTGAAGAGCTTCCACCTTGCCCCTGGATCGGGCGAGACCTCCTCTATGAGTGGAACTATAGCGTATTCGAGTGCCAGACCAGAGGTGTAGCCGTCCGCATCCGCGTGGTGTCTCAGCAATATCGGTCTTCCCTCGTAGATGGCACGCCTTATCATGAAGGCGGCCTTCATTATCTTCGGCTTGAGCTTCTCCAGAACCTCGCTCTCCACGAGGAAGCCAACGTCCTCGGGCTGGGCCTTCCTGTCGAGTTGCTCTTCAATCTTCTTCTTTACCTCAGCCGCCTCCGGACCCCAGAGGCGGGCCATGTCGCTGACTTCTATCTGTATCTCGCCGGAGTGGAAGGCTATCTTTCCGATTATCTCAACGATGTCGCCGACGTTTATGTTAGGATAGGCCCTAACGCCCGGTGCCTCAAAGGCGGCCGCCCAAGTTATGCCCGTTCCGTCGGTTATCGTGAAGACCGTTGGGCCGCCGGTGACCTGTATCTGAGTGACCCTGCCGCGTATCCTCACGGTTTTTCCGGCCATGTCCTTCCTGAGTTCGCCGATTGGAGTAACTGGAAGCTCTTTTCTAACGACGACCTCCTTGTAGTGCTTAAGGGCCGACTCTATGAGGTCAACCTCGCGCTTGTCGGGTCTAACATCAAGAACCTGGACGAGTATCTCCTGACCCGGAACGTAATCCCTACCGCCAAGGAGGTCCTTCCTCTTGATAAGCCCTGTAACGTGCGGGTTAAGCTTCACAAAAACACCAAAGCGCTCCACCCTGTCTATGGTTCCCTTATATACATTGCCTATCTCAACGTCCTCATAGTCGCAGGTCTTGTCGAGAATATAGACCACCTTGTATTTCCTCATACAGTCCGGACAGACCCAGGTGGTTTCCATACCAGGTTCCCAGGGCTCCTTCACCTTACCACAGATGTCGCAGGCGAGAACACGGCCAGTTCCGCCGCAGGCGGGGCAAGTGTCGTAAACTGGTACAACGCCCTTGCCGTGGCACTCAGGACAGGGTATCTCGTCAACTTCGTCTTCAACGCCGAAGTAGTCCAGGTTTCTATAACCCTTAAGCTGCTTGTCGAGCTTGAAATCAGCCGGAACATAGCCCCAGCCGTTACAAACTTGACACTCCTTCTCGCCAACCTTGACTTTACCAGTTCCGTGACACTCAGGACAGTCTTTAACCACCATGGCTCACACTCTCCAGAAGTTCTCTCACTGAAGTCACTTTAGGCCGATGGGGACTTATAACCTTTTGTCTCCGCGTCCCGGAAGAAACCCCAGAAGACAAGCATAGAGATTGCGTAAAGGAATGCCGTTATAAGGAACGGCCAGGTGAGAGAGAAATCGAAAAGCCTGCCGCCTATGTACTGACCTATTCCGAAGGTGGCCGTCCAGGAGAGGTTGTTCAAGGCCATTACAGTCGAACGCTCCTCCTTGGAGAAGGAACTCATCATGAAGGAGTTCCATATGGGGTTGACTATGTTCATGAGAATAGTTCTAACGGTGTAGATGAAGGCCGCCACCATGAAAGTCGGGGAGAATGGCATCGCAGCTATCAGGAAACTGGCACTTCCGTTGAAAGAGACTACGGTCTTGACACTGCCGAGCCTGTCCGCTATCATCGGGAGGATAAACATGCCAAGGCCCATTATGAACTGCTGAAGGGCGAAGAGCCAGCCTATGCTTTCCAGGCTCGTGCCGAAGCGCTGGTTGAAGTAGAGGCCCATGTATGGTATCGTAACACCGGCACCGAGACCAATGAGGGCGCTTGGAAGAGCGAAGCGACCGATTCTCAGGAGCAGTTTCTTATTGAGGTTGAGTCTCTTCTCCGTGTTTGCCAGAACGGACTTCACGAAGAGCACGAGGACGAATCTAATCGGGATTATAAGGAGAACCAGCGCAAAGACCTCGCGGTAGCCTAAGTACCTTGGCAGGAAGCCAGCTAAAAGGAGGCCCACTGCGGAACCTATCGTTCCCATCGCGGAGGAGAGACTGAAGAGGTAGTGCCTCTTCTCGTCGCTAACTTCACCGCTCAGCAGGGCCATGTAGGAGGGGCTCTCAAAGGCGAGGCCTATTCCAATGAGCACACCGCCCAGGGTGAGCATGACTATGGTCGGATATAGAACCTGGATGAGCCTGCCCAAGAACATCAGTGAGACTCCAAGAAGAACGGCCCTCTTGTAGCCTATCCTCGTGCCGAGAGGGCCCGAGAAGAGGAGAACGCTCGCCTGAGCCAGGGTCGAGAGCGAGAAGACTATCCCAATGTTTGTGTAGTCAAAGCCGAGGGATTTTAGATAGAACGGGAATATGAACCATGCTATGTTGCCGCCTAGCCAGGATATAAACGAGTAGGCCACGAGCAACCATGCATCCCTGCTGAAGTCCCTGTAATTCTGCAGTGACATGAACGTTTAGACGAGGGTTTGAGTATATAAACCTACCCCACGCCATGCCAAAAAATTTATTAATAAAAAAAGGCATTACTCACCGATTAAATCAAGAAATACGAGCATTCCCTAGCTTAAATAAGAGTGAGTAAAATTAGAAAAACGGGATAAAATAAGCTTTCACATTTCTTCCATAAACTTCTCTACAGCGAGCCTTGTCTCTTCATAGGTCTTTCCTGCGAGTATGATTACCTTGTACTGCGGGTTGTTCGGGTTGTCCAGCTCTTTTATCACGTATCCTTTCTGCTCTACCTCGGCCTTAATGGCATCCACTGTGTTCGTTCCATAGACCTGCCCGAGGAGCTCCCAGGCTTTGTTGCTGACCCACCCACCTATGATTATAACGTTCTTGTCCGATGGAAGGCTCGTCAGGTCGGTATCCTCGATGATGAAGTCGTAAACATCGTCTGTAGCCTCGACTTTCGGAGCGATAACCGAGACGGTTCTCGTAACCGTGGCAACGCGGACGAAGCGGTAGCCTTCAACTCCAACTATCCCTCCGTTCTCGTCCCTCTGGAAGACCGCCATAATCTCAAGACCCCAACCAGTCGGGAGCTCTAGGGCGTCTCCCGACCCTATGAACACCCTTGGAAAGCTCTCGAGGCTCTCGTTCACGTGGAGGTAGAGGGTGTAGAGCCCGTTATCGGGGTCTATGTCCCAGATCCACTGGCCTTTATAGACATCACCGTCCGAGTACTGCTTCACTTTCTCGTAGTACCAGTAGTCGTAGGTGACCATCTGGGCGTTGTTTATGCCAACGAAGAAGTCCGTGGGGGTGAAAAGGAAGACGTTCTTCGCCCCAGTTTCGAGAAGTTCGTTTATTCTTGCAGAGGGATAGGTGTCGTACTCCTCAAAGTCCTCGGCACCGTTGGTGTCGACGTACATGACGTAGTACTTGTCCTCGCTCATGGTCTTGGTTTTGATGAGGCCGCTGGGATAGGTCAGCTCGATGAGCATCTTGGAGACATCGAGGTTTATGTCGAGCAGCTTTATCTTCCAGCCACCGACGACTATGGAATCGCCAAGCGAGCTAGATTCAGAGTCGGCCTCCAAGTACGCGTAGAAGTACATGGTGTCCTTCCCATCAACAGTCGCCGAGACAACCTTATAATCGCCGCCTATATCAAGGGGCGTTGTGTTCTCGTTGAAGATTATCTCTACGCTTCTGTCGAGGAACTCAGCCATCCCGTTAGTGGAGTTAAACCCAACGCGGGAGAAGTCAACCTGAACAACTACAGCGTGTCCCACGGGTACGTCGCTAACGTTCACTCCGACGTCGGGCATGTCGATTGGATTGAGTTTGTATATCTGGTTTTCATCAGGAATAACCACACTGTGGTACTCAACGGGTACAGAAACGGTGGTAGTGTAAGTTCCCTGAGAAATCCCCCTGAGAACCAGAAAAGCTCCGAGTCTTGAGCCGGTTATCGCGTCCTCACCTATGTGAAGGGGCACGCCGTTAACTATCTTGGTGGTTGGTAGAACTATCACGGTATTGGCAGAATTAATGCCAGTAATAGCTGCATTAATCGGCGTAAGGAGCAAGCCCAGAATTGTCAGGCTCACAAACAGGGCCAAAGCCTTTTTCATCGTTTATCACCGAATTAAGGTGCATCCCAACCTTTATAACTTTTCCTGGGGAAATCCCTTCTGCGATGATGAGTGAATCCAATGCTGACGGGATGATGAACCCCGAACCTGAGCACCCACCAGCGGACGAAAGGGGAAAGGAAATGGAAGATAAGCTCGACGAGATATATACCAGCCTTAAGGAGCTTCGCAGGGAGGTTGAGGAAAAGAAGGCACCCGACCGGCTCGGGTGGGACGACATAGCCCAGGAGATCATCGGTGCGGTAACCTTCGCCCTTCCATTCCTCTTCACCGGCGAACTTTGGGAAATCGCCAAAGACATATCCGTAGAGCGCTCCCTGGTAATCCTTCTCATGACCCTGGCCATTGCATACCTCTTCATTGCGAAGTCCCAGATAGGCAACCTCAAAAAAGAGGAGCTCTTCCATGTCCCAAAAAGACTTCTCACCGTGACCTTGATAGCGTATCTGATTTCCTCCGGGTTAATATACCTCTACGGCATCAACGGGATAGCCGACTTTACGACGGAGCAGTACCTCAACGCGACCATACTTATAAGCACATTTGCCGTCATCGGAGCGATAACTGTTGACATGGTGAAGTGAATGAGGATCATCACTGGAAAGAGATTTGAGGCCTTTGCAGATAATAACACACTGATTTTTCCCGAATGCGGAAAAAATCGGAGAGAGTTAGTTAGGATTGTTAGATCGCTCACCGGGGAGGAAACGGTGATAACAGCGAGCCTCGAGCTCATAGACCTCATACTTGGTAAGTTCAGAGGCGAGGGACATTTCCTTATCTACTCCGACACTGGAAGGACCCTAACAACCAAGGAGGCCTATGAGCTGAGAAAATACCTTGACTTCGATCTCCGGGGTGGCTTTACTGGTGAACCCTCCCGGGCGAGCGTCCTTTTCGTCGAGGGTAAGACTGATGCTAAGTTCTTTAAGGCGGTCTTCAAGAAGCTCTTCAAGTTCAAAGAGAGCAGAGAAGTTCCAGCGAATCTAAAATTCATTGAGGGAGTCTTTGAGCGCGAGAATTTCGAGCTGCTGAGAAATGAGAATGGCTTCTTAGCGGTAATCCCAAGTGAGGGCAATTCAGGAGTCATCCGAAACCTAGGCAACTTTATCAGAGCAATGGAAGTCTTTGAATTAAGTGTTGACAAAATAGGAGTCGCCATAGATGTCGATGACGACAGAGAGAGTGCGATGGCCTCAATAACCGGGAAGCTCTCCCGGTTCCGTCCTGAAAAAACGGCCACAGGTTTTAGAGTTGGGAAGACAGAGGTAATACCTCTAATCATAGGCCTTCCCTTTGAGGACAAGCTAATCGAGTGGAAGAAGCCTACTGTTGAAGATTTAATGCTCCACCTCATAGAGCGAGAGGGACTTCTGGAGAGAATCAGACCGGCATTAAGGACCCTAAACGAGAGCCTGTGCAGGAAGCTAAAGCCCAAAGAGGTCATGTACCTGGCTCTTTCGGCCTACGGACACTGGGGCAATCTGGAAGGCTTTTACGAGCTTTTTGTCATGCGCTCCCGCTTCAGAAACCTCAAGGCCATTCTTAGGGAAGCGGGGCTTATGGAAGGGCTTTTCATTATCTCAGGCATGAACCGTTGAATTTTTATTCCACCTCCCCCAACTCTCCTAGGTGATACGCATGAAGCTCGCCTCATTCGATGTCTGGAACACCCTTCTAGACATTAACATTATGCTCGACGCCATGGCCGTTGAGCTGTCCAAGCTCATGGGAGCGTGCATCATAGACGTCGTCGAGGGCATGATGTTCACAAGGGAGAGGATAAAGCGCATGAGGGCAGAAACTGCTGGAGATCCCACCCAGGCTCTGGAGGAGAGTCAGAAGATGCTCGCAGAGTTGCTCGGAACTGAGATCGAGGTCGTAAGGAGGGCCGCCGCGAGGGCTGTTCTTAAGGTCAGCGATGAAATCGTCCTGCCGGGGGCAAGAGAGGCGCTTGAGAGCGTCAAGAGAAAGGGCCTGAAGGTCACCGTTACTGGCAACGTGATGTTCTGGCCGGGCTCTTACACAAGGCTCCTGCTTGAGCGCTTCGGACTGATGGAGTTCGTGGACAGGACCTTCTTTGCGGACGAGGTCTTCGCTTACAAGCCAATGCCCGAGATGTTCGAAAAGCCGCTTAAAGCGTTCGGCGTTGAGCCAGGTGAGGCCATCCACATTGGCGACACCTATGCAGAAGACTTCGAGGGAGCGCTTAAAATGGGGATGTGGGCGGTCTGGATTAATCCCGAGGCCGAGGAAGTGAAGAGAATCCACGAGAGGGGCTTTGAAGTGCCGAGCGTTGAGGGAATTCTGGAGGTGCTGGGGGAGTTAGAAGGTTAAATTGGCTTTTTTAACAGTCTTACCCACCAAATCAACGCATTTGGGTTGATACCGTGAAAACATCACGAAAGTCAAAGAGCTGGAGAAACAGGGCAAAGGAAGAAAGGGCCATTCGGTTGAAATAATAGACAGGAAACACGAATCTCAGAACTCATTTCTTCGGCTTCAACCAAGCCCCCAATCCAACCTGCCTCGTCTTCTGGTATCTTAAATCCTCTTTCTTATACCCAAACGCCTCCAAAATCCTCATCACAGCCGGGAGAACCTGGTTCTCGATGTAGTAGTCAGCGTCGTACTTGTGCTTCGTTGGGTCGAACTCGTCGAAGGGTATCGCCCTGTCACCTATCCTTCCACTTCCCTTAAGGACGATGTAGCTGATTATCGTGCCGGGGCGAACTTTTATTCCCCTCGCCGCCAAACGCTTTGCTATCGCTACGTGCGGGCCCGTTGCTTTGTAGTCCTTCAGCTCGCGGGTTATCTGCTCGTGGATGACGAGCTTCTCCGGCGGGATTTCGTACTTGCTCAGCTTCTCGGTTATCTCCTTGACTATCTTAACGGCCTTCTCTACATTACCGTCCTTCAGGAGAGCCTCAAGAACCCTAGCCTGTGTTTCTTTAGCTATATCACTCCAATCACGCCTGACTATCTCCAGCCCACGAGTTACGATCTTGCCCTCCTCGTCGATAACAGCGTACTTCTTTTTGGTGACGAAGAAGCCGCGCTTGTAGAAGCCCTCGTACTCAAGCTCAAGTAATCCAGGCAGCTTGGCATTTATGTATTTAAGGAACTCTTTAGCCTTCTTTTTGACAGTTTCAGCGTCCGCTCCCGGTATTGTAGCATAAAAGCCATCGGTGTCCGCATACAGCACTTTAAAGCCATATTTCTCCTCAATTTCCCTTATCGTCATCTCAATGTATTCCCTGCCCCAGGCGGTAACGCTCTCAGCGCACTCCTTGCAGTACCACCTTGCCCTGGGATAGCCGTAGTACCCGTAATAGCTGTTGTGAGCGTATATCATTCCAAATCCTGCCAGGAAGTTTTCATTCTCCTCAACGCTTAGATCGTAGACGTAGCCGTTGTAGTCCTCAACTTCGACTTCTTCAACTCTGTCAAGCACAATGTCTCCCTCGAGAAGCCAGGAAATTCTCTTGGCCTTCTCCTGGTTAAGTTCGCCCCTCTTAATCTTCTCTCTAAGCTTTTTGGGGCTCACGTTTTTCTGAAACCTCTTTTCGAAGACGTCTTCGAGTATCTCCTTTGGAATTACGTGAGAGTAATAGGCGTTCTTCTTCTTGCTGTTGCCAAGGAACGATAGTTCTTCGTTAACTAGAACTCTGTACACCCCGCTCTCAAACCTTATCTTAACGGCCGAGATGCCAAGGGAGTTGAGGAGGATTATCAAACCGTTGACTAAGGTCTCGCTTTTTGTGGAAAGCCTAACCCTCTTGCTCGGATGGAGGTCGCCGTCCCCTATGAAGTACCCCTCTAAAAAGGCCCAGCGCACGTTTTCGGGGGATGTGAATATAACCTCAGGAACTCGTTTGTTCTCCGCCAGCGTACCACATAGGCTCTTGAAGAGCACGTAGGCCATTTTCTTGGGCATCTCCACGTAGTTCTTTCCGCGTCTCACCTTTCCGAAGAATTTCGATGCAAGCCTTTCCATGTCATCGAGAACCTTCTGGTCATTGTTGTAAAGCTTGACCGAATAGCTCCACCCGTTCTTCTGGTTCCTCTGCTTTCCTGCATAACCCTCGCTGACGTAATAACCGAGAAGCTTTGCAAGGTCTTCGTTGACTTCAATGAAAGGCTCCATCCTAAAGCCGTTGAGGGTTCCAATCTTCCACTCCCTAAGCTCTTCCTCCGGCATAAACTCTATCTTATCCCTGAGGTCGTTAAAGGCAACCAGGTATTCCCTCTTGTTGCCGTTGTACCTAACCTTTTCAGCAAGAACCTCGTAGAGCGCCCTGTATTTCCTTAAAGCTTTCTCATCAAGAACTTCGTAGCCGATTTTTTTGAGTCTGACATAGCCCAGCTTTTGGAGGTGTTCGAGGTATCTTCGGGCCGTTCTGGGTCTTTTCTCTCCCTCAAAAATCCAGCGGAGGGTTCTCAGCATGCCCCTAAAGAAGTTCTTGCGCCCCTTGGTGGGTATAGTTAAGACGACGTCGGCGGTTTCCTCCTCAGGAAGGTTGAGGAGAACATCGGCAAGGTTTATCCTCTCATGCCTTTCCGGGAGGTTAATCCTCCTTGGAACTGCTATGAAGTCCCCAGGTTTTACTTTCCCGCCGGTAACTTCCACAAGTTCCCCATTTTTGACTGTGAAAAGACTGTGCCCCTCCGTGACCTTGATTTTCCTGCCGGAGGAGAGTTTTATGCTGTACACTTTTCCGCGATAGCGGTGCCGTATAAGGGCTCTGACGGGCCTTACCTCGGATATCTTTGTCTTTCTGTTGAAGGAAATGGCATTTATCCCCAAAACTTCGAGAACCTCGGTTTCATTGCTCTTTAGGGGGTTCCCCTCATCCATCGCATTATCAACAAAATCGCCGATTCTCGTCAGTTTGAGCCTTCCATCAATGAGCAAAGGAACCCATTCATCGGGTAGAATGCTATTCGCTAAGATTTTTATTGCCCGCTGCCTGTAGTCGAGGAGCTTCTTCTCCAGGGGATCTATTGTAGCCTTCATCTTCCTCTTTATCTTCTGCCTCTCTTCGAGCAGGTTCCCGAGAAGGCTCGGAATGAAGCCGGGGAAGTCCTTGCAGAACTTGTGACCGACCTGAGGGGCGACGTCATATTCCTTGCAGCCCTCTCTGTTGAGAGTATCCGGCGAGACGTTGTGGGTGATTATGATCGAGGGGTAAAGAGAGCGAAAATCTAAATACACAATATTGTCCCATAATCCCCGTTCTGGTTCCTTAACGTAGCCGCCGGCGTAACTGTTCCTTCTCCTCGCTAACTCCCCCTCGTCTGGCTTGTTGGGGGCAAGTTCGTTCCTCTCGTAGGCCTTCCGCAGGAGAAACCACTCCACGAGGTTGCCGGTGCTGGAACGCGACACGTCCCAGAGGCTCTGGCCTATCAGCCTCGAAAGCTGGGCCTCCATCGGGAAGAACTCTCTTCCGAGCTCATAGGTTGCCTTTGCATCTTCCATAGAGTAGCGCGCAACGCGCTCAAGCCCCTCGCCGCTCTCCCAGGCAAGGGTTATCTCCTCCGCGTATACCTTCTCCTTGGGTTTGCCAAAGACCGCCTCATAAACAACCTCAAGGGTGTAGGTCGGCAGGTTGATGGTACGCCTTATGACCGGATAGAGATCAAAATGAATCCTCCCCTTAACCTCCACGGCGAAGCGGTCGCCCATGCGGTGTATCTTCGGCTCGCTTCCGTCCCGCCCGAGGGTAAAGCTTATCCCAAGCTTTTCGCAACGTTTTTTGAGGTAAGCAAAGTCAAAGTTGTCGCCGTTGTAGGTAATGAGAACATCAGGATCCTTCTCCTTAACAACCCTCAAAAAGCGCTTTATCATCTCCTTCTCGGTTGAGACGACGTCAACGTAGGGCAGGTCTATCTTTTTCCAGGTTATAACCCTCGCCTCGTTCTCATCCGCGTAGCTTATCATGAGTATGGGCCCGGTTCCGAACTCCTCGCCCTCGTGGTAGAGCGTCTCGATGTCAAAGGCGAGCATCTTCAGTTCTTCATCGCCCTCCATGGGGACGAGGCCCTTGTCTATGAGGTAGCGCTTGGCGAAGGGTATGTCGTACTCGTAAATGTCGATAACCCCCGGGTGAGCCCTTATCTTGTCGCGGATTGCGGGCACGTCCTGCGGGTGCTCGAAGTAGAGCTTCCATACCTCAACCGGTCGGCCGAGGAACTTCTTATTCACCTTCTCGGCACGCTTGACCTTGACAACCTTTCCATGGCGCTCCGCGGTTATCTTCTTCACTTCCTCGATGGCAGAATCGTCCTTGAGGAGTGCATAGATGTAAGGCTCGAAGTCTCTGTCGTATTCAATCTTGAACTCACCCTTCTCCTTCTTGAAGATCCTGATGACAGGCTTTCCGTCCTCTGTGATGTAATCGACGTCGAGGATCAT